>JAKBAA010000071.1 GCA_021809425.1 Actinomycetes bacterium | reverse complement strand
GTTCCGTCGCCGGCGGCGGTGCGGGCGGCGGCCACCTCGGCCGCGCTGGCATGCGGGCCGGCCGGTGGGCCGGCGGTGGGCTGGCCGGCAGTCCCGCGCCCGAGCCGGTCGGCGGCGGCGCTCGCGGCGGGTGTGCGCGCGGTGCCCGGGGTGAGGGCGGCCAGGGCGGCGGCGAAGGCGTCGACCGGTGCGGCCGCGCCGCCGCGCCGCCCCGGACGCGCCCGGCTCACCGGGGCGTCGGTGGGGTTGACCTGGCGGACGGGTGCGCTCATGCGAGCCTCGCGGTCATCGTGGTGGCAGTGGTGGCAGTGGTGGCAGTGGTGGCGGTGGTGGCGGTGGTGGGGGTCGCCCCGGCGATGCCGGTGCCGGCGGCGCCCGTGGGGGCGGAGGCCGGGACCGTGGTGGGGGCGGCGGCCGCGGCCGGTGCGGGTATGGCGGCGCCGGCGGAGCCCATGGACTGCAGGACGGACTGGACGTAGGCCTGGGTCTGCGGGTACGGGGGGACGCCGCCGTACTGGGTGACGGCGTTCGGTCCGGCGTTGTAGGCGGCGAGGGCGTCGGGGACCGAGCCGAACTGCTGGAGGTAGCCGGACAGGAGGCGGGCGGCCCCGTCGATGGCCTGGGCCGGGTCGAAGGGGTTGACCCCGAGCGAGGCGGCCGTCTGCGGCATGAGCTGCATGAGGCCCTGGGCGCCGGCGGAGGAGACGGCGGTCGGGGTGAAGCCCGACTCGACCTTGGCGACGGCGGTGAGCAGGCTGACGGGCACGCCGTAGCGGCTGGCCGCCGACAGGAACGCCGGGGCGAGCGAGGCCGGGAGGGCGCCGGCGCCGCCGGTCGTGCCGCTGCTCGGCGAGGTGCCGAGGGCGCCGGTCGCCGAGAGCGGGGTCGTGGCTGCGCTGCCGGGCAGCACCCGGCGGATGGCCACGGGGTTGCCGACCGGGTCGATCTGGACGCTGGTGCCGGTGTAGGGGGCGTCGAGCATCTGGCCGTTGCCGAGGTAGATGCCGACGTGGCCCGGCGAGGTGGCCGTGCCGTCGCTGCCGGCGTAGAAGACGAGGTCGCCGGGTTGGGCCTGGGCGATGCTCGAGACGGGGGTGCCGGCGAGGGCCTGCTGCTGGCTGGTGCGCGGCAGCGAGACGCCGAGCTGTCCGTAGACGTACTGGACGAGGCCGGAGCAGTCGAAGCCGGAGGGGGTGCTCCCGCCCCAGACGTAGGGGACGCCGAGGAACTTCTCGGCCTCGGCCACGACGGCGGCGCCGGTCGGGGTCGTGCCGCCGAAGGCGGCCGGGGCGGCGATCGGGCCGGCGAGGCCGAGCTGGCTCGCCGTCGAGGCGGTGGCGGTCGGTGCCGTCGAGGTGGTCCCGGCCGGGCCGCCCGCGGCGCCGTCGAGGGCGGCGAGGGCGCTCTGCAGGACGGCCGGGAAGTTGCCGGTGGGGGCCGCCGCCTGAAGGGCGGCCGGGAGGCCGTCCATGGTGGTCTGGATGTTGGCGAGGTAGCCCTGGATGGCGCCGAGGCTCGTCATCGGTCGCTCCCGGCGGCAAGGCGGGTGCGGTCGTTGCCGGCGGCCAGGTAGCGGGCGGTGGCGAGGTCGTCGAGGAGGGAGATCTCCTGGCGGAGGAGCTCGGCGCCGTGCTCGGCGCGCTGGCGCTCCTCGAGTCGCTCGAGCGCCTGGACGCGGCGGTGGGCGCGCACCCAGGTGACCTGGGCGAGCGCCGCCGCGCCGGCCGCCTCGGCGACGCGGCGGTCGGCCTCCCCGAGCTGGGCCAGGGCGACCTCGGCGTCGTGGCGCTCGGCGAGGAGGGCCGGAGCGTCGGTGGCCTCGGCGCGGCGCACGAGCTCGCCGGTGCGCCGTGCCTCCTCGTCGCGCCGGAGGAGCAGCGCGGTGAGGACGGCGTTGGCCTCGACGAGCGCCCGGTGTGCGCGCTCGTCCTCGGCGCGGCGGAGCCGGAGCACCGTCGCCAGGCGGAACTGGAAGCCGCGCATCAGGCCACCTCCATGGTCGCAAGGTCGGTGATGGTGGCGAGGCCGGAGTCGGCCAGCAGGGCGGACAGGCTGCGCCAGGCCTCGCCGAGGGGAACGGTGGCGCTCATCTCCTGGCGCAGGAAGGCGTCGATCAGGTCCTTCAGGTCGATGGCGCGGTCGACGAGGGGGTTCGTGCCGCGGGCGTAGGCGCCGATCTCGATGAGGTCACGGGCGTCGCGGTGGGCGGCGAGCAACCGGCGTAGCTCGCGGACGAGCGCGCGCTGCTCGGGGGTGGTGATGGCGCCCTCGACGCGCGAGATCGACTCGAGCACCTCGACGCTCGGGAAGTGCCCGGCGGTGGCCAGGCGGCGGGAGAGGACGAGATGGCCGTCGAGGATCGAGCGGGCGGCGTCGGCGATGGGCTCGTTCATGTCGTCGCCCTCGACGAGCACGGTGTACAGGCCGGTGATCGACCCCCGCTCGGCGGCGCCGGCCCGCTCGAGGAGCTTCGGGAGGAGCGAGAACACCGACGGCGGGTAGCCGCGCGTCGCCGGCGGCTCTCCGGCGGCGAGGCCGACCTCGCGCTGGGCCATGGCGAAACGGGTGAGCGAGTCCATGAGGAGGAGCACGTCGGCGCCCTGGTCGCGGAACCACTCGGCGATGCGCGTGGCGGTGAAGGAGGCCCGGATGCGCACGAGCGCCGGCTGGTCGGAGGTGGCGACGACGACGACGGAGCGGGCCAGCCCCTCCGGGCCGAGGTCGCGGTGGATGAACTCGGAGACCTCGCGGCCGCGCTCGCCGATCAGGGCGAGCACGCACACCTGGGCGGCGGTGCCCCGCGTGATCATCGACAGCAGGCTGGACTTGCCGACGCCGGAGCCGGCGAAGATGCCGAGGCGCTGGCCGACACCGCAGGGGACGGTGGTGTCGAGGGCGCGTACCCCGAGGCCGAGCTGGCGGGTGACCATCTCGCGCTTCAGCGGGTGCGGCGGGTCCGCCTCGACGCCGACCGGCTCGAGGTGGGGCAGCGCCGGCCCGTCGTCGATCGGGTTGCCGAGCCCGTCGAGCACCCGGCCGAGGAGGGCCTCGCCGACGCGCACCGGCAGCGGGCGCCCGAGCGCCTCGACGACGTCGCCGTAGCGGACGCCGTGGAGCGGGCCGAGCGGCATGCAGGCGAGGCGGTCGCCCTCGAGGGCGACGACCTCGGCGGGCAGGATGGAGCCGTCCTGGCGGTGCACGACGACGGCGTCGGAGACGGCCGCCTCGAGCCCCTCGACCTCGAGGCGCAGCCCGACGAGGCGGCTGACGCGCCCGGTGCAGCGCAGGGCGGCGGCCTCGGTGAGGGCGCGGCGCAGTGCCGGCGAGTCGAGGACGCTCATGCGCCGCGCTCCTCGGTCGCGTCGAGGTCGCCCTCGAGGGGCTCGGAGGACCGGCGGCGGTCGTCGAGCACCTGGCGGACCCGCTCGAGGGCGCTCGAGATCTGGGTGTCGATGCGGCAGGCGCCGACGTCGACGATGCACCCGCCGGGTTCCACGGCGGCGTCGGCGACGATCGAGACCCGCGCCGGGTCGCACAGGCCGACGAGGTCGTCGACGGTGAGGTCGGACTCGGGCGAGATGCGCACCACCAGGTCGCGCCCTTCCGGGGCGAGGGCGAGCGCCTTCTCGACGGCGGCCCGCGGTGGGAGCGAGGCGGCGACGGCACCGTCGCCGAGCAGGGTGCGGGCGAGCTCGTAGGTGAGGGCGAGGGCGTCGTCGGTGACCTCGGCGACCAGCTCCTGGCGGGTGCGGGCGGCCTCGTTGGCGGCCTCGGCCAGCTGCTCGGCGGCAGCGGCGAGCGCTTGGGCGCGCGCCGCCTCGAGCTCGGCGAGGGCGTCGGCTCGCCCCTCGGCGTAGCCCGCGGCGCGCCCTTCGGCGCGGGCGACCTCGACCGGGTCGGGCCGCTCCTCCGCCTCGGTGGCCCCGTCGACCGGGAGGGAGAGGTCGCCGAGCCGCCCGGCCAGCTCGAGGGCGAGCGCCCGCAGGTCACCGCCACCTGTCACCACGGGCTCGGTCGGACGAGCCGCCTCGGCGAGGGCCCCGCGCACGACCCGGCCGCGCCGGGCGCGGTCAGCCGACGAGCTCATCGTCGCCTCGCTCGAGGGTGATGGTGCCGGCGTCGGCCAGGCTGCGGACGGCCTTCACGATGGCGGCCTCGGCGGCCTCGACGACCGAGAGGCGCTGCGGGCCGAGCGCCTCCATGTCCTCGGCCAGCTCCTCGGCGGCGCGCTCGGAGATGTTGCGGGTGAACTTCTCGACGACGTGCGCCGGCTTGCCCTTCAAGGCGAGCGCCACGTTCTTCAGCACGACCGAGCGCAGGACCGTCTGGAGGGTCTTGTCGTCGAGGTTGACGACGTCCTCGAACACGAACATCTCGTTGCGGATGCGCTCGGCCATCTCCGGGTCGCGCTCCTCGAGGTCGCTCAGGATCTGCTTCTCGGTCGCCTGGTCGGCGCTCGTGAGGATGCCGACGATCGTCGAGAGCCCCTCGACCTCGGTCGTGGTGCCGCCGGCGCGCACGAACGCCGACAGGCGCAGCTCCAGGTCGGCACCCACCTTGCGCACCACCTCGGGCGGCAGCGGGGCGATCTTCGCCACCCGCCGGGCGACCTCGGTCCGCAGGTCGTCGTCGAGGCGCTCGACGATGCGCGCCGCGTGGTCACGCTGGAGGTGGGCGAGGACGAGGGCGAGGATCTGCGGGTGCTCGCCGGAGAGGAACCCGACGATCTGGCTGGGGTCGATCTGGTTCATGAAGCCGAGCGGGTGCTCGGCGACGACGTGCTCGAGCTCGGCCATGATCTCGGCGGCCCGCTGCGGGCCGAGCCGCTCGGCGAGCAGCTTGTGGGCGATGTCGGCGCCGCCCTGGCGAACGTCGGCGAGCGCCGTGGCGTTGATGGCGAGCTCGTCGATGATGTCGTCGACCTCGCCGGCCGTCATCACGGGAAGGTGGGCGACCTCGCCCATGAGGGCGATGACCTCGGACTCGCTCATGGCACGCAGCACCTTGTTGGCGCGCTGCTCGTCGAGCTGGGAGATGATGACGGCAGCCTGCTGCCGCTTGGTGAGCGCCGACATCAGCTTTGGTGGAGCCACTCGCGAAGGACGGACGCCACCTCGGCGCTCTGGGCGTCGACGATCTCCTGGATGGTGCCGGCACCGAGCCGGCGGGTGCTCGTGACCCCGGCCGGGATGGCCGGGATCTCGCCGGTGGTCATCTCGGCCGGGCTGAGGGCACGGAGCTGGTCGTAGAGGGCCGCCTCGAGCGCGGCGTCACGCGCCCGGGCGGCCTTCTTCGCCCGGCGGGAGGCGAGCAGGAGGAGGAGGAGCACGAGCAGGACGAGGAACAGCGCGATGCCCGGCTTCAGATAGGTGGCGAGCATGCTCTTCTTCGTCGTCGTCACCGACGAGGTGAACTGGGAGCGGAACGGCGCGGCGCTGAAGGTGAGCACGTCGCCGCGTGCCGGGATGATGCCGGCCGCCGCCGCCACGCCTTTCTGGAGCGCCACCAGGCTGAGGCCCTTCGGCAGGGCCTTCTGGTTGACGAGGACGGCGACCGACTGGTGCAGGACCGAGCCGGGGGCCTGGACGATGGTCTGCTGCTTCGTGCCCGTCTCGCAGCTCTTCTGGATCGAGCTCTGGGTGTAGGTGCCGGTCGACCCGGGCGTCGTCGTCGCCGTGACCGCGCCGGCGGCGCCGCCGGGCGGCGCGCCGGCGCCGGTGTACTTGGTGCTCGACTGGTTGAGGCTGGTGCAGACGGCCTGCACCTTGTTGTTGGCGCCCGTCAGCAGCGACTGGGTGGTCGTCTTGACCTGGTCGAAGTTGAGGACGGCGTTGACCTGGACGTCGGCGTTGCCGGCCCCGAGCACGCTGGCGAGGTACGCCGAGATCTTTGCCGCCTGGGTGGCGTCGTAGTTCGAGGCCGCGTTCGACTGGGCGGCGCCGGTGTCGTTCACCCCCGGGCCGGCGAGCAGGTTGCCGTTGTTGTCGGCCACCGTCACCTGCGAGGCGGTGAGCCCGGGGACGGCGGAGGCGACGAGCGAGGTGATGGCCTGCACCTGGGTGTAGCTCAGCGTGTGCCCGGGGAGCAGGTCGACCAGCACCGAGGCGCCCGTCGGGTTGGTGTTGCCGAGGGCGAACGTCTGGTTGGCGGGCAGGGCGACACGCACCTGGGAGCCGGTGACGCCGGTGATGGAGTTGATCGTCTGCTCGAGCTCGCCCTGGAGGGCCCGCAGGTAGTCGGCCTGCTGGGTGAGCTGGGAGGTGGTGAGGCCCTCCTTGTCGAGGATCGAGAGGCCGACGGTTCCCTGCGCCGGGAGCCCGGCTGCGGCGGCGGTGAGGCGCTGCTGGTCGACCTCGTTCTGGGGGACGAGGATGGTGGAGCCGCCGTTCTGCAGCTGGTACGGCACGTGGGCGCTCGTCAGCTGCTGGGTGATCGCGGCGGCGTCGGACGGCTGGAGGTTCGTGTAGAGGATCGAGTAGGTGGGCCGACCCGAGAGGCTCATGAACACCACGGCGACGAGGATGACGGCGACGACCGAGATCGCCGTCACGGCCTTCTGGCCGCGCGAGAAGCCCGACGCGAAGCGCCGGGCGCTCTCGCGCCATCTCGAGACGTCAGTGGGGACGAGGGCCATCTAAGGGTGCACCTCAGAAGCTCATCGACATGATCGACGTGTACGAGGCGACGGCCTTGTTGATGAGGTCGGTGCTCACCTGGGTGTCCAGCGACGCCTTCGAGGCGGCGATCATCGTGTCGGCCAGGTTGCCCTGGCCGGCGGCGGCGTTGGCCTCCGCCGAGGACGCCGTCGTCTGGGACTGCTGGAGGGCGTCGATGGCGCCCGTGATGAAGTTGGAGAAGCCGCCGCTGCCCGCGCCGAGGGTCGAGCCGGAGCCGGACGCCCCGCCGAGCGAGGGCAGGCTCGGGAGGGAGGGGAGCGGGCCGATGGGGGCGATGACCATGTCAGCTTCCGATCGTGAGGCCGGCCTGGTAGGCGGCAACTGCCTTCTGGAGCACGGAGGTGTCGGCCTGGTAGCCGTTCTGTGCCTGGATGAGGTTGACGAGCTCGGTCGACAGGGAGACGTTCGGGACCCGCACGAGCCCCTGGGCGTTGGCCATCGGGCTGTGCGGCTCGTAGGCGATCACGCCGGCGTTCGAGCCGAGCTGGACGCCGGCCGACACGCCGGTGCCGGGCTGGCCGGCGCCGACGGACTGGGGCGACAGGATGGTCGTCTCCTCGGCGTAGGTCCGCTGGTTGACCGGCACGGCGTCGTTGGCGTTCGCGATGTTGCCGCCGGTCGTGTCGATCCAGGTCTGCATGGCGTCGACGCCGCTGCCGGCGATGCCGAGGGCGCCGAACACGTCGCTCACTGGAAGCTCCCGCCGGCAGCACCCTGGATGAGGCGCAGCTGGGCATTCAGCGAGTCGGTCACCTGCTGGTAGCTGAGGACCTCGTGCTGGGCAGCAACGATCTCCTGACCGACGCGAACGTTGTTACCGTTCGTCGCCGCAGGGTTGGTCGAGGCCGCCACGGTCGTCTGGGCGACGGCGGGCCCGTTGGCACCGATGGCCTGGGCGAGGCTCTGCTGGAAGCTGACCTCGTTGGCGGTGTAGCGCGGCGTGGCCTGGTTGGCGATGTTGTTCGCGGTCGCGTTCTGCTGCTGGGTGATGCCGTCGATGGCGAACTGCAGGATGCCGATGACACCGTTAGTCATTGACGTTCCCTTCACGGACGATGGACCAGGGCGCAGCTGCGCCCGGGGTGCGATGTGCCCGTCCGTGGGCCACGTCAGCGGTGCGTTCCTCGCCCCGCACGAGCGATTACGTCCGGGGCGGGCGCGGGTTTGAGGGATTGGCGGCGCGCCACAGCGCGCCACGCCGGTGAAGGGTCGGCCGGCCTGCCGGCCGTGGCTCCTGCATCGGCAGGTCCCCGCCGGACCTTGAGGGCGCCGGCCGGCACAAGTGGTGGAGGTGGCCCCCGTCCCGTACGCTGAGCGCCGATGGGGGGGCGACGGTCGGCATGAGGGCGACCGCGCCCGCCGCCACGGGCGGTCCGGCCCCTGCGGTGCTCCGCCCCTACCGGGTGCTGGCGATCGCCAGCATGAGCCTGCTCATCGTCAACATCGACGCCACCGCCCTCACCGTGGCGCTGCCGGCGATCCAGCGCAGCTTCGGGGCCAGCCTGTCGAGCCTGCAGTGGGTGACCGACGCCTACGTGCTCGTCATCTCCGTCCTGCTGCTCGCCTCCGGGTCGATGGGGGACCGACTGGGGCGCCGGCGGGTGTTCCGCTACGGCCTCGTCGTCTTCCTGCTCGGCTCGGTCGCCTGCAGCCTGGCACCGAGCGTGGGCACCCTGATCGCCTTCCGCATGGTGCAGGCGGTCGGCGGGTCCATGCTCAACCCGAACGCGCTGTCGATCATCACCAACACCTTCTCGGACCGCCGGGAGCGGGCGAAGGCGCTCGGCTGGTGGAGCGCCACCTACGGCATCGCCCTCGCCGCCGGCCCGATCGTCGGGGGCGCCCTCGTCGACGGCCTCGGCTGGCGGTGGGTGTTCTGGATCAACCTGCCGATCGGCCTCGCCGCCATCGCCCTCACGACGCGCTACGTGCCGGACTCCCGGGCGGCCCACGCCCGGCGCATCGACCCTGCCGGCCAGCTGCTCGTCATGGCGATCCTCGGGATGTCGACCTACGCCATCATCGAGGCGCCCGCCACCGGCTGGACGTCACCGGAGATCCTCGGCCTGCTGGCCGGCACGGCGGCGGCCCTCGTCGCGTTCGTGCTCGTCGAGCGCCGCGTGGCCGAGCCGCTCGTCGAGATCCGCTTCTTCCGCAGCCCCCCCTTCTCGGCTGCCGGGGTGTCGGCGGTGCTGGCCTTCCTCGTGATGGGCGGCTTCCTGTTCGTGAACAGCCTCTACCTGCAGGACGTCCGGCGTTTCTCGGCCTTCATGACCGGGGTGGCGCTGCTGCCGGCGACGATCTTCATCGGTGGCCTGTCACCGGTCGCCGGGCGCCTGGTCAACCGGTTCGGGCCCCGCCTCCCGCTCGTGCTCGGCGGGACGTTCTCGGCGGCCGGAACCGCCGTCCTCGCCCTCGTCGGCGCCCGCTCGGGGATCGGCCAGCTGGTGCTCGCCTACTCGCTGCTCGGCATCGGGATGGGCTTCGTCAACCCGCCGATCACGACGACCGCCCTTTCGGGCATGCCGCCGGCCCAGGCCGGGGTCGCCGGCGGGGTCGCCGCGGCGACCCGCCAGGTCGGCACGGTCCTCGGCATCGCCCTGCTCGGGTCGCTCCTCGCCGAAGGGCTGCGGTCGCGCCTGCCGGCGGCGCTGGCGCCGCTGCGGCTCGGGCGGCGGGCGCTCCGCCACCTCGTCGACCTCGGTTCCGGCGCGGCCCAGGCGGCGGCCCAGCTGCGCTCGCCCCATGCGGGCGCGGCCGCGGCGGCGGCCAGGGTGGCGCTCGCCTCGTCGACGCACGCCGCCTGGTGGCTCGCCACCGGAGCCGGGATCGTGGTGGCGGTGGTCGCCGTCCTCACGACCGGTCGGCGGGGGATGGCCGCCGCCCGGCGCGTGTTCGAGCCGCACTGAGCGACGGCGGGGGACCGTCGAGCTCGCCGAGCAGGTCGCGGTAGTGGGCCATCCGCTCGTCCAGCTCGCCGAGGAACGCCTCGAGCCGGCGCCGCTTGCGCTCGACCTGCTCGCGCAGCGGGGCCGTGACGGCGAGGACCTCGCCGAGCACCTCGCGGCGCTCGGCGTCGTCGTCGCTCGCGTGCCACCGGGCCCGGAGGTCCTCGAGGCGGTCCTCGCGATCGAGGACCGTGCGGATCTCGTCGAGGTTGAGGCCCATCAGGTCCTGCAGCTCACGGATGCGCCGTACCCGGGCCAGCTCGGCCTCGCCGTAGCGGCGGTTGCCGCCGGGGCTGTGGTGGGCCGGCACGACCAGCCCGATCTCCTCGTAGTAGCGCAGCGCACGCTCGGACACCCCGAGGCGGAGCGCCGCCTCGCCGATGCGCAGCAGCGCCTCGCTGGCGAGCGCCCCGGCGCCGGTGGCGGCCGGCCCCACCTCAGCGCTCCACCGCGGCCGACCGGCGACCGGCGGCGCTGCTGTTCGGCGCGGCCACCGGGGAGACCCCGGCGGTGTCGAGGGTGACCGGACCGGTGTCGCTGCTCGGGGAGCCGGCGCCGGCGCCGGCGCCGGCGTCGGCGTGGTGGTAATTGCCGCCTCGCAGCCACGAGCAGGCGGCGGCGACGAGCGAGGCGACGAGGGCGAAGGTGAACGCCTTCTGCAGGCCCGACTCGAACGGTGCCGAGAGCAGCCGGGGGAAGAAGCTGCGGCCGGTCAGCACGGCGGCGTGGTGGGGGCTCAGGTGGGAGAGCACGCCGTGGCCGAGGAGCGTCTGCATGGGGTTGTACCCGAGGAAGGCGGCGAACAGGCTGCCGACGGGCGGGAGGTGGGAGATCCTCGTGGCCGCCGCCGCCGGCACGCCCTGGGAGAGCAGCCCTGCGTCGAGGGAGTGGGGGAGGCTCGAAGAGAGCCCGAGGATGATGAGGGTGAAGAACACCCCGATCGACAGCACCATCGCCGAGTTCTGGAAGGTCGTGACCATGCCGGCCCCGGCACCACGCTGGTCGGGCGGCAGGCTGTTCATGATGCCGGCCATGTTGGGCGCCGAGAAGATGCCCATCCCGAGACCCATCAGGAACAGCAGCGACGCGAACGCCAGGTAGGTGAAGTCGACCGGGATCACCTCGAGCAGGCCGTAGGCGAGCGCGGCGATCGCCATGCCGCCGGTGGCGAACGGGCGGGCGCCGTAGCGGTCCGAGAGGATGCCCGACACGGGCCCGGCGACGAGGAAGCCGGCGGTGAGCGGGAGCATGTAGATGCCGGCCCACAGCGGGGTGACGCTGAAGCTGTAGCCGTGCTGGGGCAGCCAGATGCCCTGCAGCCAGATGATGAGGATGAACATGAGCCCGCCACGGCCGAGCGAGAAGAGCAACGTGGCGGCGTTGCCGGCGGAGAAGGCGCGGATCTTGAAGAGCGCCACCCGCAGCATCGGTTGGGCGACCTTCGTCTCGACGACCGTGAACACGGCCAGCAGCGCCACCCCGGCGATGAGGCAGCCGAGCACCATCGGGTTGGTCCAGCCCATGGTCGAGTGGCCGTACGGCTCGATGCCGTAGGTGATGCCGACGAGGATGGCCACGAGGCCGACAGCGAAGAGGACGTTGCCCCACCAGTCGATCCGAGCCGGGATCCGGATCGAGTTGTCGCGCAGCTTCAGGTACGCCCACACCGTCCCGAACAGGCCGAAGGGGACCGACACGAGGAACACGAGGCGCCACTCGATCGGCGCCAGGATGCCGCCGAGGACCAGCCCGAGGAACGACCCGGAGATGCCCGCCACGTTGTTGATGCCGAGCGCCAGGCCACGCTGGTGGGCCGGGAAGGCGTCGGTCAGGATGGCGCTCGAGTTGGCGAACAGGAAGGCGGCACCGATCCCCTGGCCGACGCGCATGGCGATGAGCCAGACCGCCGCCGAGGACCCTTCGAGCCAGGTGACGGCGAGCAGGACCGAGAACAGCGTGAAGATGGCAAAGCCGAGGTTGTACATCTTCACTCGGCCGAACATGTCGCCGACGCGCCCGAGGCTCACGAGCAGGACGGCCGTCGCCACCATGAAGCTCATCAGCGTCCACAGCAGGTAGCCCGTGTTGGCCGGGGCGAGCGGGTTGAGGTGGATGCCCCGGAAGATGTTCGGGAGGGCGATCAGGGTGATCGACGAGTTGATCGTCGCCATCATCATCCCGAGCGTCGTGTTCGACAGGGCGATCCACTTGTAGCGCTCGGGGTGTGCCGGCTGCTCGTTGCGTCTCGCCGCGAGGCCCTGCAGGACCCCGGCTTGCTCGCCCATTCGTCGCCCTCCGTCCGAGGTGGCACCGGGCGGTGCCGCCTCTACCTCACGTCAACGTCAGAAACGTCGCCATCTTACGTCAACGTCAGGAACGGTCGGCAAGGCTCGCCCGGATGCCGGCGGGCCGGTGGTAGGGCGAGGTGGCGGCGAGGAGGAGGTGGCGGCGAGGAGGAGGTGGCGGCGAGGAGGAGGTGGCGGCGAGGAGGAGGTGGCGGCGAGGGGCCGCCGCCCGGCGGCGATCACCGCCGGCGGCGCGGTCAGCGAGCCAGCTGGACGACGTCGAGCACCATGAGCGCGAGCACGAGGGCCATCACGCCGGCGTACACGAACGTGGCGCTCCACTTCGAGCGGTGGTCGGCCACCCAGAAGCGGCGGACGCCGATCACGTCGAACACGAGCGCCACGGCGGCGAGCGGCAGGCCGATGGCCGGTCCGACGCCACCGGTGAGCCCGAGGACCGGGCCGAGAAGCGGCAGGACGACATAGGTGAGCAGGCAGCGCAGCGCCGACAGCAGGATGCCCGTGCTGAACATCCGCTGCACGTCGCGCGATCGCACCGGCGCCGGGCAGGACGGGACGAAGAGGAGGCGGCACATCGCCGCCTCGGCGCCCCGCCGGGGCGGGGCGACGACGGGCTCGAGCGGCCCGTCGGTGGCGGGGGAGGCGGCGGCGGCGCTCACGACGACAGCCTACGGCCGGCCCGTGGCGCCGCACACGTCGGCGCCCCTTCGTGCGGGCCGTGCCGGATCGCTCAGCCGGCCCAGGCCGGGACGAGGCGCCAGGCGGTGCGGAGGGCGGCGGCATGGGCGGCCGCCTGTGGGTCCATCGCCGCGAGCCGGGCGTAGAAGCGGGGGGAGTGGTTGAGCTCGCAGCGGTGTGCCAGCTCGTGGCGGAGCACGTGGGCGACGAGGTCGGGCGGGAGGAACAGCAGCGACCGGTTGAGGCTGACGTTGCCCTGGGCGCTGCAGCTCGCCCAGCGGGTCCGCTGCGAGCGGATGCTGACGCGCCCGACGCTCAGCTGCTCGACGGCCGCCAGGTGGCGCAGCCACGGCTCGAGCGCCGAGCGGGCGCGCCCGTTCAACCAGGCCCGCAACAGCTCGAGCCCGACCGCCTCCGTGCCGCCGCCGGCGCCGTCCGTGGTGCCGTGGCGTGCCCGGGCGGGGGCGACGACGGGACCGCCGCGCACCGGGGCCGGGACCGGCGGCGGCCAGGGGTGCGGCAGGGCGACGACGAGCCGCCCGTCCTCCTCGGTCACCCCGGCCCGCCGCCCGGCGGCCGGCGCCGTGACGACGTGCCAGCGCTCGTCGAGGGCGCGCAGGTCGACGGCGTCCGGCAGCACCCCGCCACTCGCCGGCTCGCCGGGGCCGCCGATGCGCCGGAAGCTGCGCTCGATCCATTCGGCCCGCTCGGCGACGAGGGCGGGGACCCGCCCGAGGTCGAAGCGGGCCGGCACGACGACCACGAGCCCGTCGCGACCCGAGACGACCAGGCGGACGTGGCGCGCCCTCGCGCTGCGGCGGACGGTGTACGGGGGGAGCGTCGTCCGGGGTGCCCGGCGGTCGTCGGCCATGGCGGGAGTGCTACCAGAGCGCGCCCTCAGCGCGCGGTCGCGGGCCCGCCGTCGCGGCGGCGCCGTGGCGCCGGTCCCGGCGGGCGAGCACGCCGCCTCTACGATGCCGCCGTGGCCGCCTTCATCGCCTGCTGCGCCCGCAGCGGCTCGACCCTGCTCCGCCTGGTCCTCGATGCCCATCCCGAGCTCGCTTGCCCGGCCGAGACCGATCTCGCCGTGCTCGTCGAGCAGCACGTGGCGATCGACACCGGCCCGCTCGCCGTGCGGGGCGGACCCCCCGGCGAGGCGGTGCCGGCCGCCCACGGCCGGGCCCGCGCCGTCGCCGAGGCGTTGCTCGCCCCCTACCTCGAAGCAGCCGGCAAGTCAGCCTGGTGCGACAAGTCGCTGTCGAACGTGTTCCACCTCGAACGGCTCGCCGAGGTGTGGCCCGAGGCACGCTTCGTGCTGCTCCACCGTCACTGCATGGACATGGTGCTGAGCGGTCTCGAGGCCTCGCCGTGGGGGCTCGCCGAGTACGGCTTCGGGACGGTCGCCCAGCGCAGCCCGACCGACACCGTCGTCGCCCTCGCCGCGTACTGGGCCGACCGGACGGCGCGCATGGTGGCCTTCGAGCGCCGCCTCCCCGAGCGGTGCCTGCGGCTGCGTTACGAGGACCTCGTGGCCGACCCGGACGGGGTGGTGCCGGCCGTGCTCGCCCACCTCGGGCTGGCGCCGCCGCCGGGCCGGCCGGGCGAGGAGCTGGCGGCGCGCCTCGCGCGGCCCCGCACGGGTGCAGGTCCGGCCGACCACACCATCTGGTACACCCCGGGCATCCACGGCGAGGCGGTCGGCCGCGGTGCCCGGGTGCCCCCCGACCACGTCGCCGGGCCGCTCCGGGAGCACGTGAACGCCCTCCTCGGCGAGCTCGGGTACCCGGTCGTCGACGACGCCTGGGGGAGCGGGACGCCGGGTGTGGCGGCGACGTCGGCGGGCGGGGTCGAGCTCCGGGTGGTGCGCGGCCATGCCGTGCTGGAGCGGCGCCTGCTGCCAGCCGTCGACACCGCTGCGGGCGAGCCGGCGAGCGTGGTCGTGGTCGAGGCGGAGGCGCTCGCCGGCCTGTCGAACGGTCGCCGCAACCTCGGTGCGGCGCTGCGGGCCCGGGAGGTCCGCTGGTACGGGCCGCCGCTCGACGGCTTCGACGGCGAGCGGCGCCTGCTCGGCCCGGTGGCCCGCTACCTGGCCGACCATGCCGGCGACCTCGCCGAGTCCGTCGGGAGCGCGCCATGACCCCCTCCGAGCGTCGCAACGGCGACCTTGCCGGGCACCTGCGCCTTCCGGACCTCGACGACCTCGTGGCCGAGGTCGACCGCAGCTGCGTCGGCACCACCGCGCCGGGCTCGGTCGAGCCCGACTGGCTGGCGCTGCTCCGGGCCGCTGCCGCCGTGGCGGCACGGCTGCGGGTCCTCGGCGACGACCTCGTCGAGGAGTACGTCGAGCACTGCCGCCTGCAGGGGGAGAGCTACGAGGCGATCGGCGCCGCCCTGGCCTTCGCCGGCGAGGGGGCGGCGAGCCGGATCGTCACCCCCCAGGCGGCCTACCTGCCCGAGGAGATCGCACCCGAGCTACGCGCGGCGATGCACGCCATGAAGGCCGAGGCGGTTCGCCACTCGAACAACTTCGTCGGCACCGAGCACCTCCTCGGCGGCCTCCTGCGATCCGACAACTCGGCGACGGCCCTGCTCCAGCGCAGCGAGATCGACCTCGAGCTGCTGGCGCGCGACGTCGAGCGGTCCTTCGTGCGGGGCGCCTCGGCGCCGTCGGCCCGCATCGCCTGGACCCCGTATGCCCGGAGGGCGCTCGCCATGGCCAAGGCCGACGCCCAGCGCGGCGGCGGCGGGCCGATCGGCTGTGCGCACGTCCTCGTGGCGTTGGCAGGCCTCGGCGCCGGCGTGGCGGCCCGGGTGCTGGCGGCCAACGGCGCCGACGCCGCCGTGCTCCGTCGTGGCGGCGGCGGGTCGGGCTGAGGCCCATGGCGGCAACCGCGGGACGGCGCGCCGCGGTGGGAGCGGGCGCCGAGGGCGCCCGGGGTGCGTGCGGCCTGCCCGGCCTGTTTTTTACATAACGAACCTTATCGGCGGGCCAGGGGAGCAGGCGCACCGCAGCGGTCCGACCTTCGGGCGGCGGCGCCGTCGCTGTGAGCCCTCTCAGTGCGCTGGCCCGGTGGCAGCACTTCCGGGGCAACATCGCCGGCGCCGGCGCAGGTTCCGTGGCCGACACGATGAGGAGGCTCCAGCGGATGCAGCGACGACGACGACCGGGACGACCGGTGCGCCGCGTCGACCAGGCTGCCGGGTGCGCCCGCCGTCCGGCGGCGCTCGGCGCCCTGGCGGCGCTCGTCGCGGTCGCCGCCCTCGCCGTGCCGGCGCCTGCCGGGGGGTCCGTGCTGCGGGTGCCAGCGAGGTCGGGCCCAGCGAGGTCGGGCCCAGCGAGGTCGGGCCCAGCGAGGTCGGGCCCGGCGAGGTCCGGGCCGGAGGCGGCCCGCCCGTCGCGCTGCCCGTGGGTGGCCGCCTCGCAGGCGCACCGGTCGAGCCCGGCGAAGCTCGCGGCGATGGTCCTCGCCCGGATGACCCTCGTGCAGAAGCTGCAATTCGTGGTCTTGTTCGGCGCGCCGGGGATCGAGAACACCAACACGGGCATCCCGTCGCTGTGCATCCCGCCGCTCACCCTGTCGGACGGGCCGAACGGGATCTCCAACCACACGCCCGGCTCGCTGCAGCTGCCGGCAGCGCTCGGCCTCGGGGCGAGCTTCGACCCGGGCCTCGCCAGGGCCTACGGGACGGTGCTCGGCGCCGAGGCGCGCACGAAGGGCATCGACGTCGTCCAGGCGCCCGAGCTGAACCTGGCGAGGGTCCCGGTGAGCGGGCGGATCTTCGAGGCGTTCGGGGAGGACCCGTTGCTGACCGGGACGCTCGGGGCGGCCGAGATCCGGGGCATCCAGTCCGAGGGCGTCATGGCGGACGCGAAGCACTACAGCCTGTACAACCAGGAGACGGCTCGCCCCCGCCTGCGCGAGCAGGTGGGCCGGCGGGTCCTCGAGGAGATCTACAACGCACCGTTCGCCATGGCCGTGCAGGACGGCCACGTCGCCTCGATCATGTGCGCCTACGGCACCGTCGACGGGCACAACGACTGCGCCGACCCGACGCTGTACGCCGACCTGCGGCGATGGCACTTCACCGGGTTCGTGCGCTCGGACCTCGGCTCGGTAAGGGGCCCGGCGGCTGCCTTCCGGGCCGGGCTGGACCTGTTGAAGCCAGCTACCCTCGCCGAGCTCGCCGGGCTGGTCCGGCGCCATGCGCTGCCGGTTTCCGCCGTCGACCGGGC
>JAKBAA010000163.1 GCA_021809425.1 Actinomycetes bacterium | reverse complement strand
CACCGTTCGCCATGGCCGTGGAGGACGGCCACGTCGCCTCGATCATGTGCGCCTACGGCACCGTCGACGGGCACAACGACTGCGCCGACCCGACGCTGTACGCCGACCTGCGGCGATGGCACTTCACCGGGTTCGTGCGCTCGGACCTCGGCTCGGTAAGGGGCCCAGCGGCAGCCTTCCGGGCCGGGCTGGACCTGTTGAAGCCAGCTACCCTCGCCGAGCTCGCCGGGCTGGTCCGGCGCCATGCGCTGCCGGTTGCCGCCGTCGACCGGGCCGTGCGAGCCGTGCTCGGCCGGATGTTCGCCTTCGGCCTCGTCGCCCACCCGCGCCCGCTGCGCACCGCCACGCCGGCGATCACGGCGCACCGTCTGGCGGTGGCGCTCGCCGTCGCCGAGCGCTCGATCGTGCTGCTGAAGGACCGGGGCGGGGCACTGCCGCTCCCCCGGCGGGTCCGTTCGATCGCCGTCATCGGCACCGACGCTTCCAGCGACCCGATGTCGGTCGGCTTCGGCAGCGCCTACGTGCAGAGCAGCGCCGTCGTCACGCCCCTTTCCTCCCTGCGCAGCGCCTTCCCGTCGGCCCGCTTGACCTGGGTGGCCGGCGGCGTGCCGATCAACCAGGTGCCGCGCCTCACGAACGCCGACCTCGAGGCGGGCGAGCTGCTGGCGAGCCGTCACCGCCTCCCCCGCCCGATCGAGCCGGGCAAGGCCGACCTCGGGATCGTGGGGGCCGCCAACGTGAGCCGTGACGTGCTCACGGCCACCGCACCCGGTCACGGACCGGGCTGGCGCACGTGGCGCGCCGTGCTGCAGGTGCCGCGGACGGGTGCCTACGAGCTGTCGATGATCCAGGACGGCGACCTGTGGGCCTACCTCGACGGCCGCTCCGTGCTGTCGGTCCCGGGGCTGCACGGGCCGAGCCACTGGGCGACGACCGTCCGTCTCGTCGGGCGGCGCCACTACCGGCTCGTGCTGCGCTGGTTCGCCGTCGGGGGCGACGGGACGCCGCAGATCGGCCTGGTCGACGTCTCGCCCATGCTCGCCGCCGCGGCGCGCGCCGCCCGGCGGGCGCAGGTCGCCGTCGTCTTCGTGAACGACGTCAACAAGGAGGGCGTCGACCGGCCGAGCCTGCTGCTGCCGGGCGACGCCAACGCCCTCGTCGAGACGGTGGCAGCGGCGAACCCCGACACCGTCGTGGTGCTGGACACCGGCGGTGCCGTCCTCCTCCCGTGGCTCCACGAGGTCCGGGCGGTGGTCGAGGCGTGGTACCCGGGCCAGGTCGACGGCCGGGCGGTCGCCGCCGTCCTCGCCGGCGCCGTCGACCCGTCCGGGCACCTGCCCGTCACCTTCCCGGCATCGGCGCAGGCCACCCCGATGAGCCGACCGTCGCTCTACCCGGGGCACAACGGCGTCGTCACCTACGCCAACGGGCTGGACGTCGGCTACCGCTGGTACCTCGCCCATCACGTGCGCCCGCAGTTCCCGTTCGGGTTCGGGCTGAGCTACACGTCGTTCCGCCTCGCAGGCGCCGGCCTCGCCGAGGGGCGCCGGTCGGTGCGGGTGCACGTCGTGGTGTCGAACACCGGACGCCGAGCCGGGCGGGCGGTCGTCCAGGCATACCTGGCCTACCCGCCCGCCGCCGGCGAGCCGCCGGAGCAGCTGCGGGCGTTCGCCTCCGTCGAGCTCCGACCGGGCGCCCGCCGGCGGGTCACGCTCGTCCTCCCCCGCGCCGGCTTCGAGGCCTTCCTCGCCGGCCGGTTCCGCACGGTGCCGGGCCGTTACGAGATCGGGGTGGGCTTCGACGTGGCCCACCTGCCCGTGCGCCTTGCCGCGGCGGCCCCGTCGGGCTGATCGGCGCACCGGGCCACCGGCCGCCACCGTCCCCGTTCAGATGCACCCAGGCGTCCTTGTCCAAGGTGTCGCCGGTGCGAGCATCGTGACACGTCACGTGTGGGTCGAGCAGCCGCCCGAGCGCGTCCCAGCGGCGGCCGTCGGTCACCTCGGCACGACGGGGCACGACGGGGCACGACGGGGCACGACGGGAGAGCAATGTGGCTGCGTCCACCTGGCCATCGCCCCACGGCCCGGGTGGGCGCGGTTCGCCATGTCGCTCGCCGAGCCAGAGCTCGCCGGCGAGCTCAGCCGGTGCTGACGGCCGCGGCGGTGGGTGCCGCAGCGGTGATGGTGAAGCCGTCCGGGCCCGGCGCCGACGGCAGGGCGAGCACGTTGCCGCCCTGCACGATCTCGACGGCGTCGGCCCCGGACAGGCTCCAGGAGGGGAGGCTCGTCGTGAGCGAGCTGAACCCGACCGTGCCGAAGTCGGCGAGCGGCACGAGGGCCCCCGCCTGCTCGTAGTCCTCGGCGATCCACTCTGCCGACGTCCCGCCGGCGTAGCTCAGCCCGGCCGTCGACCCCTCGGACGAGAACGTGCCGCTGCCGTCGACCGAGATGCCCCAGCCGACCCCGGTCACCATCACCCCCGAGAGACCGGTCGTGAGGTCGTCGAGGCGGGTCACCCAGGCGCCCCCGGTCGTCTGGTAGATGGTCCCCCGCAGCACGTCACCCGGGGTCACCTGCAGCCCGGTGAAGGCCACCTCGCCGTTCGGCTCGCTCGGGAACTCCTCCCACCACGCCGTCTCCACCTGTGCCCCGGCAGCGCAGTCGCTGCTCACTCCCGTCTGCAGGAGCATCCCCGAGCTGCCGCTCGTCCCCGTTCGGGCGCCCCCGATGCCGACCCAGGTGGCGAGGCCGGCCTCCGAGGCCGCGGCACAGGTGAGCGCCGGCACCGTCCATTGGCCGGACGCCTCCGTGAGCAGCGGCCCGGGCGAGGCGACGACGTAGCCGGACCAGTTGGAGCTGGCCTGGCCGGCGAAGGGCGGCGCGTTCACCTGGACCGTCAGCAGGGCGGCGGCCCGCTGTCGCACCGGCGAGCTGCTGTCGGTGACGACGACGGTCAGCGACGTCCGCCCGGGCGTGCCCGGGACGCCGCTCAGCACGCCGGCCGGGCTGAGCGCGAGCCCGCTCGGCAGGGTGCCTGCCGCGACCGCCCACCGGTACGGCGGCGCGCCTCCCGAGGCGGCGAGCCCCACCCGGTAGGCGACCCCGGCGGTCGCCGCCGCCGGCGCCGTGGTGGCGACCGTCAGCCGGGTCACGGTCACCGGGGTGAGCGCCCCGAGCCGGACCGGGACCGCGGCGAGCGTTGGGGGGATCGTCGCCGTGCCGCCCGCCGTCGCCGTGCCGCCCGCCGTTGGTGTGGCGGGCTCGGCCGCCGTGGCGGGCACGGCGCCCCTCGCCGGCGTCGCCGGCGCCACCCCGAGCCCCAACACGCCGAGCCCCAACACGCCCAGCCCCGCGGCCCCGAGGCTCGCCGCGCACCGC
>JAKBAA010000070.1 GCA_021809425.1 Actinomycetes bacterium | reverse complement strand
GACGTCCTCGTCGGCGACGAAGCAGTTGACGAAGCGGCGCAGGTTGCCCTGCTCGTCGAGGAGCCGCTCGGCAAAGCCCGGGTGGGCGGCCTCGAGCGCCTCGATGGCGTGGCGCACGGTGACCGCCTCGACGGCGACCTCGCTGGTGCCACCGGCGAGCGGCCGCAGCTGGGAGGGGATCCGGATCGTGACGCTCATCGGGCGGCTCCTTCGGTCTCGGCGTCCTCGGCGGCGGCGAACGCCTCGAGGGTGGGGGCGATGACGGCGCTCGGGCCGACGGCGTCGCCGAGGGCCTCGACGGTCTTGAGGCCGTTGCCGGTGATGTAGACGACGACGCGCTCGTCGCGGCGGACGACGCCGGCGGCAGCCAGCTTGGCGAGGGTGGCCACGGTGACCCCGCCGGCGGTCTCGGCGAAGATGCCCTCGGTGCGGGCGAGCAGGGAGATCCCCTCGAGGATCTCCTGGTCGGTCACCGATCCGATCGCCCCGCCGCTCTGGCGGGCCGCCTCGAGGGCGTAGAAGCCGTCGGCCGGGTTGCCGATGGCGAGCGACTTGGCGATCGTGTGCGGCTTGACCGGCCGGATGGCGTCGGTGCCGGCGGCGAAGGCCTGGGCGACCGGCGAGCACCCCTCGGCCTGGGCGCCCGAGATGCGGACCGGGTGGTCGTCGACGAGGCCGACGGTGACGAGCTCGTGGAAGCCCTTGCGGATCTTGGTCAGCTGGCTGCCCGAGGCGATCGGCACGACCACGTGGTCGGGGAGCTGCCAGCCGAGCTGCTCGGCCACCTCGAAGGCGAGGGTCTTCGAGCCCTCGGCGTAGTAGGGGCGGACGTTGACGTTGACGAACGCCCAGTCGGGCCGGTCGCTGGCGAGCTCGGCGCACAGCCGGTTGACGTCGTCGTAGGTGCCGTCGACGGCGAGGAGGTGGCCGCCGAAGACGGCGGTCGTGGCCACCTTGGCCCGCTCGAGGTTGCTCGGGATGAGCACGTACGAGGTCATCCCGGCGCGCGCCGCGTGGGCAGCAACCGAGTTGGCGAGGTTGCCGGTCGAGGCGCAGGCGGCCACCTTGAGGCCGAGCTCGCGTGCCTTGGAGAGGGCGACCGACACGACGCGGTCCTTGAACGACCCGGTCGGGTTGCGGGTGTCGTCCTTGACGTAGAGCTCGCCGAGGCCCAGCTCGGCGGCGAGGCGCTCGGCGCGTACGAGGGGGGTGCAGCCGACCTGCAGGTCCAGCTCGGGGGCCGGTGCGGTCGGCAGCAGGTCGCGGTAGCGCCAGATCGTGCGCGGCCCCGCCTCGATCGAGCCACGGTCGATCGTCGCGGCGAGCCGTTCGTAGTCGTAGACGACCTCGAGCGGGCCGAAGCAGTAGTCGCACACGTGCAACGCCTCGGCGGGGTAGGCGCGCCCGCACTCACGACAGCGAAGACCTTCGACGAAGCGCACCGCTCCTCCTCATCGGTCGGGCATTGGCACCTGGTCCGGGTGTGGAGAGCACCCGTGCTGGTTGCCGCGGCGTCGCAGGGCCCGTCCCTCAGCCGCTCTGGATGATCTGACCATTGTGGACGAAGGGTGCGGCGCCCGTCAACGCGCCGGGGCAGGAGGCGGCCACCGGGCGGGGTGGCGGCCCGATGGCGCTCCGATGGCGGTCGTCGGCGGGGGAGGGCCGTTGGCGGCAGGGGTGGCGAGCGGGGAGAATGCTCCGGTGAGGATCGCCGCCGGCCCCATCGCGACCTTCCACCACCTGCAGTTCGACCCGGAAGTGCTGGTCGCCGCCAAGCGGGGGCGGCGGGTCTCGGTGTGCGTGCCGGCGCGCGACGAGGAGGCGACGGTCGGGGCGGTGGTGACGGTGGTGCGCGAGGCGCTCGTCGAAGGGCTCGGCCTCGTCGACGAGCTCGTGGTGGTCGACGACGGGTCGCTCGACGCCACGGCGGCGGCGGCGGCGGCCGCCGGGGCCCGGGTGGTGGCGAGCGGACCGGATCTCGGCCCGGACGGGCGACCGGTGGCGCTCGGCAAGGGTGGTGCCCTCCGACGCGGCCTCGAGGCGACGAGCGGCGAGCTGGTCGTGCTGCTCGATGCCGACGTGACGAACGTGGCGCCGCACTTCGTGACGGGCCTGCTCGGGCCGCTGCTGGCCGGGGACGGCGAGGTGGCGCTCGTCAAGGCGTTCTACAACCGGCCGATCGACGGCGCCCCGACGGGTGGCGGTCGGGTGACCGAGCTGGTGGCCCGGCCGCTGCTCGCCGAGCTGTTCCCCGAGCTGGCCACCGTCCGCCAGCCGCTCGCCGGCGAGACGGCGCTGCGGCGGGAGGCGCTCGAGGGGGTGGAGCTGGACGAGGGGTATGGGGTGGAGATGGGCCTGCTGGTCGACGTCGCCCTCCGCCACGGCGCCGGGGCGGTCGCCCAGGTCGACCTGGGCGAGCGGGTGCATCGCAACCGTCCGCTGGCCGAGCTGGTGCCCCAGGCGCGCGCCGTCATGGCGTCCGCCCTCGCCCGGGCCGGGTTGGCGGTGGCGTGAGCGGGCTCGTCGTGGTGTCCAACCGGGGGCCGGCCACCATCGCGATCGGCCCGGACGGCCAATTGGTCGCCCGCCACGGCGCCGGCGGCCTGGCGCCGAGCCTGGCCCGGGCGCTGCGGGGGGAGCGCGCCCGATGGGTGGCGTCGGCGATGACCGAGGGCGAGCGCCGGGCCGCCCGGGAGGGCGTGCCGGCGGGGCTCGCCGGTGACACCGAGCTGCGGCTGGTCGACCTCCCGCCGGAGGTGCGGGACGGTGCCTACCGGGTGGTGGCGAACGCCACGCTGTGGTTCCTGCTGCACGGACTGTTCGACCGCACCCGCCGGCCGGTGCTCGACCGGCGCTGGCGGGAGGCCTTCGAGCGCTACCGGGAGTTCAACCACGCCTTCGCCGACGAGGTGGCCGAGACGGCCGACGAGGGGGCGACCGTGGTGGTGCACGACTACCACCTGTTCCTCGTGGGGGCCCGGCTGCGCGCCGTGCGGCCGGACCTGGCCACGGTCCACTTCACCCACACGCCGTTCCCGTCGGCCGACGAGCTCGAGGTGCTGCCCCGGGCAGTCGTGCACGAGCTGCTCGACAGCATGGCCGGGTTCGGGTCGTGCGGGTTCCACACGGCGCGTTGGCGCGACAACTTCCAGGCGGCCGCCCGGGCCGCGCTCGGTCGGGTGCCGGCGGCCTTCGTGGCCCCCCTCGGGACCGATGCGGACGAGCTGCGCAGGGTCGCCGCCGACCCGGCCTGTGCGGTCGCCGGCGAGGCGCTCGATGCCGAGCTGGACGGCCGCCGGCTGCTGTTCCGCAGCGACCGGGTCGAGCCGTCGAAGAACCTGCTGCGTGGCTTTCTCGCCTTCGAGGAGCTCCTCGAGGAGCGCCCGGCGTGGCGCGACCGGGTCGTGTTCGTGGCCCGCGCCTACCCGTCCCGCCAGGACCTGCCCGAGTACCTCGCCTACCGCAGCGAGTGCGAGCACCTGGTCGCCCGGATCAACGACCGGTTCGGCTCGGGCGGCGACGGGCCGATCCGGCTGCGGATCGAGGACGACTTCCCGGCGACGCTCGCCGCGCTGCAGCGGTCGGACGTGTTGCTGGTCAATCCGATCCGCGACGGGATGAACCTCGTCGCGAAGGAGGGACCGGTGCTCAACCGCCGCGACGGCGTCCTGGCGCTGTCGCCGGCGGCGGGCGCGTTCGCCGAGCTCGGCGCCCACGCCGTCGAGGTGGAGCCGTTCGACGTGACCGGCACGGCCCGGGCGCTCGAGCGGGCCCTCGAGCTGCCTGCCGACGAGCGGGCGGCGCGTGCCGGGGCGCTCGCCCGTCTCGGCGCCGCCCACCCGCCGGCCGAGTGGTTCCACGAGCTCGCCGCCCACGCGGCGCGTCCCGCCGGCTGAGCCACCCCGGCCGCGAGGCGCCCCACCCGCCGGGAGCGCCCCACCCGCTCAGCGCAGCCGGCCGGGGACGTAGCCGAGGCGCTCGGCGAGCTCCTCGAGGAAGGCGAGGGCGGCGGGCGGCCCGTCGAGGACGAGGTCGGCCGCCCGGAGGAGCGGTGGCGGGGTGTCGCGGGCGGCGACGGCGATGCGGAGGGCGGCGCCGAGGCGACCGAGCTCGGCGAGGCGGCCGAGGGCGGTGAAGGCGGCGAGGTCGCCGAGGTCGTCGCCGAGGACGCAGGCGACCTGGCTGCCGGCGGCGAGCTCGGTGGCGACCGTTCCCTTGTCGACGGCGACGGGGGGGACGAGCTCGACGGCGAGCTTGGCGGGCTGCTCGGCGAGGCCGTGGCGGGCGGCGAGGTCGGCGGCGACGGCGAGGACGGCGGCCTCGGCGTCGGGCGCCTCGCGGTAGTGGAGGGCGAGGCTGAGCCCCTTCTCCTCGACGAGCACCCCGGGAGGGAGGGCGGCGCGGGCCTCGGCGACGGCGACGGCGACGTGGCGGCGGAAGGGCTCGGCCGCCGGGTCGGTGCGCACGGCGCCGTCCGGGCCGGACCGCTCGAGGCCGTACAGGCCGGCGAGCAGGATGGCGGGGGCATCGTGGCGCAGGCGTGCCTCGAGGAAGGCGAGGGGCCGGCCCGAGACGACGGCGACGGTGCGCAGGTGGCTGCCGAGGTAGTCGAGGGCGGCGGCGGCGCCCGGCAGCGGGACGGCCGCCGCCGGGTCGTCGACGAGCTCGGAGAGCGTGCCGTCGAGGTCGCACAGGAGCGTGGTGCGGGCCGGCTCGGCGACGAGGAGCTCGAGGGCCGCCCCCCGGTCGCCGGTCAGCGGCCCTGGCGACGCCGTGTCGGCACGCCGGTGAAGCGGGCACGTCGCCGGTCGGTGCGCTGGCGGCGCAGGCGGCGGACGAGCAGCGGGTCGTGGGCGAGGGCGGCCGGTGCGTCGACGAGGCGGTCGAGCAGGGCGTAGTAGCGGGCCCGTGACATGGAAAGCTCGAGCCGGATGGCGTCCGCCTTGGTCGCCGGGCCTTGGCGGCGGCACCAGTCGCGCTCGAAGGCGAGCACGGCCTGCTCCCGGTCGGTGAGCCCGGTCGCGCCGGGAGTCGCCGTCGAGTCCATCGGGGCGACAATGCCAACCGGCGGGGCGCGACGCAAGGACCCTCGGTGAACCGGGGTGACTCGCAGGGTCCCGGTGGCGATGGGACACTGTGGCCATGCACCGTTGGCGGGCCTGCCGGGGCGTCACCGGCGCTGGCCGGGCGACGGCGATGGCGTGATGCCGGCCCCGGTCAGCTACGTGGTGGCGTTCGGCGGCGGGGTGGCGTCGTTCGTGTCGCCGTGCGTGCTGCCGGTGGTGCCGGCCTACCTGTCGATGGTGACGGGGATCGACATCACCGACGACGGGGCGCGTTCGGCCGGGCGCCTGGCCCGGGTGGCGCGGGACACCGTGCTGTTCGTGCTCGGGTTCGGGGCGGTGTTCGTGCTGATCGGCGTGTCGGCGACGGCGGTCGGCCAGTCGCTCCTGCACAACCGGGTGCTGCTGACGCGGATCTCGGGGGTGGTGGTGCTGGCGATGGCGGCGTTCTTCGCCGGCACGCTGGTGCTGCGCCTGCCCGGCCTGTACCGGGAGGCGCGCTTCCACCCCCGCCTGTCGCGCCTCGGCCCGTTCGCCGCCCCGGTGGCCGGGGCGGCGTTCGGGTTCGGGTGGACGCCGTGCATCGGGCCGGTGCTCGCCTCGGTGACGGCGGTGGCGAGCACCGAGCGGGGGATCGGGTCGGGGGCGTTCCTGCTGGCCGCCTACGCCGCAGGCCTCGGCGTTCCGT
This sequence comes from Actinomycetes bacterium, assembly GCA_021809425.1. Taxonomy (GTDB): domain Bacteria; phylum Actinomycetota; class Acidimicrobiia; order Acidimicrobiales; family Bog-793; genus JAKBAA01. Next base: position 11,517 of record JAKBAA010000070.1, on the reverse strand, counting down.
TCCTCGTCGTCGGGCTGGGCTTCAGCCGGCTCGCCGGGGCGCTGCGGTTCGTGAAGCGGCACAGCGGTGCCGTGACGCTCGGCTCGGCTGCCCTGCTCGCCTTCTTCGGGGTGCTGCTGGTGCTCAACCGGCTGAGCTTCGTGACGACCGAGCTGGAGACGGCGATGCGCGCCGTGGGCCTCGGTCGCCTCGTCACGGCCGGCTGAGGCCTGCGCCCTGGCGGCGATCGGGGTCGCTGTAGCCGAGGCGGGCCAGGACCGGGTGGTGGTCGGAGCGCCCGAGGCGGTGGACGGTGCCGTGGGTCGTGCGGACGGCGGCGTTGACGAGGATCTGGTCCGGCTGGACGACCGGGCGCCAGGCGGGCCACGAGCGGCCGCGGGCGGCACGGCGCCAGCCGGGGAGGAGGCCGACGAGGACGGGACCGAAGCAGTTGGTGTCGCCGAGCACGGCGGCCGGGCCGTCGAGCTCGGCGAGGAGCCGGCCGAGGGCACGGATCTGGCGGGGCGAGCCTTGGCTGAGGTGGGCGAGGTGGGTGCCGGCGACGGTGAAGGGACCGCCGGGGGTGTCGAGCTCGACGAAGGCCACCTGGCGGGCGGCGACGTCGCGGGGGAGCTGGGGCAGGGGGGCCACCCAGCGCCGGGTGGCAGGGTGGCGGTGCAGGACGGCGAGCTCCCAGGTGCCGCGCTCGGCGCCGTGGCGGCGCACCTGGCGGCCCCGGGGCGGCCGGCGCCGGGAGGGGGCGGCCGGGGAGCGGTCGACGACGAGCGAGCGGGTGCGCGTCCAGCGCCCCGGTCCCCAGCGGTCCGGGTCCATGTGGTCGCGGCGGTGTGGGACCGGCCAGCGCCGGGCGGGGGCGAGCGGGACGGTGAAGGCCTCGTAGCCGAGGGCCTCGGCGACCTGGCCGGCCAGGGAGACGCCGTGGTCGGAGGTGAAGGCCTCCTCGAGCACGAGCACGTCGGCATCGAGGGCGGCGCAAGCGGCGACCGGGTCGAAGGGGACCCCCCAGCCGTCGAGGCCGACGTGCAGGTTGAAGGTGGCGACGACGAGCTCAGCCACGAGCGCTCCCCGCCGGCGCGAGGGTCCGGCCGGGCGGCGGCGGGGGCACGGCGCTCAGGAGGCGGCGAGCTTGCGCACGACGTAGCGGAGGATGCCGCCGTGGAGGAAGTACTCGGCCTCGGTGGGGGTGTCGATGCGGAGCACCGCCTCGAAGCTCCGGCCGTCGGCCTCGACGGTGACGGTGCGGCCGATCAGCTGGTCGGCGGTGGCCCCGGCGAGGCCGCGCACGGCGTAGACCTCGCGGCCGGTGAGCCCGAGCGTCGCCACCGAGTCGCCGTCGCGCAGCTGGAGGGGGGCGACCCCCATGCCGATGAGGTTGGAGCGGTGGATCCGCTCGTAGCTCTCGGCGAGCACGGCGCGGACGCCGAGCAGGGCGGGTCCCTTGGCCGCCCAGTCGCGGGAGGAGCCCGAGCCGTACTCCTTGCCGGCGAGGACGACGAGGGGGGTGCCGTCGGCCCGGTAGGCCTCGGCGACGTCGAAGATGGGGCCTTCGGTGCCGGTCGGCAGGTGGACGCTCACCCCGCCCTCGGTGCCGGGGAGGAGGCGGTTGCGGATGCGCACGTTGGCGAAGGTGCCGCGGATCATCACCTCGTGGTTGCCCCGGCGGGTCCCGTAGGAGTTGAAGTCGGCCGGGGTCACGCCCCGCGCCTGGAGCCACTGGCCGGCCGGGCTGGCCGGGCGGATGGAGCCGGCGGGCGAGATGTGGTCGGTGGTGACCGAGTCGCCGAGGACGGCGAGGACGCGGGCGCCGTCGATGTCGCCGAGCGGCTCGGGGTCGGGGCCCATCCCGTCGAAGAAGGGTGGCCGGCGGACGTAGGTGGAGGTGTCGTCCCAGGCGTAGCGGTCGCCCGAGGGGACCTCGAGCGCCTGCCAGTGCTGGTCGCCGTCGAAGACCCCGGCGTAGCCACGGGCGTACATCGGGGCCTGCACCGAGGAGCGCGCGGCGGCGAGGACGTCGGCCTGGGAGGGCCACAGGTCGCGCAGGTAGACCGGCTGGCCGTCGCTGCCCGTGCCGAGCGGGTCGGTGAGCAGGTCGATGTCCATGGTGCCGGCGAGGGCGTAGGCGACGACGAGGGGCGGGGAGGCGAGGTAGTTCATGCGCACGTCCGGGTGGATGCGCCCCTCGAAGTTGCGGTTGCCGGAGAGGACGGCGACGCAGGCGAGGTCGTGCTGGTCGATGGCCGCCGACAGCTCGTCGGGGATGGGTCCGGAGTTGCCGATGCAGGTGGTGCAGCCGAACCCGACGAGGTTGAAGCCGAGCTTCTCGAGGTACGGGGTGAGGCCGGCCTCGTCGTAGTACTCCATGACGACCCGCGACCCCGGTGCGAGGGAGGTCTTGACCCACGGCTTCACGGCGAGGCCACGCTCGACGGCCGCCTTGGCGAGAAGGCCGGCGGCGAGCATGACCTGGGGATTGGAGGTGTTGGTGCAGCTGGTGATGGCGGCGATGACCACGTCGCCGTCGCCGAGGTCGGTCTCGGCGCCGGAGGCGAGGCGGACCGGTCCCCGCCGGCGGGTGGCGTCGGCGCGGCCGGGGGCGGCGGCGAGGGCCTCGCCGAAGCGCTCCTTGGCGGCGTCGAGGGGCACCCGGTCCTGCGGGCGGGCCGGCCCGGCGAGGCTCGGGACGACGGTCGAAAGGTCGAGGGCGACGGTCTCGTCGTAGGCGAGCTCGACCGCCGGGTCGTGCCAGAGGCCCTGCTCCTTGGCGTAGGCCTCGACGAGCTCGACGAGGTCGGCCGGCCGACCGGTGAAGCGGAGGTAGCGGAGGGTCTCGTCGTCGATCGGGAAGATGGTGACCGTCGAGCCGTACTCGGGGGACATGTTGCCGATGGTCGCCCGGTTCTCGACCGGCACCGAGGCGACGCCCGGGCCGTAGCACTCGACGAACTTGCCGACGACGCCGTGCCGGCGGAGCAGCTGGGCGATCGTGAGGACGAGGTCGGTGGCGGTGGCGCCTTCGGGGAGCTCGCCGTCGAGGCGGAGGCCGACCACCTTGGGCACGAGCATCGAGATCGGCTGGCCGAGCATGGCGGCCTCGGCCTCGATGCCGCCGACCCCCCAGGCGAGGATGCCGAGTCCGTTGACCATCGGGGTGTGCGAGTCGGTGCCGACGACGGTGTCGAGGTAGGCGTTGCCCTCGCCGTCGCGGAAGACGACCTGGGAGAGCAGCTCGAGGTTGACCTGGTGGCAGATGCCGGTGTCGGGCGGGACGACGCGGAAGTTGGAGAAGGCCTGCTGGCCCCAGCGGAGGAACCGGTAGCGCTCGCCGTTGCGCTGGAGCTCCAGCTCGGCGTTGCGCGAGAAGGCGTCCGGCCGCCCGGCGACGTCGGCGATGACCGAGTGGTCGATGACGAGGTCGACGGGGATCTGCGGGTTGACCTTGGCGACGGGGCCGCCGAGCGCCTCGACGGCGTCGCGGAGCGCGGCGAGGTCGACGACGCAGGGCACGCCGGTGAAGTCCTGGAGGAGGATGCGGGCCGGCGAGTAGGCGATCTCGCGCTCCTGGCGGTGGTCGGCGAAGCCGGCAAGGGCGGTGACGTCGGCCTCGGTGACGTTGACGCCGTCCTCGTGGCGGAGGAGGTTCTCGAGGAGCACCTTCAGCGAGTACGGGAGGCGCCGGACCTGGTCGGCGCCGAGGCCGTCGAGGCGGTGGATCCGGTAGCTGCCGCTGCCGACCACAAGCTCGCCGGCCGTCCCGAAGGTGTTCCGCGCCATGGTGCTCCTCCCTCGCGCCGCCTTGCTGCGGCCCCGGGGACGAACGCTACCGGCGCGGCGCGCTTGCCAGCATCTCGACGGCCGGCGGCGGGTCGCTGACGAGGGCTGCGTCGGGGTGGACGCGGTCGCGCAGCGGCCGGAGGAGGTCGGCGAGCGCCCGGATGTCGCCGGTCGACAGGGTGCCGTCGAGCAGGGCGGCGACGTCGCGGCGGTGGCGCTCGAGGGCGTCGGCCACCTTGGCCGCCCCGCGCTCGGTCAGGTGGGCGTAGCTGGCCCGGCGGTCGTCGGGACAGGCCTCGCGCACGACGAGGCCGGCGGCGACGAGCCGGTCCATCGAGCGGGTGAGCCCGCCCGGGCTGAGGCCGGTCTGGGCGGCCACGTCGCACATGCGCAGGCGCTCGCCGGGTGTCCGGGCCAGGCGGACGAGGATGTCGAAGGACTGCCCTCCCACGCCGAGCTCGCCGTCGAGACCGGGCGAGAGCGTCCGGCGGAGGCCGGCGGCCGTCTCGAGGAGGAGGCCGACGAGGGTGATCTGGTCGTCACCGCCCGAGGGGCACCGGGGCCCGGGCGGGTCCGTGCGGGCCGCCATGGCACGAGTGTACCTTCAGCGGGCATACTGTTGCGGTCACAAGCTTTGCGCGAGCAACGAAAGCATGGCGGGGCCGTGGGGCGCCGCCACGAGACCAGGAGGCCACCGATGGCAGAGACCGAGACCCTCACCCGCACGCTCGAGGGCGCTCCCGCCCCGCTGCCGGGCACGTACCACCTCGACAAGGCACACTCGATCGTCGGGTTCGTCGTGCGCCACCTGATGGTGTCGAAGGTGCGTGGGCAATTCAACGACTTCGACGGCGAGATCGTCGTCGGCGAGACGCTGGCCGACTCGAAGGTGTCGGTGACGATCCAGGTGGCGAGCATCGACACCCGCGAGGAGCAGCGCGACGGCCACCTCAAGAGCGGCGACTTCTTCGAGCTGGAGACGTACCCGACGATCACCTTCGTGAGCACCGCCGTGCGCCCGGCCGGAGGCGACTGGAAGGTCGACGGCAACCTGACGATCAAGGGGAGCACCCGCCCGGTGACGCTCGACGTGGAGTTCCTCGGGGCGACGGGCGACCCGTGGGGGGGCAAGCGGATCGGGTTCTCGGCCCGCACCGAGATCGACCGGGACGACTACGGGATGAACTTCAACGCGGCCGTCGAGGGCGGCGGGCTGGTGGTCGGCAAGCGGATCACGATCGAGCTCGAGGCCGAGGCCGTCCTGAGCGCCTGAGCGGCTGAGCGGCTGAGCGGCTGAGCGGCTCGAAGCGGCGAGCGGGACGGGACCGGTGGTGGCGGGCATGGCGATCGGGACGGCGGTGCGCCTCGAGGAGGCGGTCGTGACGATCGACGGTCGGCGCGTGCTCGGTCCCGTCTCGCTCGAGGTTCGAAGGGGCGAGCGATGGGCGCTGCTCGGCCCGAACGGGGCGGGCAAGACGACGCTCTTCTCGCTGGTCGCCGCCGAGCGGATCCCGAGCGGCGGGTCGGTGACGGTGCTCGGGGAGACGCTCGGACGCACCGACATGCGACGGCTGCGGGCCCGGATCGGGCTCGTCAGCCACCGGGTGGCCGACGCCCTGCCGTGGAACGTGGCCGCCCTCGAGGTCGTGCTGACGGGGAAGGGCGGCCTGCTGGCGCCGTGGTGGGGAACGTTCGACGAGGACGACCGTGCGGCGGCGGGCCGGCTGCTCGACACGCTGTCGTGCGGGCACCTCGCCGACCAGCCGTTCGCCCACTGCTCCCAGGGAGAGCGCCAGCGGATCCTGGTCGCCCGGTCGCTGCTCGGTGGCCACGAGCTGCTGCTGCTGGACGAGCCGACCGCCGGCGTCGACCTGCCCGGGCGGGAGTCGCTCGTGGGGGCGCTGGAGCGGCTGGCGTCGACGCCGTCGGGTCCGACGACGGTGATGACCGCCCACAACCTGGAGGAGCTGCCGCCGTCGCTGACCCACGCCGCCCTGCTGCGCGGCGGGCGCCTCGTGGCAGCCGGTCCGGCGGACGAGGTGCTGACCGACGAGCTGCTGTCGGGGTGCTTCGGCCTCCCGCTCCGGCTCAGCCGCCACGGCGGGCGCCGCACCGCCTGGGCGGTGGGTGAGGCGGACGGCCTGGCCGGTGGGGGAGGCTCGGGCTAGGAGGAGGAAGGCGCGCCGAGGTCCCGGCGCCGGGGCCGGCTTGTCGAGCCGGCGCCACCCTCCCGCGACGGGTGGCACGCCTCCCGGGGCGGGGCGCCGTGGGGCCTCACATGCGCTCGGGCGCCCCGATGCCGAGCAGGCCGAGCCCGCAGGCGAGGACGGCCCCGGTGAGCTCGGCGAGGCGTAGCCGGCTGTCCCTCGTCGCCGGGTCGTCGGCCCGAAGGACCGGGCAGCGCTCGTAGAACGTGGTGAAGGCCCCGGCCAGCTCGTAGAGGTGCTGGCACAGCCGATGCGGAGCGGCGTCGCCGAGGGCGCCGTCGAGCGCCTCGGGGAAGGCGAGGAGGGCGAGGGCGAGGTGGTGCTCCTCGGGCGTGGCGACCTGCAGGGCGCCGGGGCGGGCGCCGGCGTCGGTGTGGGCGCGGCGCAGGAGCGAGCAGATGCGGGCGTGGGCGTACTGGAGGTACGGGCCGGTGTTGCCCTCGAAGGCGAGCATGCGATCGAAGTCGAAGACGTAGTCGCGGGTGCGGTCGGTGGACAGGTCGGCGTACTTGAGGGCACCGATGCCGACGGTGCCGGCGAGGGCGTGGCGGTCGGCCTCGTCGAGGTGGGCGGCGCGCTCGCCGAGGGCGAGCCGGGCCCGGGCGACGGCCTCGTCGAGGAGGGTGACGAGCTTGACGGTGTCGCCGGAGCGCGTCTTGAACATCTTGTGGTCGGCGCCGAGCACGCTGCCGAAGGCGACGTGGGTCGCCTCGACGCTCGCCGGGAGCCAGCCGGCCGAGCGGGCGACGGCGAAGCACATCTCGAGGTGCTGGTGCTGGGGGGCGCCGACGACGTAGAGGATGCGGTCGGCGTGGTGGCGGTCGACGCGGTCGCGAAGGGCGGCAAGGTCGGTGGTGGCGTAGGTGTAGCCGCCGTCGGACTTCTGGACGATGAGCGGGAGCGGCTCGCCGTCGCGCCCGGCGAACCCGGGGGGGAAGACGCAGCGGGCACCGTCGCTCTCGACGAGCAGGCCGGCGGCGTCGAGGTCGGCGACGACGCCGGCGAGGGCGTCGTTGTAGAAGCTCTCGCCGACCACGTCGTCGTCGGTGAGCAGGACGCCGAGGCGGGTGTAGACGTCGTCGAAGTAGGCGAGGCTCTCGGCGACGAGCACCGACCAGAGCCGGCGGGTCTCCTCGTCGCCCTGCTGGAGGAGGACGACCCGGCGGCGGCTGGCCTCGCGGAAGTCGGCGCGCGCCTCGAACGAGGCGCGCGCCTGGCGGTAGAAGGTGTCGAGGTCGCCGACGGAGAGCTCCTCGACGGCCTCCTGCTCGCCGATCTCGAGGAGGTGCTCGATGAGCATGCCGAACGGGGTGCCCCAGTCGCCGAGGTGGTTCTCGCGGCGCACGTCGTGGCCGGCGAAGGCGAGCATGCGGCAGAGGGCGTCGCCGATGATGGTGGTGCGAAGGTGGCCGACGTGCATCTCCTTGGCCACGTTCGGCGCCGAGTAGTCGACGACGTAGGTCGCCGGCTCGGCGGCGGCGGGCACCCCGAGGCGCGGATCGCCGGAGAGCCGGTCGAGCTGGCCGGTGAGGAAGTGGTCGGCGAGGTGCAGGTTGACGAAGCCCGGGCCGCTCACCTCGGCGCGGCACCATCCGGCGAGCTCGGGGGCGGCGGCCACCTCGGTGGCGAGGTCGCGGGGGCTGCGCCCGAGCGTGCGGGCGAGGGCGAGGGCGCCGTTCGACTGCAGGTCGGCGTGCTCCGACGGTCGCAGCACCGGGTCCGCTCCCGGTGCCAGCCGGTCGAAGGCGGCCTGCAGCGCCACCTGGAGGCGCCCGCGGGTGGTGGTCATGGCACCCATTGTCGCATCCCGCCGCCGCCGCCCCGCCCGGGCGGCCCGGGCCGGGGCCGGAGGCCGACCCGTAGGCTGGCGGTCGCCGGCTGCACGGGGCGGCGAGGCGGAGGGGACGGTCGCGATGGAGTACGTGAAGCTCGGCACCACCGGTCTCGACGTGTCCCGGATCTGCCTCGGCTGCATGAGCTTCGGCGACCCGAAGCGGGGCAACCACGAGTGGAGCCTCGACGAGGAGGCGAGCCGGCCCATCATCCGGCGGGCGGTCGAGGCGGGGATCAACTTCTTCGACACCGCCAACGTGTACTCGGCCGGGTCGAGCGAGGAGATCGTCGGTCGGGCGCTCGCCGAGTACGGGGAGCGCGACGAGGTGGTGCTGGCCACCAAGGTGCGCGGCCCGATGCACAAGGGGCCGAACGGCGGCGGGCTGTCGCGCAAGGCGATCCTGTCGGAGATCGACCACAGCCTGGCCCGGTTGGGGGTCGACTACGTCGACCTGTACCAGATCCACCGGTGGGACTACGCCACCCCGATCGAGGAGACGATGGAGGCGCTGCACGACGTGGTGCGGGCCGGCAAGGCCCGGTACCTCGGGGCCTCGTCGATGTACGCCTGGCAGTTCGCCAAGGCCCAGCAGGTCGCCGAGGCGAACGGCTGGACCAGGTTCGTGACGATGCAGGACCACTACAACCTGCTCTACCGGGAGGAGGAGCGCGAGATGCTGCCGCTGTGCGCCGACCAGGGGGTCGGCGTCATCCCGTGGAGCCCGCTCGCCCGGGGCCGGTTGACGAGGGAGTGGGACGCCACGACGGCGCGCACCGAGACCGACGAGTTCGGGCGCAGCCTGTACCACGAGGACGACCGGGTCATCGTCGAGCGGGTGGCCGCGGTGGCCGCTGCCCACGGCGTGGCGCGGGCGCAGGTGGCGCTTGCCTGGCTGTGGTCGAAGCCGGTGGTCACCGCCCCGATCGTCGGGGTGACGAGGGTGTCCCATCTGGAGGACGCCGTGGCCGCCCTCGAGCTGCGCCTGGACGGCGACGAGGTGTCGCAGCTGGAGTCGCCCTACCGGCCGCACGGCATCGCCGGGTTCGCCTGAGCACCCGGCCGGCCCGGGCGGCGGGATCGCGAGGTCGCCGCCCGGGCCAGGGCGCCCCGGGGGGGGGTCAGGTGGTCAGCTGGTCGGCGCGCTCGGGCTCGTGGTGGATCGGGATCCGCCGCGCCTTCGCCTGCGGGGCGACCGGGATGGTGAGGCGCAGCACGCCCGCCAGGTAGGTGGCCTCGATGTTGTCGGTGTCGAGGTTGTCGCCGAGGAACACCTGGCGGGTGAAGGTGCCGTAGGGCCGCTCGGCGATCAGCAGCTGGTCGTCGTCGGCCCCCTGGGTGTGCGGCCGGTCGGCCTTCACGACGAGCACGTTGTCCTCGACGGTCATCTCGACGGCGTCCGGGTCGACGCCGGGCAGGTCGAGCTCGATGGTGAACCGGTCGCCGCTGCGCCAGGCGTCCATGGGCATGGCCAGGGCGCTCGGGCGGGCGGCGCCGTCCGGCCCGCGCCAGAGCTGCTGGAGCAGACGGTCGATGTCACGGAACGGATCGGAACGGACGAGGGCCATCGTTGCCTCCTCTCGCTGGGCCGAGCCTGCCGGGACCGGTGCAACCTGCGGGCACGCCGCTGCTGCGCCGGCGCTGGCACTCTCGGATGCCGAGTGCTAATCCACACCGATACCGATAGCGCGAGGAAGGCGTGCTGTCAAGGAGGTGGGGGTCGTCCGGGAACGTCCCGGCCGACCGCGAGGCGCTCGGGGCCCGCCGGGAGGGCGGCGGCGGGACGGGGCCCGTGGGGCAGCGGCCGTCGCGTACGGTTGGTGGGCGGTCCGCCGGGCGTGACAGGGTGAGGGGGACCATTAGGGGGGGCGATGGCCGACGAGATCCACTTCATCGACACCACCTTTCGTGACGGCTCCCAAAGCCTGTGGGCGATGGGGATGCGCTACGGGATGATGGAGCCGCTGGCGGCCGACATGGACCGCGCCGGGTTCTTCGCCGTCGAGGTGATCCCGAACGGCATCTTCTTCAAGAAGATCGTGCGCGACCTGAAGGAGGACCCGTGGCACACGCTGCGGATGCTCTCCGAGCGGATGCCGCGGACGCTCAAGACGTGCATGGGCGCCCTCAACCTGGTCGGGCTCGGCACGAGCGCCCCGCGGGTGGTCCAGGAGCTGGCGCTGCAGATGGTGGCGGACATCGTCCAGCCGTACCGGGTGCAGGTCGTGTGCAACACGGCCGACCAGCTGACCCGGACGCTGCCGCAGGAGATCCCGGCGATGCACGGCTACGGGTTCCAGGTGGCGCTGGCCCTGTCGTACACGATCTCGCCGCGCCACACCGACGAGCTGTTCGCCGAGCAGGCGCGTGCCGCCGCGGCGCTGCGGCCGGACGCCCTGTACCTGAAGGACCAGGGCGGGCTGCTCACGGTGGATCGCATCCGCGATCTCGCCCCGATCCTGCTGGCGGCGGCCGGCGACATCCCGGTCGAGCTGCACTCGCACTGCACGACCGGCCTGGCCCCGTCGGTGTACAGCGAGGCGATGAAGCTGGGCATCCGGTACCTGCACACCGGCGTGCCGCCCGCCGCCGACGGCTCGGCGCAGCCGTCCGTCCTGGACGTCGCCCGGAACGCCCGGGCGCTCGGCTTCGAGCCACAGGTGGACGAGGTGCTGCTCGCCTCGGTGTCACGCCGGCTCACGTCGTTCGCCCGCCAGGAAGGGCTGCCGCTCGGCGGGCCGGTGCGTTACGACGAGGCGCAGTTCGCCCACCAGATCCCGGGAGGGGTGATCGCCAACCTGCGGTACCAGCTCGGCACGATCGGGATGGCCGACCGGATCGAGGAGGTCAAGCAGGAGAGCATCCGCATCCGTGCCGAGCTCGGCTACCCGATCATGATCACGCCGTACTCCCAGCACGTCGTGACCCAGGCGTCGATCAACGTGGCGACCGGCGAGCGGTGGAAGGTGGTGATCGACGACCTCATCCGCTACGCCCAGGGGCGCTTCGGGGCCGGGTCGGGCTTCGAGTGGATGGACGGCGACCTGCGCGATCGCATCCTGTCGCTGCCCCGGGCGCGCGAGCTCGAGCAGCTGGGCGGCGGTCCGGCCGCGGACGACCAGCTGACCCTCACCGAGGCGAAGGCCCGGTACGGGGACGCCGACATGAGCGACGAGGAGGTCGTGCTGCGCGCCCTCATGGCCGGCAGCACCGAGGTCGAGGCGATGCGCCGGGCGGGGCCGCCGCGCCGGTACCTGAGCGCCGACGTGCCGCTCGTGACGCTGCTCGGCGAGCTCGGCTCGGAGCGTCAGGTGCGGTTCGTCCACCTGGAGCGCGGCGGCGAGCGGCTGACGGCGGTCCGGCGGGCCGACCCGGCACCGTCGCCGGCGGCACGATGACCGGCCCGGCGGGCGGGACGGCGAGCGAGGAAGGGGAGCGAACGGGTGGCTGACGACCTGAGCACGCTCGGCGAGGACGACCTGTCCCGCCTGCTGCAGGTGATCGAGAGCTTGGAGCATTCGCCCTTCGACTTCCTGCAGCTCGAGGTCGGCGGGATGAAGGTGGTCCTCGGGAAGGGCGACCCGTCGACCTATCTCGACCGCCTCGGGGCGCCCGCCCCGGCGGGCGCTCCCGCCCCCGTCGCGATGGCGCCACCGACCGGTCCGCCCGCCCCTGCCGGTCCGCCCGCCCCGGCCGGTCCGCCCGCCC
>JAKBAA010000162.1 GCA_021809425.1 Actinomycetes bacterium | reverse complement strand
GACAAACGTCGATATGAAGACGGCGCAGGCACGCCTCGGTCACGCCGATGCGCGAGTCACCTTAGGGATCTATGCCCGCCCGATGCCGGAGGCGAACTGGGCGGCCGCCGAGGCCGTCGCCTCTCGGATCTACACAGACGACGTCTTGCCCGTGGATTGCCTGACTGATCCCCCGAAGGCGGCCAGGCTGGAAGAACAGGCCCTTAGCCAGGGAGTTTCTGGTGGGGCTAGCTGGAATCGAACCAGCGACCTCAGCATTATCAGTGCTGCGCTCTAACCGACTGAGCTATAGCCCCGCGGACCTGCCAGGGTACACCACCGGTCGCGGCCTTCTCGACCGGGCCGGTGGTGCCCTGGCGGGGTGCGATCAGGGCATTCCGGCGTAGACCTGCAGCTGGGAGAGGTCGAGGAACGGGAAGGCGAGCGGCCCCCCGAACACCGTGCCGGGCGTGCCCGGGGCGAGGGTGCGCAGGTAGGAGACGACGGCGGGGTCGAGCAACGGGGTGGCGTTGGGGTCGACGAGCAGGAGCGGCCCGGAGCGGCCACCGGTCGCCATGTACAGGCCGCCGACGAGGCCGTCCTGGAAGTCGAGGGTGGAGGCGGCGCCGAAGTCGTTGGGGGTGGGGAAGAACCGGGCGGCGACGGCCGCCGAGGTGGCCTCGGCGGTGGCACCGGCCACGGCGGTGGCCGAAGGGTCCGCCCCGGCGGCGGCGAAGGTGCCGCCGACGGCGTAGCGGGTGTCGGCCGGGTGCGCCTGCAGGTAGGCGGCGGTCTCGGGCGCCTGCACGCGGCCGTTGGTGAGCAGGATGGCACCCCCGGCGGCGATGGCGGCCGGGGCGGCGGCGATGCCGTCCCAGGGCGCCGTGTCGGTGACCTCGAACACCGTCGACGGGTTGCCGAGTGCCTCGGCCACCGCTACCGCCGTCGCAGGCGCGGTCGAGCCGGCCAGGCGGTGGACGACATAGCCGTCCTGCTGCAGGGTGGCGTCGGCTCCGGCGGGCACGGCGAGGTCGCCGCCCACGATGTCGACCGTGCCGCCGGGGGCGAGCACCCGCTGGATCTCGGCGACCACGCGGGGGTCGAGCACGGTCGTCGAGCCGGAGCCCCCGGTGAGGAGGAGCGGGCCGCCGACGTGGGCCGCCAGCGGGCCGGCAGCGAGCTCGTCGGCGAAGGAGGTCGAGCTGGCCAGGACGACGGCCGTGGCGCTGTCCGACTGGGGGAAGGCCTGCTTGGACGTGGCGATCGCCGTGTCGATGGACTGTTGGCCGTAGTAGCGACCGACCACGGACACGGTCGGGGTCGGGGGCGGCGGGGTCGGGGTCGGGGCCAAGCCGACGGGCGTCCCGGTCGAGCTCGGGGCGCTCGTCGCCCCGCCACCCGAGGTGACCGGGGCAGTGGTGGTGAAGCCGGCCGTCGTGCCGGGGGCGAGGCCGGTGCTGCTGGCGACCAACTGGTAGCCGGCGCCGGCCGCGTTGACCGAGCACTGGAAGGTGGCCACCCCGTTGACGTCGTCGACCGGGTTGGTCGCGCAGGTGAGGGCCGCACCGGGCGTTCCGGTGCCGTTCGCGATGGCGAGCGCGATCGCCCGGCCGGCGTCGGCGCCGACCTGGGTGCCAAGGATGTCCTCGACGGCGACGGTCACCGTGAAGCTCTGGCCCACCGACAGACTTCCGGGCGGGCCCGAGGTGACCGCCAGCTGGTCGGCAGTGCCGGGCACGACGAAGGGGAGCGACCAGATGCCGCGCCCGTGCGTCTCGGCGAGGAGGGTCCCTCCGGAGGTGAGGGCCACGTCGGTCACCTGGACGTTCGGGAGGCCGGTTCCGAGCCGGGCCCAGGTCGTGCCGGCACCGTTCAGCGTGGAGGCGAGGAAGACGCCGACGTCGTTGGCGACGATCAGCCCGCTGCTGCCGTCGGCGATGACCGAGCTCGTCGGGACGTTGGCCGGCAGGTTGCCCGAGACGTTCGTCCAGACCGGAGTGGTCACGCCAAGGCCGGTGCCGACGAGCACTGCCGGGTTGGCGGCGCCGGTCTCGCCGGCGATGGCGGCGGCATAGGTGACGTACAGCGTGGAGGGGTTGGTGGGGCTGACGGCGAGGTGGGTGGGCTGGGTCTGGGCCATCGCCGGGGGGGTGACGGCGGTCCAGGTCACCCCGCCGTTGATCGACACGGAGATCGAGCCGTCGTCACGGGCGACGTAGATGACCGACGGGTTGGACGGTGCGACGGCGATCGCGGCGATGTCCAGGGTCCCGGGCGGGATGCGCGTGGTCCACGGGCCGAGCTGGCCGGCTCCCACCTCGTAGAGCTGGTCGGCGCCGAACAGCACCTGCGGCGTCGCTCCGGGGACGTAGGCCATGGGGGCGTACCAGTTGGCGCTCGCCAGCGCGGGGGTCACCGACATGCTGGTCGCCCAGCCGTCGGTCGTCATGTCGAGGGAGCCGCCGGCACCGATGTCGGCCTCTGCGTACTGGATCAACGGGTTCAACGGGTCGATGAGGGCGGCCCCGCCGTCCCCGGTGTCCTCGATCGCCCAGGTCGTCGGGGTGGCGCTGGTCGCGCTGTAGAGCGGCGTCCCGTTGTCCTGGGCGCCGGCGAGGATCTGGCTGCCGTTCCCGTAGACGGACATGCCGGCGTAGAACTGGGTGATGTCCAGGTTGCCGTTCAGGTTGCTGAAGGCGGGCGTCGCCGAGTTGACGTCGGTCGCCGGCAGCTCCCAGACGCCGCCGTCGTTGCCGACGTAGAGGTCGCCGGCAGCGTCGAACACCATCGCGTGGAAGTCCGGGTGGAACTGGTTGGAGGCGGTGCCGAACGTGCCGCCGTTCAGGTTGGTCCAGTTCCAGGTGCCTGCGTTGTCGACGCCCTCGACCGCGGTGACACCCCCGAGGACGAGGATGTTGGCGTTCAGCGGGTCGACGGCGATGGCGTTGTCGTAGCTGGCCTGGTCGCCCACACCGGCACCGAAGGCGTAGTTCTCCGTGGTGAAGGCGGGGACGTTAATGATCTGCGTGAAGCCGGCGCCCCCGGCAGTCGAGCGGTAGAGACCTTCGTAGGTGTTACCGCCGAGCGAGGCGTAGAGGGTGTCAGTCGTGGTGCTCCCCGTCGGAACGAGGGCGAGGGCAACGCTTGTGTACGAAGTGGGACTAGGAAAATTGCTCGCTTCGAGCGTCCAGTCGGCCCCATTATCGGTAGTCATCTCGACGCCGACGCCGCCGACGCCGGCGTAGATCGCCGGCGGAGTCGTGTTCGGGTTGACGACGATGGAGCTGACGTTGCCTGCCCGCCACCCGTTGCCGGCCTCGGCGGTCCAGGTGCTGCCGGCGTCGGTCGAGACGTAGAGGCCGCTCGAGGTGCCCGCAAGCACCTCGGTGCTGCCGACCGAGCTCGCCCCCGGGACGAAGGCGACGCTGGCGACGTCGGGCCCAGTGAAGACGCCGCCCGGGTTCGAGGTGGTCCAGGTGGTGCCACCGTCGAAGGACTCGAGGA
>JAKBAA010000069.1 GCA_021809425.1 Actinomycetes bacterium | reverse complement strand
ACGCCGCCGGCGCCCGGTTCGGCGACGCCGCCGGCGACGGGCCCGGCGACGGCCGGGGGGCGGGCTAGCCGCAGGGGTTGGGGCGGCTGGCGGGCGCCAGGGCCTGGGCGATCCGGCCGCCGTCGGCCTGGGCGTCCCAGAACTGGTGGTCGACGCTGGCGCTCCAGGTCCAGAGGAGCCAACCGGACAGGGTGAGGCCGCCGAGGTGACAGCTCTGCTCCTGCCAGGTGACGAGGGCGGCGCTGGCCGTGCCCACCGGGGAGGCCCGGGTGGCGCCGAACTCGCCCATGACGACCGGCTTGCGGGTGGCGGCGGCGTCGAAGCCGGCCATCTGGGCGGTCTCGGAGCCGAGGTTCGGGTAGACGTGGATGTCGACGAAGTCGATGTGGGTGGCCGCCGAGAAGAGGGGCCCGGGGGTGACCGCCCAGTGGGGGTGGCGGACCGACGGCGAGTAGACGCCGACGCCGACGAGGCTGCCGGGGACGAGCCGGTGGAGGGTGCCGGCGAGACGGTTGGCCCAGTGGACGAGGTTGGAGCGCTCCATGGCCGCTGCCGCACCGGGGCGGGCCAGGTCGTAGCGGCGGCCGTCGGCGGTGCGGACGGTGCCGCGGTGCCAGTCGAGGGGGGCGGCGGCGAGGTTCCAGGACTGCTCGCTCTTGAGCTCCCAGAGGACGTCGACGAGCGGGGCACCCTCGCCACGCAGGCCGGTGACGAGGTCGCGCAGGTAGCGCTGCTCGGCGGCGATGAAGCCGGGCTGGAGGTACTCGGCGTTGTAGAGGCCGAACGACCGCCACCGGCGGGGGCGGAAGCTGCCGGTGGTGGGGAGCGAGCCGACGGCGATGACGGTGCGCACCCCGTGGAGGGCGGCCGTCGAGACGAAGTCGGCCAGGTCGGCAAGGTAGGCGGGGTCGAGCCCGCGGCCGCGGCGGGCGCCGATGGCGGTCGGGCTGAGCAGGACGCGGGTGGCGTCGTAGCCGTCGACCTCCCACTGCTCGGTCATCGCCTGGACCTCGGCGTGGCGGTAGGTGGAGGGCGAGAAGGTGACGTTGACGTAGCCGTGGGGGTGGCCGGGGGCCCGCTCGAGGGGCTGGTAGTCGAAGCCGCGCAGCTGGACGGTGGCACCGGTGGCGGCGAGGGCGAAGTGGCCGCCGTGGAGCCGGTCGACGGCGACGAGCCGGCTGCGCATGGCGGGGGGCAGCACCAGCCGGCGGCGCGGGGGCGGCAGGACGGGGCGGATGGCCGTGCGGTGGCCCGAGCGGGCGGTGAGGGCGGCGCCGGCCAGGGCGGCGGCGAGCACGACGGCGAGGACGGCGAAGGTGGCGAGGGCGGTGGCCGGGCGCGATGGGCGACGGGGCGGACGGGCGGCGGGCAGCCGGGTGGGGCGACGGGCGCGAACGGCAAGGGTCATCGGCGGGGGGATGCGGCAGAGGGGGCGGGCGGCCCGAGCGTAGAGCGTTGCGTGGGCCGGGGGGAACCCGCAGATGGGGGGGTCGACGAAGGTTCAGCCGGCGGTGGCAGCCGTTCGAGCGCCGTTCACGGAAGGCTCATCGGCCGCTAACGCGCACCGGCTGCGCCGGAGGGGGCGGTGCCGGTACGTTGGGGCGCCGCCCGCGGGCGCGCCGTGGCGCGCCGGAGGTCGGCCCTGCCGCTCGAGAGAGGGAGACACGTCGCCGTGGCCCGTTCCCGCACCCGTCGAAGCACGAGCCGCCGGGCGGCCGCCGCGGCCGGCCTGCTCGTGGCCGCCCCGGCGCTCGGGGCGATCGTCGCCGCGCCGGCCGGCGCCGGCCCGGTGGCCCACGCCAGCGGGCCGTCCGGCTCGACGGGCAGCGCCGGGGCTGCCGTCCGGATCGACAACGGGGCGTACGCCACGAGCACGGCGCAGGTCACGCTGCACCTGACGTGGCCCGCCGGGGCGACGTCGGCGGTGGTGGCCAACGACACGAGCTTCGACGCCGCCGGCTCGGCGACGCCGATCGGGCCGGGGACGACGACGGTGCCGTGGACGCTGGCCGCCGCCGCACCGGTGGCAGCCGGGGCGGTGCCGGTGCCGGACACGGTGTCGGTGGAGTTCCTGGGCGGCCCGTCCGGCACGGTGACGGCGAGCGCCTCGGTGGTGCTCGACACCGACGCCCCGGTGCTGTCCGGCGCCACGCTGCTGCCGTCGGCGAAGGGCTCGAAGGCACCCCTGGTGCGGGTGGTGGCGAGCGCCCCGAGCTCGGGGGTGTCGGCGGTCGAGCTGTCGACGCGGCCGTCGGGAGGGGTGATCATCACGCTGAGCCCGCCCAGCCGGCGGGGGTTCCCGCAGCTCGACACGGTGGTGTCGCCGACGAGCCTGGCCCACCCGACCGAGGCCCGGGTGCGGGACGCCGCCGGCGCCTGGTCGCCGTGGGAGGCGGTGACCCCGGAGATGATCGCCATCCGCCAGCTGCACGGCGGGCGGCTCGTCACCGCCCCGAACAACGCCCCGCTCACCCTGCGCGGGTTCGACTACCAGCCGCTCACCGCCTCCAGGGTGGCCGGCAAGGTGCAGTACGCCAACGTCACGTTCACCGTGGGCGCCTACCGGCCGGCGCTCGCAGCCCAGGCGGTGCGCCAGATGTCGGCCCTCGGGTACGACTCGGTGCGGGTGTTCCTGAACATGAACCAGGTGGGCAACCCGAAGGGGGCCGGGCTGGACGGGCCGTACCTGGCCAACGTGGCCAACTTCCTGCAGCAGGCCAACAACGCCGGGATCCGGGTCCTGCTGTGCACCGGCGACCTGCCCGGCGCCGGGGGCTACACGTCCAAGGACACGGCGGCGCTCGCCGGGACGAACGCCTACTTCCTCAACCCGTCCGACATTGCCGGCAAAGAGCGGTACCTGCGTGACCTCGTGACGACCCTCCAGGCGGACGGGGCGCCGCTGTCGAACGTCCTGTGGGAGCTGGCCGGCGAGCAGGACTGGAACAACAACGAGGCGCCCCTCAGCTGGAAGCGGGGTGTGGTGCGCACGGCCGCCGGCGTGTTCAACATGGGGAGCGCTGCCGGCAAGGCGGCGATGGAGAACGCCAACCTGACCCACTGGGTCGACGTGCTGTCGAGCGAGCTCCACAAGATGCTCCCGGGCAGCCTGGTCGGGGTCGGCATCTACTCGCCGCTGATCAACGCCAAGCGCCCCGGCTGGACCGTCCGGCCCGGGCCGCTGTTCGCCCCGACCTCGGCCAACGACTTCGTCGACATCCACGTCTACTCCAACCTCGGCTCCCAGGTCGACCAGATGCGGGCGTTCGGGGCCCAGGCGACCAACAAGGTGCTCGTGATGGGCGAGTTCGGGGCGGCCCGGTCGGCGTTCAAGAGCCCGGCGGTCGGGGCGACCGGCGAGGTGCAGTGGCAGCAGGCCAGCTGCCGCTTCGGGGTCAAGCTGTCCGGCTGGCTGCTGTGGACGTGGAACTCGGGCGCCCAGGCCGAGTACTGGACGGCGCTCGACGACAACGGGGTGATCGCACAGGCCATGTCACCGAAGCACCGGCCGAACGCCTGCGCCTGAGACGGCCCGGACGCTCGACCCGGCGTCCCGCCGGCAGGCGATCGGGACGTACCCGAGCGGATGGCGGGCGGCCGGCCCACCGGCCGGGCCGGTTGACCAGCCGGGAGGGCGGGGTAGAACGCGTACGTCGCCGCGCTCCCGGCGGGTGACGAGCGGCGGGCCGCCGGCCCGCGACGGAGGAGGTCGATCGCATGAGCGCCATCGAGCAGCTCCCCAACCAGCAGGTACCGACCGCCGAGCCAGTGGCGGTCGAGGCCACCCGTAGCGCCGGCGGTGCCGCCGTGGCGCTGGCCGGGGGGGTCACCGTCCTGGTGGCCGCCTGGGCCGGCGTCGCACCGTACGTCGGACCGGTGTTCGGATGGGACCCGACGACCCACACGTCCTGGCACTGGGCGCTCGCCCCCGGGCTGCTCGCCCTCGTGCCGGGAGCCGTCGGGGTGGTGGCCGGGCTGTCGATGCTGTCGTCGAGCGCCCGGCTGCGGCTCGGGATCGGGCGGCTGTCGCTCGTGGCCGCCGGGGCGCTCGCCGTGCTGGCCGGAGGGTGGCTGGTGGTCGGGCCGAGCGCCTGGCCGGCGCTCCAACACGGTGCCGGCTACCTGCTGCCCGGATCGGCCACCCACCTGCTGACGGCCCAGGTCGGGCTGTCGTACGGGCCGGGCGTGCTGCTGGCGGTGCTCGGCGCCTTCACCGCCGGCTGGGCCTTCCGGCACCGCCCGGCGGCCCGGCTGCACCAGCGTGGCGTGGTCCATCCGCTGCCGAGGACCCTGGCGCCGGTCGCGCCGGTGGCCCCGGTGGCGCCGGCCGGGACCACCCCGGCCGCGGCGAGGACGGGCAGCCCGACGGCAGCGGGGCCCATGGCAAGCGGGCCGGCGGTCGACGGCATCGAGTGAGGGACGGCGGCGGCGGGTGCGCCAGGGGCGGGCGCGCCGGGTGCCGGGTGCCGCGCAACGGGAGGTGCGCGCCGCCGGGTGGTGGCGCGGACGGTAGCGTCGGCCAGGCGCCTCGGGATGGCACCGGCGCCAGGGCGGGCGCGAACGGCGCCGCCGCGACGGGAAGGGGACCATGCTCATGCGCGCTCGGAAGCCGACGGCAAGCCACAGGGTGACGGTGCTGACGACGGCAGTCGCCGCCGGGCTGGCGGTGGCCGCCGTGGCACCGGCCGGTGCGGCGTGGGCGGCGAGCCCGGCGGCGGGGCGGCCGGCCACGACGAAGCCGAAGCCGCGGCCGGCGACCACGGCGAAGCCGAGCGCGGCGACGGTGGCCGGGCGGCTGCTGCTGCGGTCGCAGGAGCAGCCGGGGTTCGTGGTGAACGGGGTGATGGCGAGCCAGACGTCGGTGTCGCGGTTCCTGTCGTCGTTCGGGACGACCAAGGCGGAGCGGTCGCAGCTGTCGACGGTGCTCGACCACGCCGGGTTCCACCTGTCGGCCGTCGAGGACCTGCTCGGGTCGCAGGGGCGGCAGGGATCGTCCGAGCTGCTCGAGCTGGGCAACGCCGCCGGGGCGCGCTCGGTGATGGCGGCGTTCCTGGGGTTGACCCGTCACAACGAGCGGGGGGCCAAGCTGGCGTCCTTCTCGGTGAAGGGCGTGCCGGGCGCCACGGGCGTCGTGGCCCGTGGGGGGAGCGTGGCGATCGCCAACGTGTACTGGACGGTCGGCAGCTGCATGCTGGCGTCCGGGCTGTACCTGCCCCAGGGGGGCAAGGAGACGGTGGCGATGGTGGCGGCCCCGGTGATCGCCGGGGTGCGCTCCCAGGCCCACCGGATCGGCCGTGGCTGCCCCTGAGCGCCGGGTAGGCCTACCGGGTTGCGCAGCTAGCGCAAGATGTTGACCGCCCGGGCGATGACGAGGGCGGCGACGGCGAGGGCGATGGCGCTCTGGGCGAGGAACAGGAGCTTGGTCCAGCGGGCCATCGGCATGGTGTCGGTCGGGCTGAAGGCCGTGGCGTTGGTGTAGGAGACGTACAGGTAGTCGACGAAGGTGGGCCGCCAGTCGGGCGGTGCCAGGTGGAGGCCGCCCATCTGGGGGAACAGGAGGTCGGGGTAGGGGCGGTCGCCGTGCGCCCGGGCGACCGGGCCGGCGCGGTCGCACTCCCAGTACCAGAGGCCGAACACGATGATGTTGGTGAGGTAGATCGACGCCCCGGTGGCGAGCAGGGCGCCGGCGCCGCTCGGGGAGCCGCTGATGAGCTCGCGGATGAGCTCGACCGACGACCACCCGTTGACGAGCGAGACGAGGGCGATCATCACCACGCTGGCGCCACGCAGCCAACGGGAGCGGCGGTCGATCTGGCGGGGGTTGGCGACGACGATGCCGACGGCGAGCGCCGCCTCGAGCGCCGGCAGGAGCCAGCGCGGCCCGATCGCCAGCCGGGCCGGGAGGACGAACTGGAGGACGATGGCCACGCCGATGGCGAGGGCGGGCGGCCAGCGCTCCTCGCCGGTGGCCGGGCGGAGCCAACCCGGATGGTGGGCCGGCGGGGCCGCACCGGCCATGCCCGGCGCCGCTGGCCCGGCAGGCCCCGGTGGCGCCGGGGCGCCGCCCTCGACGGCGACGACGAGGGCGGCGAGGTGGTCGCGGGCGGCGCGGACGGCGGCGGCCAGCTCGTCGCGCCCGGAGGGCCGGTCGGCGGTGCGGTCGTCGCTGCCGGGGCCGGTCATGGCCACATCATGCTCCGCAGGAGCGGACCACCGGGCCGGTGGCGCCGCCGATCGTGCTCCACTGGCCCCGCCCGGGCTCAACTAGCGCCGTCGGTCGCGCCGACGAGGGCGAAGAAGCGGCGGAGGTCCTCGGCGGCGCCGGTGGCGCTGCGCAGGCCGACGTAGCCGTCGGGGCGGACGACGACGAGGCCGCGACCGGGCCAGTCGTCGACGCGGTGGACGGCGACCCGGGCCCGGCCGGTGCCGAGTGCCGGCCAGCGGGCGTCGCGGGCGAGCAGGACGTGGAAGCCGGGCGAGGCCAGCAGGTCGTGGGCCCGCGTCCGCCGCCCGGCAACCCCGAGCGGGGCATCGGGAAGGCGCGCCCCCGGGCGCGGCCCCGGGCCGCCCGGCGGGCGGCCGTCGAGGCTGAGCGGGCTCCGGTGGTAGTCGACGCGCAGCTGGGCGAGGTGGCCGATGGCCGGTGCAGCGAGGCGGTGGCGGAGCAGGAAGGGAAGGGCGGGGGCGCCGAGCGGGGCGAGGTGGCGCCGGACGAGCCCGGCGACCGGGTCGGTGCCGGCCTCGACCCAGAACAGGGCGTGGGTGAGCGCCAGCACCCGGCGGGCCACCGGGCGGCGCTCGAGGGCGTAGGTGTCGAGGAGGGCCTCACCGGTCGGGTCGCCGGCCGGGAGGGTGACGGCGGCGGCGAGCTTCCAGCCGAGGTTGACGGCGTCCTGGATCGACGTGTTCATCCCCTGGCCGCCGGCCGGCGAGTGGGCGTGGGCGGCGTCGCCGACGAGCAGCAGCGGCCCCGATCGGTAGGCGGCGGCGAGGCGGTGCTGGAGGGGGACCCGCGCCGACCAGGCGACGGAGGTCACCCGGACGTCGAGCCCGGCGGCGTCGAGGAGGGCCTGCAGCACCTCGGTCGGCACCGGCGGGCCGAGCTGGCCGGGGGTGCCGGCGCCGTCCGGGTCAGCCGGGGGGCGGCGGGTGGCGAGGAGGCGCCAGGTGGCCCGCTCGCCGGCGGCCAGCACGAGGACGATGCCGGTGGCGGTCGGCACGGCGTGGGCCACCCCGGAGGTGAGCGGCCCGGCGAGCTCGAGGTCGGCCAGCACCACCTCGTGGCGGTAGGGGCCGCCCCGCCAGGCGATGCCGGCGCGCGCACGGACGGTGCTGCCGGCGCCGTCGCAGCCGGCGACGTAGCGGCACTCGACCATCTCGTCGTCCCCGCCCCGGCGCAGCGTGGCCCGGGCCCCGCCGGGTCGGGGGGCGACGTCGACGAGGGCGGCGCCCCGCTCCACCTCGACGCCGCGGTCGGCGAGCGCCTCGCACAGGACGGTCTCGAGCACCGCCTGCGGCTCGAAGAGCAGGTGCGGGAAGGGCGTGTCGTCGAGCGGGAACGGGCCGAGGTGGACGGGCACCTCGCGCCGCCCGAGGTGGAGGTGGACCGACGGGGCGACGTCGCCGCGGGCGACGAGCGCATCGGTCACCCCGAGCGGGCGGAGCACCTCGAGGGTGCGCGGGTGGACGATGACGGCCCGCGACGGCCGGAACGGCTCGACCCGGCGCTCGACGACCCGCACGGTCGCCTGGTGGTCGAGCGCCTGCAGGGCCAGGGTGAGCCCGGCCGGGCCGGCACCGACCACGAGCACGTCGACCGGTCCCGGCCTCACGAGGGGGGCTCCGGGCCGTCACGGCCGGCCTGGGGCGGGCCCACGGTGGCGGAGGCCGGGCCGGGCAGGTCGGCGGGGAGGAGGCGCCACCACGAGCCGGCCGGGGCGCCAGCCAGGGCGTCGGGGCCGGCCAGGGCGTCGGGGCCGGCCAGGGCGTCGAGGCTGGCCGGGTCCTCCAGCAGGTCGTCCCGCCACAGCCCGGGGACGATGCGGTAGGTGATGGAGGGCGGCTCGCTCAGCAGGGCGAGCGGCCACCACAGGGCCCGGACGTAGGCGAGGGCGAGGTCGGGACCGTCCCACTGGTACAGGCCGCGGTAGCGGCCGTGCTCGTCGTGGCACAGCCACAGCTTGGAGACGAACCCGGCGAACCCGGCGAACAGGACGGTGTTGAGCAGGCTCTCCAGCCGGAACAGCCGATGGGCCCAGCCATGGCGCACCCAGCGGAGCCGGAAGGCGACGACGAGCACCGCCGGGGCGCGCGGGGGCGGGCGGTCGACCAGCGTCTCCCGGTAGACCCGGGCCGAGGTGCCGTCGGCGAAGCGGACCAGCCGCCCGACCGCCGCATCCGGTTGGTGGAGCCGGCCGGAGGCGGTGAGCCGGGTGGTCCGCACGGCGCACCGGGCGAGGGCGCCCAGCGCCGACGCCAGGTCGACCGGGGCCAACGGCTCCTCGCCGTGCCGGCTGCGGGAGGGATCGACGGCTGGCACGTCTGACGGCACCTCCATGGCGTTCGACCTCGATCTCACGGTCGCATCGACCGGTCCGGCCTGCCAGAGGCGTTCGACTTCCCGCTCGGGTGTGCCGCCGGTGAGGCTCGCCGGCCTGGACGACCTGACGAGCGATCCCGCGAGGTGATCGTCGGCGCACCACGCACGCGGTCGCGCGACGACGTCGACGACCACCGGTCAATTGCTGCACCTGCTGCGTGACGAGCAGGGCGCGGGCGGCCGACCCACCGGTCACCTTGGTCGACGCGAACGTGCCGCTCGACGTGTCGCCCGAGGACCGTGAGCGGGCCAGGTGGTCCGAAGCGGCGCTCGCCCGTGCGGGGGACGAAGGGCGTCTGGTCATCAACCCCATCGTCCGAGCTGGAACGAGAATCTCGGGTGGAGAAGACGATCTCCTCTACAGCCTGGCGGTCGCCGACGCCTTCGAGGCGCGCAGGACCGAGGAGCGCAGGCGCGCGGCGGGCGGTCGTGCGCCGAGGACTCGGCGGCGCCGACGGCGGACACTGGCCGATCTCGCCGGAGCCGGCGCAGACGCGCTGCCGTAGTCCCCGACACCCGACGACCGTTGCGCGTCGCGGCCCGCGTCGGTCACCACGCGCCCATGCGCGGGAACAGGCGCGACGGACGGCCCGCCGAGGGGCCGTTGCCCTGGCTGTCACACCCAAAAGTGAGGATGGGGTGAGGTCAAACGTGAAGACCTCCGGGTGGAGCTGACGGGATTCGAACCCGTGACCTACTGGTTGCAAACCAGTCGCTCTAACCAGCTGAGCTACAGCCCCGACGGCCGGGCAGGTGGCCCGGGCCGGCGACGAGGCCCCAGCCTAGGCGGCCCGGCGGCGGCCGGTGAAGGCGGCCGGCGACGGACCCCGGGCGGCCACGGCGGCGGTCGTCCTAGTGGGTGCCGACGGCGGCCCGGAGGGACTCCCTGAGCGACTTCTGGGTGGCCAGCACGGCGGAGGGCTCGTAGCCGCAGTGGGCCATGCAGTTGTCGCAGCGCGGGTCGCGGCCGCGGCCGTACTTGGACCAGTCGGTGGTCTCGAGGAGCTCCTTGTAGGTGGTGGTGTAGCCGTCGGCCATGAGGTAGCAGGGGCGCTGCCAGCCGAAGACGGAGTAGCTGGGGATGCCCCACGGGGTGCACTGGTAGTCGACCTTGCCCTCGAGGAAGTCGAGGAAGAGGGGCGTGTGGTTGAGCCGCCAGCGCTTGCGGTGGCCGTCGCCGAAGGCCTGGCGGAACAGCTCGTTGGTCTGCTTGACCCCGAGGAAGTGGTCCTGGTCGGGGGCCTTCTCGTAGGCGTAGGCCGGCGAGATCATCATGGCGTCGACCTTGAGGTCGTCGTTCAGGAAGTCGAGCACCTCCCGGACGGTCTTGGGGGAGTCGTTGCTGAAGAAGGTCGAGTTGGTGGTGACCCGGAAGCCGCGCTCCTTGGCCTGGCGGATGGCGGCGACGGCCTCCCGGAAGACGCCCTCGCGGTCGACGGCCTCGTCGTGGCGCTCCTCGAGGCCGTCCAGGTGGACGACGAACGAGAAGTAGGGCGACGGCTTGAACCGGTCCATCTTGCGGCGGAGCAGGACGGCGTTGGTGCACAGGTAGACGAACCGCTTGCGGGCGATGAGGCCCTCGACGATGTCGGTGATCTGGGGGTGCAGCAACGGCTCGCCGCCGGCGATCGACACCATGGGCGCCCCGCACTCCTCGATGGCGGCAAAGGCGTCCTCGGGCGAGACGCGCTGGCGGAGGACCTCGGTCGGGTACTGGATCTTCCCGCACCCCTGGCAGGCGAGGTTGCAGGAGAAGAGCGGCTCGAGCTCGACGATGAGCGGGTACTTGTCACGCCGTGCCAGCTTCTGCTGCATGAGGTACGCGGCCATGCGAAGGTTCTGCCGAAGCGGGATGCCCATCAGCGCTCGCCAATCTCCATGAGGGTGTCGGATTCCAAGCTACCGGGGTGCCAGCTGGCGAGCGCGCGGGCGGCGGCCGCCAGCGAGCGCGCCGAGCGGAGGGCCACGGCGGCGGTCGAGAGGGTGAACAGGTCCTTGCCGGGGACGTCGAGGATCGAGCGGACGACGGCGAAGGGGCGGGTGCGGCCGAGCGGGGCGCACCAGAGCGACTCCATGTCGACGGCGGCCCCCGAGCGGCGGGCGAGGCTGCGGGCCTCGTCGCCGTGGAGGATGCGCGGGGAGGAGACGATCGGGGCCAGGTGGACGGCGACGCCGGTCCCGGCGATGCCCGGGGCCGCCTGGACGCGGGCGTGCACCTCGTCGGCGTGGGCCAGCGGGACGACCGAGCCCGGGCGGTCGACCTCGACGAGCGAGCTGGCCACGACGAGGTCGCCCGGGCGGAGGGCCGGGTCGAGGGCGCCGGCGCAGCCGACGAGGACGACCGGGCGGCGGTCGGGCTGGCGCGAGATCCGGGAGCAGGCGGCGACGGCCCGGACCGGGCCCATGCCGATCCGCTCCCAGTCCACGCCGGCAGCGCCGAGGCGGAGGGTGAGGGCCTCCAGGCGGAGGGCCACGAGGAAGAGGGGCGAGCCGGCCTCGGTCACGGGGTGGCTCCCGGGGCGCCGGCGCCGGTGTCGGCCTCTGCGGTGGGCCTGGCGGCGGCGGCCTCGTCGAGGTCGGTGCCGACGGCCGAGCACCACCGGCCGAGGGCGCACACCGGGAAGGTGAGCCGGTAGAGGTGGTAGTTGATGTAGAAGTCGCCCGGGAAGCCGGTGCCGGTGAAGTAGGGCTCGTCCCAGGTGCCGTCGGGCCGCTGGGTGTCGGCGAGGTAGGCGACGCCCCGGCGGGCGGCCTCGCCGGTGGCGTCGCCGGCGGCGACGAGGGCGAGGAGGGCCCAGGCGGTCTGGGAGGCGGTCGAGGCGCCCCGGGCCCGCAGGGCCGGGTCGTCGTAGGAGCGGATGTCCTCGCCCCAGCCGCCGTCGTCGTTCTGGTGGGCCTCGAGGAAGGCGACGGCGCGGCGGACGGCCGGGTCGTGGGGCGGGGTGCCGGTGGCGACGAGGGCCGGGACGGCGGCGCCGGTGCCGTAGACGTAGTTGACCCCCCACCGGCCGAACCAGGCGCCGTCGGCCTCCTGGCTGGCGAGCAGCCAGTCGATGCCGGCGCGCAGCCGGTCGGGGCGGGCGGTGGGCTCGTCGGCGAGCATCTCGACGACGTGGGCGGTGACGTCGGCGCTCGGCGGGTCGATGACGGCGCCGAAGTCGCAGAAGGGCAGCTCGTAGAGGAGGCGGCGCAGGTTGTCGACGTCGAAGGCGCCCCAGGCGCCGTCGCTCGAGGCCATCCCCTCGACCCAGGCGACCGCCCGGCGGACGGCCACCTCGACGCGGGCGCGGTCGTCGGGGTCGGGGAAGGCCACCCGGCGGAGCGCCATGACCACCTCGGCCGTGTCGTCGTTGTCGGGGTAGTTGTCGTTGGCGAACTCGAAGGCCCACCCGCCGGCCGGCAGGCCGGGGCGGCGGACGGCCCAGTCGCCGCGCGCGGTGACCTCCTCGTCGAGCAGCCAGCGCCCGGCGCGCACGAGCGGCTCGGCGGCCGGGTCGACCCCGGCGTCGGCGAGGGCGACCACGGCGAGGGCGGTGTCCCAGACCGGCGACTGGCAGGCCTCGAGCCAGCGGGTGTCGCCCTCCCGGACGAGGAACCGGTCGAGCCCTTCGAAGGCGGCGGCGAGGACGGGGTGGTCGAGCGGGTAGCCGCGCAGGTGGAGGGCCAGGATGGAGTACACCCAGGGCGGCTGGATGCCGCCCCAGCCGCCGTCGGCCTCCTGGCGGCGGACCACCCAGCGCTCGGCCCGGGCGAGGGCTGCCTCGCGCACGGTGGCCCGCCACCAGCCGGACGAGGCCAGCTGGTCGTAGCGGCGGAGGAGGCGGTCGAGCAGGGCGAAGCGCTCCCGCCAGGTGCGAAGGCCGGGGCGGGTGGGGGCCGGGCGGCGGCCGCTGCGCAGCTCGTCGATGCCGAAGCCGACCGGGCGGACCGGGCGGTAGGAGGAGACGATGGTGAGGGCGACGACCGTCTGGCGGGCCCAGCAGCCGAAGTCGTAGATGTTGAGCGGGACCGACGGCGGCAGGAACATGAGCTCGGGCGGGATGGCCGGCAGGTCGTCCCAGGAGCACAGTCCGACGAGCGACAGCCACAGGCGGGTGAACACCCGGGCGTGCTCGACGCCGCCCTGGTCGCGCACGAAGGTGGCGGCGGCCGCCATGTGGGGGGCGTCGGGGCGGTCGCCGGCGATGCGCAGGGCGACGTAGGCCTCGACGGTCGTCGACAGGTCGCCCGGGCCGCCGTAGTAGGTGGCCCAGGTGCCGTCGTCGCGCTGGTTGGCCCGGATCCACCGGGCGGCGGCGGTGGCGTCGTCGGGGCGGAGGATGCCGAGGAAGGTGCGCAGCAGGAGGTCCTCGGCGTCCATCGTCACGTTGGTCTCGAGGGGCCCCTTCCACCAGCCCTCGGGGGCCTGCAGGGCGAGCAGGTGGTCGCGGGCGGCCGACAGGGTGCGCGCCGCGCGGGCCCGCTCGTCGGCGGGGAGGGCGGCGGCCACGTCCGGGCCGGCGGCCGGCGAGACGTCGATCACGCGCTCAGAACTCCCGCTCGACCACGAAGCGGGCGAGGTCGGCGAGCTCGGTTCGGGGGGTCTCCTCGAGCTTGACCGACTCGAGGGCGGCGAGCGAGGAGGCGAGGCGGCGCTCGGCCTCCTCGGTGGCGACGGCGCGCCCGCCGCAGCGCTCGACCAGCTCGGCGGCGCGCGCCACGGCGGCCTCGTCGAGCTCGGGCACGGCGAGCAGCTCGGCCAGCTCGGTCGCCTGGTGGCCGCCGGCGGCGAGTGCGGCGGCGACCGGGAGCGACTTCTTGTGCTGGCGCAGGTCGCTCCAGGCCGGCTTGCCGGTGCGGACCGGGTCGCCCCAGATGCCGAGCAGGTCGTCGACCGCCTGGAAGGCGAGGCCGAGCTCGCGCCCGTAGCGGTCGAGGGCGGCCACGGTGACCTCGTCGGCGCCGGCCAGCAGCGCCCCGACGGAGGCGGCGCAGCCGAGGAGGGCGCCGGTCTTGCCGGCCTCCATGGCGAGGCACCCCTCGACGTCGACGCCGGGGACCGACTCGAAGGCCATGTCGAGGGCCTGGCCGGCGATCATCTGGGCGGTGGCGTCGGCGATCGCCGAGCAGGCCCGTGCGGCGGCGGCCGGCTCGGGGCCGGCGTCGCCGAGGGCGACCAGCTCGTCCGGGTGGAGGACCACCTGCTGGGCGAGGGCGAGGAGGGCGTCGCCGACGATGACGGCGCGGCCGACGCCGAACAGGGCCCACACGGTCGGCCGGTGGCGGCGCTCGTCGTCGCCGTCGATGACGTCGTCGTGGATGAGCGAGAAGTTGTGGACGAGCTCGACGGCGACGCCGCCGGGGACGCCGATGGCGGCGGGGGCGCCGACCGCCTCGGCCGACAGCAGGGCGAGGGCCGGGCGCACCCCCTTGCCGCCGTCGCCGCCCACCGGCTGCCCGTCCGGGTCGACCCAGCCGAGGTGGTACTGGGCGACCGGGCGGAGCTCGGGCGAGAGCCGGTCGACGGCCGCCCGCAGGGCGGGCTCGACGAGCCGGCGCGCCCGCCCGAGGATCTCGGGGACGCTCTGGGTGGGGATCACGCGACCTCCTCGGCCAATTGGGTGGCGCCCGGTCGGCGCCCTGCGCCGTCGAGGGCGCAGGTTGCGGCGACCGTGCCGGAGCGCACGGCGCCCTCCATCGTCGCCGGCCAGCGGGTGGCGGTCCACGCCCCGGCCAGGTACAGCCCGGGCAGGGCGGTGACCGGCCCCGGGCGGAGCCCGGCCGTGCCCGGCAGGGCCCGGAAGGTGGCGGCGTGCTCGCGGCTGACGACGGCGTCGACCACCTTGGCGTCGCGGGCCGCCGGGAAGAGCGCGGCGAGCGCCGCCGTGTACCGCTCGACCAGCAGCTCCGGGCGCTCGCCGTGCTCGGCGTCGGCCCCCGAGACGGACACGGCGAGGCACTGGCCGTCGTGGCGGGCCAGGCCGGCGGCGTCGGTGCGGTCGAACACGTACTGGACGGGGGTGCCGACGCCGGCGGCCACCTCGTGGTCGGTGACCTGCCGGTCGTAGACGACGTGGACGTCGATGATCGGCGACGTCCCGAGCCGGCGCAGCCGGGCCGGGTCGATGCCGGCGCCGGCCGGAAGGAGGTCGGCGGCGGCGTCGTGGGGCACGGCGAGGACGACGGCGTCGGCCTCGATGCGGTCGTCCGCGAGCACGACCGCCAGCCGGCCGGCGCCGCCGCGCCCGGTGGGCGGGTCGATGCCGACCACGCGGGCGCCCCGGCGCAGGGTGGCCCCGCCGGCCTCGAGGGCGGCGGCGGCCGGGTCGACGTGGAGGTCGGCGAGGGGGATGCGCGCCCAGCCGAGGTCGGCGGCGTCGGCCTCGTCGAGGAGGCCGGTGCGGAACACCTTGGCGGCGACGGCCAGCGAGACGTCGGCCGAGCGGACGTTGCAGGTCGGCAGGGCGATCAGGTCCCACAGCCGGTCGATGGCGGCGGGCGACTGGCCGTGGCGGGCGAGGAAGGCGCCGAAGGTCTCGGTGTCGAGGGCCGGGTCGGACAGGTCGAGCCGCTGCAGGGCGCGCACGGCGAGGCCGAGGCGGGCCCGGTCGGCGAGGGAGAGGTGGCGGTAGGTGGCGAGCGCCCCGGCCAGGTGGAGCGGGGCGGGGGCGCCGGTGCGCTGGAGGACGGCCGCCGTGGGCTCCCCCCCGGAGGGCGACGGGGCGAGGACGGGGAGGCGGAGCCGGTCCTGGAGCGGGGCGTGCCCGGCCGTGCCGAGCCGCTCGAGCAGGCGCCGGTAGGCGGTGCAGCAGCGGAGGTAGACGTGCTGGCCGTTGTCGAAGCGCAGCCCGTTGCGCTCGAACGACCAGGTGGCCCCGCCGAGGCGGGGGCGGCGCTCGAGGAGGGTGACGGCGGCGCCGGCGTCCTGGCAGTGGAGCGCCGCCGACAGCCCGGCGAGGCCGCCGCCGACGACGACCACGTCGGCCCGGCTCACCGGGCACCTCCGAGGCGGGCGCGGCGCCGGGAGGTGGCGCCGCCGCCGAGGAAGGCGGAGGACGGCACGGCGGGGGCGCCGGCGAGGCAGGCGGCGGCGACGAGGGCCTTCTCCCAGGCCGGCAGGGAGACCCGCCGGGCGAGCACGTCGAGGGGACGCTGCTCGATGCGGGCGAGCAGGCGGCGGTAGATGCCGGCCATGGCCCCCACGCAGGCGGCCGAGCGGCGGTCGAGCATGCCGAGCAGGGCCAGCCCCTCCCCGTAGCGGGCGGTGGCCCGGCCGGCCTCGAAGCGGACGAGGGCGGCGAGGGCGGCGGGCGGCCCGGACACGTCGCCGGTGCAGCCGAACCGCTCGAGGTCGGCCGCCGGCAGGTAGACCCGGCCCATCACGTCCCGGTCCTCGACGATGTCGCGCAGGATGTTGGTCACCTGGAGGGCCACGCCGAGGGTGTCGGCGAGGCGGGGGGCGGCGGGGTCGGTGGAGCCGAAGATGGCGAGGGACAGCCGGCCGACCGAGCCGGCGACGTGGCGGCAGTAGACGACGAGGTCCTCGAAGGTGGCGTAGCGGCGCTGCTCGCTGTCCATCTCGCAGCCGGTCACGATCTCGTGGAGGGCGCCGGGCGGGATCGGGAAGCGGGCCATGGCGTCGGCCAGGCCGACGAGCACCGGGTCGTCGTCCGGCGGGCGGCCGGCGGCGAGCGCCTCGACGTCGGCGTGCAGGCCGGCCAGCGCCGTCAGCTTGTCGGCGGCCGCCGCCGTGCCGTCGCCGACGTCGTCGACGCGCCGGGCGAAGGCGTACAGGGCGGACATGGCGCGGCGCTTGTCGTCGGGGAGCAGGCGGATGCCGTAGGAGAAGTTGC
This sequence comes from Actinomycetes bacterium, assembly GCA_021809425.1. Taxonomy (GTDB): domain Bacteria; phylum Actinomycetota; class Acidimicrobiia; order Acidimicrobiales; family Bog-793; genus JAKBAA01. Next base: position 942 of record JAKBAA010000069.1, on the reverse strand, counting down.
GTGCCTCGTGCGACGTGATCTGCTCGCAGGCGGCGTAGGCGGCGTCGGTGGCGATCACACCCGGCCCCTCCGTGCGGCGACGGTGGCGGCCCGGGCGGCCACGGCGGCCTTCGAGGCCTTGACGGTGACCCCGAGCACGTCGTAGCCGGCCGCCGCCATGGCGTCGAGCTGGGCGAGGCCGCCGCCGACGAAGCCGGCGACGGCGAGGGCGGCGCGGCCGCGCAGGCGACCGACGAGGGGGGCCCCGTCGACGAGCAGGCGCCGGGCGCGGGCCGCCTCGAAGGCCATCAGGCGGCGCAGGGCCGGCGAGGCCGACGGGGCGTCGAGGTCGGCCTCGGCCACCCCGAACCGGTCGAGGTCCTCCCCCGGCAGGTAGACGCGCCCGGCCCGGCGGTCCTCGGCGACGTCCTGCCAGTGCTCGACGAGCTGCAGGCCGGTGCAGACGGCGTCGGACAGCTGGCCGGCGGTCTCGTCGGCGACGCCGAAGGCGGCGAGCACGAGCCGGCCGACCGGGTCGGCCGACAGGTGGCAGTAGGCGGCGAGGGCGTCGTAGGTGGCGTAGCGGGTGACCAGCTGGTCCTGCCGGTTGGCCTCGACGAGGCGGAAGAAGGCCTCTCGGGGCGCCCCGGTCTCGTGGGCGGTCCGGGCGGCACGGGCGAGCAGCGGGTGGGCCGGCCGGCCGGCGAGGGCGTCGTCGAAGGCGGCGGCGAAGGCGTCGAGCTGGGCCAGCCGGTCCCCGGGGGCGAGGTCGCCGAGGTCGTCGACGGCGCGGGCGAACCCGTAGATCGCCCCCAGGTGGCGGCGGGCGGCCGGGGGGAGCAGGCGGGAGGCGACCGGGAAGTTCTCGGCGCCGGCCTTGGCCATGGTGGCGGCCTCGTCGAGGCCGGCGGGCGGCGTCCAGGCGCCGGCGGGCGGGCCGGCGGGCGGGCCCGGCGGGGCCGG
>JAKBAA010000068.1 GCA_021809425.1 Actinomycetes bacterium | reverse complement strand
CACGGCGGCGGCCGGCTGCGCGGGGCGCGCCCGGGTGCCTCACCGGGCGGGCGCCACCGCGGCGGCCGGCTGCTCGGGGCGCGCCCGGTCGGCTCACCGGGCGAGCACCACGGCGGCGGCCAGCTGGTCGGTGTGGGTCAGCGAGAGCTCGAGGGCGGCCACGCCGAGGGCGGCGGCGCGCGAGGCGGCGCGCCCGGTCAGGAGGAGGCGGGGTGCCCCGGTCGGCTCGCGGCGGACCTCGAGCTCGGCGAGGTCCACGGCACCGAGCCCCACCCCGAGGGCCTTCATCGCCGCCTCCTTGGCCGCGAACCGGGCGGCGAGGCCGGGCACCGGGTCGGCCCGTCCGGCGAGGTCGGCGCGCTCACCGGCGGTGAACACCCGCTCGACCAGGCCCGGGCGTCGGGCCACCACGCGGCGGAAACGCTCGACGTCGACGGCGTCGAGACCGACCCCGAGCGGCGTGGCCGGGGTCGGGCCGGCCGGGGTCGGGGTCGGGGTCGGGCCAGCCGGAGCCGGGCCGGCCGGGGTCGGGGTCGAGACGGGTGCGGCCGGGGTGGCCCGGGGTGCGTCCGGCGCGGCGGGTGGCGTCACTCGACGGTCACGACCTTGGCGAGGTTGCGCGGCCGGTCGACGTCGTGACCCCGGCGGCGGGCGACCTCGTAGGCGAAGCGCTGAAGCGGCACGGCAGCGGCGAGCGGGACGAGCAGCTCGGGCAGCGGGGGCACCTCGAGGACGGCGTCGGCGATGGCGGCCGTCTCCTCGTCGCCGTCGTCGCAGACGGCGACGATCGTGGCGCCGCGGGCCCGCATCTCGGCGATGTTGGCCGCCACCTTGTCCCACAGCGGGCCGCGTGTCGCCATGGCCACGACCACCGAGCCGGGCTCGATGAGGGCGATCGGGCCGTGCTTCATCTCCCCTGCCGGGTAGGCCTCGGCGCGAACGTAGGCCAGCTCCTTCAGCTTGAGCGCCCCCTCCATGGCGAGCGGCAGGCCGGCGCGCCGCCCGAGGAAGTAGAAGTGCTCGGCACCCCCGAACCGGTCGGCGACCGCCGCCACCTGGGCGGCACGTCCGAGGGCCTGCTCGATCGCCGCCGGCACGCCGGCGAGGGCACCGGCGAGCTCGCCCGCCGTGGCCGGCGAGAGGGCGTCACGCGCCCGGGCCAGGTGGAGGGCCAGCACCTCGAGGATGGCGAGCTGGGCCAGGTGGCACTTGGTCGAGGCCACCCCGATCTCGGGACCGGCCCGGGTGTAGAGCACCCCGTCGGCCTCCCGGGCCATGAGGGAGTCGACCACGTTGGTCACGGTGATCGCCCGGGCGCCGCGCCGGCGGGCCTCGCGCAGGGCGTGCAACGTGTCGGCCGACTCACCCGACTGACTGACCGCGACGACGAGCACCTCCGGCCCGACGACGGCGTCCCGGTAGCGGAACTCGCTCGCCACCTCTGCCTCGGCGGGCAGGTGCGCCCACGCCTCGACCGCCTGCCGGCCGACCAGGCTGGCGTGGTAGCTGGAGCCGCAGGCCACGAACACGACCCGCTCGACGCCGGCCAGCTGGTCGCGACCGAGGGCGAGCTCCTCGAGGTCGGTGGCCCCCGTTGCCGGGTCGAGGCGGCCGAGCAGCGTGTCGGCGACCGCGTGGGGCTGCTCGGCCATCTCCTTCGACATGAAGTCGTCGAAGCCGCCCTTGCGGGCCGCCTCGAGGCCGTAGCGGACCTCGAGCGGTCGGGGGGCGACCGGGCGACCGGCGAGGTCGGTCACCGAGAACCGGCCCGGGCGCAGCGCCAGCACCTCGTCGTCGCCGAGGGCGTGCAGCGCCTCGGCCGTGCCGAGGACGGCTGCGACGTCCGAGGCGAGCACGGCCACCCCGGCGCCGTGGCCGAAGACGAGGGGCGACGTGCGCCGGGCCGCCACCAGCAGGTCCGGCTGGTCGGCAGCGACGACGGCCACGGCGAAGTCGCCGTGGACCCGGTCGAGGATCGTGCGGAGCGCCTCGGCCAGGTCGGCCCCGGCCGCCCGCGCCTCCTCGACGAGGTGGACGAGCACCTCGCTGTCGGTCTCCGAGGTGAAGGCGTGGCCGCGCTCGACGAGCTCGGCCATGAGCGCACGGTGGTTCTCGATGATCCCGTTGTGGACGAGCGCCAGGTGCCCGGTGCAGTCGAGGTGCGGGTGGGCGTTGGCCACCGTCGGTGCCCCGTGGGTCGCCCAGCGGGTGTGCCCGATGCCCGAGGTCGACCCGGCAGGCGCGTCCGGGAGGGCCGCCTCGAGGTGCACCAGCGAGGTGGCCCGCTCGGCCGACCGGCGCCGCCACAGCACCCCGTCGGGCGCCACCAGGGCGACGCCGGCCGAGTCGTACCCCCGGTACTCGAGGCGCTCGAGCCCGCCCAGCAGCACTCCGAGGGCGTCGTGGGCGCCGGCCACGCCGATGATCCCGCACATGGTCCAGAGGCTAGGCGCCGCCCCGGCCGGCGGTGCGCCGGATCAGCCGGCGGACGACGAGCCGAGGGCGGCCTGGACCACCTTCACGAGGCGGGTGGTGCACGACCGCGCCTCCTCGGCCGTCTCGGCCTCGACCATGACGCGCACGACCGGCTCGGTCCCGCTCGGTCGGAGGAGGACCCTGCCCCGCCCCTCGAGGGCAGCCTGGACGGCGTCCACCTCGGCCCAGACCCCGGCGGCACCCTCCAGCCGGCGCGGCTCGGGGACCCGGACGGTGGCGAGCTCCTGGGGGAGCCGGCGCATGGCGGCCGCCGCGAGCTCGGCGAGCGGGCGGGCCCGGCGATGGACGAGCTCCAGGAGCTTGACCCCGGTGAGCAGCCCGTCGCCCGTGGTGGCCTCCCTGCGGAAGACGAGATGGCCGGACTGCTCGCCGCCGAGCACCAGGTCGTGGGTGACCATGGCGTCGACCACGTAGCGGTCGCCCACCGGTGTCTCGACGACGGCGATGTCCGCGCCCTCGAGGGCGCGGCGGAGGCCGAGGTTGCTCATCACGGTGACGGCGACGGCGTCGTTTCGCAGCTCGCCACGCGCGTGCAGGTCCAGGGCGAACAGGGCCAGCAGCTGGTCACCGTCGACGACCCGGCCCAGGTGGTCGAGGGCGATCAGCCGGTCGGCGTCGCCGTCGAAGCACAGCCCGAGGTCGGCGCCGTGCTCGAGCACGACCGGCCCGAGGCGCTCGGCATGGGTCGAGCCGCAGCGGTCGTTGATGTTGACCCCGTCCGGCTCGGCGGCGACGAGCACCGCGTCGACCCCGACACCGGCGAGCACCGCGGCGGCGAGCGGGGCAGCGGCCCCGTTGGCGCAGTCGCACACCACCTTGAGACGCGCCGGCTCGTCGAGGCGGACGGCGCCGACGAGGTGCGCCACGTAGGCGTCGCGGGCGTCCGGCTCGAGGAGGACCTCGCCGACGGCGACACCGTCGAGGTCCGGTGGAGCGCCGCCGGCGACGAGCCGACGGAGCTCCTCCTCGATGTCGTGCTCGAGCGGCTCGGCCAGCTTCGTGCCGGACGACGACAGCAGCTTGATCCCGTTGTCGTGGAACGGGTTGTGCGACGCCGACACCATGGCACCCGGGACCCGGCGGTCGGCGGCGAGCCAGGCGAGGCCGGGGGTGGGCACGACGCCGACGTCGACCACCCGGGCGCCCTCGGATGCCAGGCCGGCCGCCAGGGAGGCGGCCAGCAAGGACCCCGACCGCCGGGTGTCCCGGCCGACGAGGAACGTCCCGGCACCCATCCGCCGGGCCGCCGCCCGCCCGAGGGCGAGCGCCAGCTCGGCGGTCAGCTCCCGGTTGGCGACGCCGCGCAGGCCGTCGGTGCCGAACCGGAGCGTCACGGCCGGGTCAGCGCTTCGAGTACTGGGGTGCCTTGCGCGCCTTCTTGAGGCCGTACTTCTTGCTCTCCTTCTCGCGGGCGTCGCGGGTGAGCAGCCCGGCCCGCTTCAGCGTGGCGCGCAGCTCCGGGTCGACCTCGACGAGGCCGCGGGCGATGCCGAGCCGGAGCGCACCGGCCTGGCCGGAGACGCCGCCGCCGTCGATCGTCGCGTCGACGTCGTAGCGCTCCTGGGCGCCGGCGAGCCGCAGCGGCTCGGTGGCGTGACCGCGGTAGGTGGCCGACGGGAAGTACTCGTCGATCGGTCGCTTGTTGATCGTGACCGCCCCGGCGCCCGGGCGGAGCCGGACGCGGGCGACGGCGGCCTTGCGGCGGCCGGTGGACTGGCTGAGCGGCTGGGGCATGGCGGACCTCGGTGCGGTGCTAGGAGGCGCGCCGTGCGGCGCGGAGGGCGAGAGGGGTCGGCTTCTGTGCGGCGTGCGGGTGGTCGGGACCGGCGTACACCTTGAGCTTGGCGAGCTGCTGGCGGCCGAGGGTCCCCTTCGGGAGCATGCCGCGGACGGCGCGGCGGATGACGTCCTCGGGACGCGTGGCGAGGAGCTCGGCGTAGCTCGTCGCCCGCAGGCCACCGGGGTACCCGCTGTGGCGATAGGCCAGCTTCGTGTCGGCCTTGCCGGCGGTCAGGACGATCTTCGCGGCGTTGACCACGATGACGTGGTCGCCGGTGTCGAGGTGGGGGGCGAACGTCGGACGGTGCTTGCCGCGCAGCACCGTGGCGACCTCGGTGGCGAGGCGCCCGAGCACGAGCCCCTCGGCGTCGACGACGTGCCACGATCGGACGATCTCGCTCGGCTTCGGGGAGTACGTACGCACTACGGATCCTTTGCTCGCGTCACGGACGCGCTCGGCGGGTCCCCGGGACCCGGGGCCGGAGCAGGGGCGCGCCGCGCACGTCGCGACAGCGCAGAGCAAGGTTAGGCGAGCAGCGCCCCGAGGGCAAACCGGACCGCCCGCCACCCCGGGGGACCGCCCTGGGGCTCAGCACCAGTCGCCCCCCAGCTCGGCCGGGTAGCGGACGGCGACGAGGGTGAGGCCGCCGGGCGGCGCCGGCGCCGGCAGGCCGTCACGACGGGCGCGCCGCAGGAGCGCGGCGACGTCGCTCGGACGGAGCCGTCCGGTTCCGGCGGCGACGAGCACGGCGACGAGCGAGCGCACCATCTGGTGGCAGAAGGCCGCCGCCTCGATCTGGAAGCGGAGCAGGCCGCCCGGCTCGACGGACCAGCGGGCCTCGTGCACGGTGCGCGCCAGGGGGCCGTCGGGGCGGTCGGGGGGCCGTCGGCAGAACGCCGCGAAGTCGTGCTCGCCGAGCAACGGGTCGGTGGCGAGCCGCAGCCGGGCGAGGTCGACCGGGTGGTCCACCCGCCAGGCCTGGTGGCGGCGGGTCGGGTCGGGTCGGGCCGAGACGTCGAGGTCGTAGCGGTACCGGCGTCCGGTCGCCGAGCGCCGGGCGTCGAACCCGTCGGCTGCGAGGACGGCACGCCAGACGCGCGCCTCGGGGGCGACCTGGCGGTCGAGCGCGGCCGCAAGCCCGGGCAGCTCGGCCGCAAGCCCGGGCAGCTCGGCCCCGACGGCGCCCGCCGGCCCGTGGGCGCCGCCGCCGGCCGGCGGCGGCGGGGACGGGCCGTAGCGGCCGGCGAGCAGCTGGGACGGCAGGTCGACGTGGACCACCTGGGCGAGGGCGTGCACGCCGGTGTCGGTGCGGCCGGCGCAGACGAGCTCGGGATCCTCCCCGCTGACGCGTGCGAGCGCCTGGGCGAGCGCCCCGGCGACGGTGCGCTGCCCCGGTTGCCGGGCGAAGCCGTGGAAGCCGGTGCCGTCGTAGGCCACCCCGAGGGCGACCCGGCGGCGGCCGGCGTCGCTCACACGAGCTCGATACGCGCCATCGGGGCGTTGTCGCCCGGCCTCGGTCCGAGCTTGAGGATGCGCAGGTAGCCACCGGGGCGGTCGGCGTAGCGGGGGGCAATGTCGGCGAACAGGCGGTGCGCCATGTCCTTGTCGCGCAGGAAGGCGACCACCTGGCGGTGGTTGTGCACGCCGCCCTTGCGGGCCTTCGTGATCAGCTTCTCGGCGACCGGGCGCAGCGCCTTCGCCTTGGCCTCGGTGGTCACGATCGCCTCGGCGGCGATCAGCGACGCCGCGAGGTTGGCGAGGATCGCCTTGTGGTGTGCGGCGTCACCGCCGAAGCGGGCGCCCTTCTTCGGGGCGGCTGGCACCTCAGTACGACTCCCCTGCGAGCGACAGCCCGCGCTCGTCGAGCCGCTCGATCACCTCGTCGAGCGACTTCTGGCCAAAGTTGGTGATGTTCAACAGGTCGCTCGGCGTCCGCTGGATGAGCTCGCCGATCGTGTTGACCTGCGCCCGCTTCAGGCAGTTGCGCGGGCGCTCCGACAGGTCCAGGTTCTCGATCGGCTCGTCGAGGTCGGGCGAGCCGCTCGTGGCCGTCCCGACGTCGCCGAGCTCGAGGCCCTGGGCGTCCTCGGACAGGTCGGCGACGAGCGAGACGAGCGAGCGCAGGGTCTGACCGGCCGAGGCGAGCGCCTGCGCCGGGGTGATCGAGCCGTCGGTCTCGACGTCGAGCACGAGCCGGTCGTAGTCGGTCGACTGCTCGACGCGCGTCGGCTCCACGGTGAAGGCCACCCGGCGCACCGGCGAGAAGATGGCGTCAACCGGGATCACCCCGATCGTGGGCGAGGCGCTGTGGCGCTCGGCCGACACGTACCCCTTGCCGCGCTCGATCGTGACGTCCATCGCCAGGCGGCCCTTGGCGTTGACCGTCGCAAGGTGGATGTCCGGGTTGAGCACCACCACGTCGGCGGTGGCGCGCAGGTCGGCCCCGGTCACGTCGGCCGGGCCGCGCACGTCGACGCGCACCGTGACCGGCTCGTCGGAGCTGCTCGTGAGCACGAGGTCCTTGAGGTTGAGGATGACGTCGCTGACGTCCTCCTTCACCCCCTGCAGGTAGGTGAACTCGTGGAGGGCGTCGTCGAAGCGGACCTGGGTGACCGCTGCGCCGGGGATCGACGACAGCAGCGTCCGCCGCAGCGCGTTGCCCAGCGTGTGGCCGAAGCCGGGGTCGAGGGGACCGATGGCGAACCGCTGCCGGCCGCCGTCCTCCTCGCCGATCGCCTCGACCGTGGGTCGCTGGATGATGAGCATCGTCTTGGCTCCTGTGTTGCTGCGGGTGTGCGTCGGGGGAGGCGGTGGTCTGCGGTACGGGTCGGCGGGCGCTACTTGGAGTAGAGCTCGACGATCAGCTGCTCGCGCACCTGGGTGTCGATCTGCTCGCGCACCGGGATCGCCCGGACGCGGACTTGGGTCCCCCCCTCCTCGGCCTCGAGCCAGCCGGGGAGCGGCCGGTCGATGGTGTCGAGGTTCTGCCGGACCGTGATCACGTCGGCCGAGCCCTGGGCCAGGGCGACGGCGTCGCCGAGGCGGACCCGGTAGCTCGGGATCGTCACGCGCTTGCCGTTGACGAGCACGTGGCCGTGGCGGACCAGCTGGCGCGCCTGGGCGCGGCTCGCGCCCCACCGCGCCCGGTAGGCGAGGTTGTCGAGGCGCAGCTCGAGCATGCGGAGCAGGTTCTCGCCGGTGATGCCGCTCTGGCGGTTCGCCTCCTCGTACAGGTTGCGGAACTGCTGCTCGAGCACCCCGTAGATGCGACGCGCCTTCTGCTTCTCGCGCAGCTGGGTGAGGTACTCCGAGCCCTGGCGGGCGCGGTCACGCCCGTGCTCGCCGGGCGGGTAGGGGCGCCGCTCGATCGGGCAGGCCGTGCTCTCGCACTTGGCGCCCTTCAGGAACAGCTTCACCTTCTCCCGTCGGCAGAGCCGGCATGCGGGTCCCGTGTAGCGGGCCATGGTTGTCTCTCGCCTCCGCCTTCTGCCTCAGACCCGACGCCGCTTCTTCGGGCGGCAGCCGTTGTGCGGGATGGGGGTCACGTCCTTGATGCCGGTCACCTCGATGCCGGTGGCGGCGAGCGAGCGGACCGCCGTCTCGCGGCCCGAGCCCGGGCCGCGCACGAGCACGTCGACACGGCGGACGCCGTGCTCCATCGCCCGCCGGGCGCACTGCTCGGCTGCCATCTGGGCAGCGAACGGCGTCGACTTGCGCGAGCCCTTGAAGCCGACGTTGCCGGCGGAGGCCCAGGCGATGACGTTCCCCTCGTGGTCGGTGATCGACACGATGGTGTTGTTGAACGAGCTCTTGATGTGCGCCACCCCGTGGGCGACGTTCTTGCGCTCGCGCTTGCGGGGCCTGCGGCCGCCGGGCTTCGTTGGCTTTGCCATCAGTGCTTGCGGACCTTCTTCTTCCCGGCCACGGTCTTCTTCGGGCCCTTACGGGTACGGGCGTTCGTGTGGGTGCGCTGACCCCGGACCGGCAGGCCGCGACGGTGGCGCAGCCCCTGGTAGGAGCCGATCTCCATCTTGCGCTTGATGTCCTGCGCCACGTCCCGGCGCAGGTCACCCTCGACCTTGAGGTTGGCGTCGACGTACGAGCGAAGCCGAGCCACCTCCTCCTCGGTGAGGTCGCGCACGCGCGTGTCCACGCTGATCTCGGCGCCGTCGCACACCTGCTTCGAGGTGGTGCGGCCGATGCCGTAGATGTAGGTGAGCGCGATCTCGAGCCGCTTCTCGCGCGGGATGTCGACGCCAGCGATGCGTGCCATGGCTCAGCCCTGCCGCTGCTTGTGGCGGGGGTTCTCGCAGATGACCATCACGCGGCCGTGCCGGCGGATGACCTTGCACTTCTCACACATCGCCTTGACGCTCGGTCGTACCTTCACTGCCCCGTCCCGTCTCTCCCGGTCGCTTCCTCACCTGCGCGCCGAACCCGGTGCGCCCTGCCGTCGGCGCCCCGACGCACGTTGCGCCGACCCGCCCCCGCTGCTCGATCCCCCACCACGCCGGCCCGGACCTACTTGTACCGGTAGGTGATCCGGCCCCGTGTCAGGTCGTAGGGGGTGATCTCCACCTGGACCCGGTCACCGGGGAGGATGCGAATGCGGTGCATGCGCATCTTGCCCGAGCTGTGGGCGAGCACCTTGTGCCCGTTCTCGAGCTCGACCCGGAACATGGCGTTGGGCAGCGGCTCCACGACCGTGCCCTCGAGCACGATCGCGTCCTCCTTCGGCTTTGGCAGGTCGACCTCCTGGTCACATCGGTGCTGCTCTCCGCATTCGTGCCTCCGGCAAGCCGGAGCGGACGACCGCCCAGCGGGCAGTCGCTCGGCGGCAGGTGCCGGCCCGGCCTGCAGGTCGGTCGGCCCACCGGTCACTGGTCGCGGCACGACGACCGCGGGCCACGCGACCCGAAGCGAAGGTCGAGTGTAGCACCGCCGTCAGCCGGCGGTCACGCCCGGGTCAGGACCTCCGGCCCGTCGTCGGTGACGGCGATGGTGTGCTCGAAGTGGGCCGACAGGCTCCCGTCGGCGGTGACGACGCTCCAGCCGTCGTCCAGCTCGACGGTGTCCGGGCTGCCCACGTTGACCATCGGCTCGATGGCGAACACGTTGCCCACCTTGAGCCGCGGACCGGGGGTGCCCGGCCAGTAGTTGGGCACCTGGGGGTCCTCGTGCATCTCGGTCCCGATGGCGTGGCCGACGTACTTGCGCACCACCGAGAAGCCGGCCGCCTCCGCGACCGCCTGGACGGCCCGCCCGACGTCGTGCAGGCGGCCGCCCGGGCGGAGCTCGGCGATGCCCGCCTCGAGCGAGGCCTCGGTCGCCTCGAGCAGGCGGCGGGCGACCGGGGGCACCTCGCCGACCGCCATCGTGTAGGCGGCGTCGCCGTGGTAGCCCTCGACGATGGCCCCGCAGTCGACCGACAGGAGGTCGCCCTCCTCGACGAGGTACGGGCCGGGGATGCCGTGGACGATCATGTCGTTCGGCGAGGTGCAGATCACCGCCGGGAAGCCGTGGTAGTTGAGGAAGTTGGAGCGCGCCCCGCGCCGCTCGATGACCTCGCGGGCGACGGCGTCGACCTGCAGGGTCGTCACCCCCGGGCGCACGAAGGCGCGGGTCTTCTCGATGATCTCGGCGACCACCCTGCCCGCCTTGCGCATCTTCGCGATCTCGTCGGGCGTGCGGATCATGCCCCGGTCCCCCTGCTCGTCGGCCGCGGCTGGCGGTGCTCGTCGATCGTCCGGACGAGCCGCTCGGTGACGTCGTCCGGCGTCCCGGTGCCGTCGACCGCGGCAAGCCGGCCCGAGGCGGCGTACCACTGGACGAGCGGTGCCGTCTCGGTGTCGTACAGGTCGAGGCGGCGCTTGATGGCCGCCTCGGTGTCGTCGGGACGCTGGACCACCTCGCCGCCACACACGTCGCAGATCCAGTCGACCTTGGGCGGGGTGGACGTCGAGTAGTTGGTGCCGCAGTCGACGCACACGCGGCGGCTGGCGAGGCGGGCGAGGACCAGGTCGCGGGGCACCTCGAGGTCGAGCACGGTGTCCAGCTCGAGCGGCGCCAGCAGGCGGTCGAGCGCCTCCGCCTGCTTCACGGTGCGGGGGAAGCCGTCGAGGACGAACCCTCGACCGATGGTGTCGTCCTGGGCGAGCCGCTCGTCGACGAGCCCGAGCAGCAGCTCGTCGGGGACGAGCTCACCCTCGTCCATGAACCGCTTCGCCTCGACCCCGAGCGGGGTCTGCATCTTGACGGCGCCGCGCAGCATGTCGCCGGTCGAGATGTGCGGGATGACGTAGTGGTGCGAGAGACGCACGCACTGCGTCCCCTTGCCGGCCCCCTGCTTGCCGAGCACGATGAGTCGGGCCCCGGGTACCACCTAGTGGAGGAAGCCCTCGTAGTTCCGCATCGTCAGCTGGCTGTCGATCTGCTTGTTCGTCTCCAGCGAGACGCCGACGCAGATGAGCAGCGTCGTCCCGAAGAACGGGATCGAGGAGATGTGCCAGGCGGCGAGCAGCACCGACGGCACGAGCGCCACGGCGGCAAGGAAGAGGGAGCCGGGCAAGGTGATCCGGTTCAGGATCTTCGAGAAGTACCGCTCGGTCGACGCGCCCGGCCGGATCCCGGGGATGTAGCCGCCCTGCTTGCGGATGGTGTCCGCCTGCTGCACCGGGTCGAAGCTGACCTGGACGTAGAAGAAGGTGAACACGACGATGAACAGCCCGTAGAGGAACAGGTAGATGCCCCCGGTCGGGCTGTACAGATTGGCCTGGATCCAGTCGCGGACGCCCTTCCACGGCAGCACCGTGGCGACGAGCACCGGGATGTAGAGCAGGGAGCTGGCGAAGATGATCGGGATGACCCCGGCCTGGTTCACCTTGAGCGGGATGTAGCTCGACTGGCCGCCGTAGGTCTGGCGGCCCTGGACGCGGCGGGCGAAGGTCACCGGGATGCGGCGCTGACCGAGCTCCACGAAGACGATCGCCACGAGCAGGACCACGCACACGAGGGCGATGACGATGAGGCCGAACCAGCCCTTGTCGGCCTTGATGATGTCGACGTCGAGGGGGAGGCTGGCGACCACGTTGGCGAAGATCAGGATCGACATCCCCTGACCGATGCCCCGCTCGGTGATCAGCTCGCCGAGCCACATGACAAAGGCCGTCCCGGCGGTGAACGTGAGGATGATGAACAGCACCCTCGGCGCCGTGAAGTCCGGGATGAGGTCGGTCGAGCCGGAGGTGCCGCTGAAGAGCTGACCGGAGTGGAGCAGGAAGACGATGCCCGACGACTGCATGAGGGCCAGCGCGACCGTGAGGTAGCGCGTGGTCTGGGTGAGCTTGCGCTGACCGACCGCGCCCTGGTCGCGCCACTCGGCGAACTTCGGGATCACCGTCTGCAGGAGCTGCACGATGATCGACGAGGTGATGTACGGCATGATGCCGAGCCCCAGCACCGCCGCGCGGCCGAGCGCCCCGCCGGAGAACAGGTTGAGGAAGCCGACGAGACCGGCGCCCTTGGCCTGGTTGTTGATCTGGTGGATCAGCGAGATCGACACGCCCGGGACCGGCACGTTGGCCCCGAGCTGGTAGATGGCGATCACGAGGAGGGTGAAGAGCACCTTGTTGCGGAGGTCGGCGACCCGCACCATGTTCTTCACGCTGGACAGCACGACAGCTCACTCCTTCTCGCGGCCCCGGGCAGGGGGCGGCGGCGCGCGCCGGAGCCCGCGCCGGCGCCCCTGGACCCTAGCGCCTCGAGAACCCTCAGCGGTTGGCGAGGGCGTTCCCGCGGACCGGCGGGCGACGGTCACCGAAGGGCGACGGCACGACCGTCGCAGTGCCACCGGCCGCCTCGATCGCCGCCACCGCCGAACGGGAGAAGGCATGCGCCGACACCTGCACCCGGCGGGTCAGCTCGCCGCCGCCGAGGACCTTGACGAGGCCCTTGTGGTGGACGAGCCCGGCCGCCTTGAGGGTGTCCGGGGTGATCTCGGTGCCGTCAGCCGTCTCGAGCACGTCGAGGTTGACCACGTTGTACTCGACCCGGAACGGGTTGGCGAAGCCGCGGAGCTTCGGGATGCGCTGGGTGAGCGGGAGCTGCCCGCCCTCGAAGCCGGGCTTGACCGAGTTGCGGGCGTTCTGCCCCTTGGTGCCGCGGCCGGCGGTCTTGCCGCCCTTGCCGGCGGTGCCGCGGCCGACGCGGCGACGGCGACGGTTGGCGCCGGGCGCCGGTGAGAGCTCGTGGAGCTGCATCAGCTGCTCGCCTCCTTCGTGGCCGGAACGGGGTCACCGGCGTGGGCGCGCCGGGCGGGCACCGGCTGCTCGTCGGTGGCCTCGACCTGGACGAGGTGCGGGACGCGCGCCAGCATCCCGCGGATCTCGGGACGGTCGGGCAGGACGTTCGACTGCCCGACGCCGCGCAGGCCGAGCGCCCGCAGCGTGCCGCGGTGGCGCGGCTTCGTGCCGATGGTCGAGCGGATCTGGGTGACCTTGAGCGGGCCGCCGGCGGGCGGCGTGGCGGCGCCCATCAGCGGACCTCGCCGACGAGCCGGCTCGCCCGACGGCGCTCCTCGTAGGCGCGCAGCATGCCGCCCGGGACGATCTCGTCGACGGGCAGGCCGCGCAGGCGGGCCACCTCGTCCGGCCGGCGGAGGCTCTTCAGCCCGGCGACGGTGGCGTGGGCCACGTTGATCTTGTTCGACGTGCCGAGCGACTTCGCCACGATGTCGTGGATGCCGGCCATCTCGAGGATGGCGCGCGCCGCCCCACCGGCGATCACCCCGGTGCCCGGGGCCGCCGGCTTGAGCAGGATCCGGCCGGCCCCCGCCTCGCCGACCACCGGGTGGGTGATCGTCGACCCGGCGAGGGGGACCTCGAAGAGGTTCTTCTTCGCCTCCTCGATCCCCTTCTGGACCGCCAGGCCGGCCTCCTTGGCCTTGCCGTACCCGAGACCGACACGGCCCTGGCCGTCGCCGATGACCATGAGCGCCGTGAACGAGAACCGGCGGCCGCCCTTGACGACCTTGGCCACCCGGTTGACGTTGATCGTCCGCTCCTCGTACTGCTGCTCGGGCATCTCAGAACTCCAATCCGGCGGCTCGGGCCGCCTCGGCGAGGGCGGCCACCCGGCCGTGGTAGCGCGACGAGCCGCGGTCGAAGACGACCTTGTCGACGCCCTTCTCCTTGGCGCGGGCGGCGACGAGCTCGCCGACGCGTGCCGCCGCCGAGACGTTGCCGGTTGACCCGGTGCGGAGCCCGGCCTCGATGGTGGAGGCCGCCGCAATCGTGCGCCCGGCCACGTCGTCGATCACCTGGGCGACGATGTGACGGTTCGAGCGGAACACGGCGAGGCGGGGACGCTCCGGCGTGCCGGCCACCTTGCGGCGGACGCGGGAGTGGCGCCGCTGGCGGAGCGCGTGGAGATGTGCTTCCTTGCTCATGGCTACTTCCCGGCCTTCCCGGCCTTGCGCAGAACGACCTCTCCGGCGTAGCGGACGCCCTTGCCCTTGTAGGGCTCGGGCTTGCGGAGCTTGCGGATGTCGGCGGCCACCTGGCCGACCTTCTCCTTGTCGATCCCACGGACGGTCACCCGTGTCGGCACGGGCACCTCGAAGGTGATCCCCTCGGGGGCGGCCACCACGACGGGGTGGCTGAACCCGAGCGCCAGCTCGAGCTGGGCCGGGTTGGGGGCGGCGGCACGGTAGCCGACGCCGACGATCTCGAGCTCCTTGCTGAAGCCGTCGGTGACGCCGGTCACCATGTTGGCGATCAGCGTCCGGGTGAGCCCGTGCAGGGCCCGGTTGGCGCGCTCGTCGTTGGGGCGCTCGACGACGAGGACCGGGCCCTCGTCGTCCCTGCGCACCTGGATCTCGCCCGGGATGGTCCTCGTGAGCGTCCCCTTGGGGCCCTTCACGGAGACCTCCCGCGACGCGAGGGTGACCTCGACGCCGGACGGCAGCGGGATCGGGTTGCGTCCGATGCGGGACATCAGGCGACCCTCCCCTCACCGGTGCCGGCAACGACGGGACGGCGGGCGTCACCAGACATAGCAGAGCACCTCCCCACCCAGCTTGCGCTTGCGGGCCTCCCGGTCGGTCAGCAGTCCCTGGCTCGTCGAGAGCACCGCGACCCCGAGCCCGCCGAGCACTCGGGGAAGGCCGTCGGCGCGGGCGTACACGCGGAGACCGGGCGTCGACACCCGCTTGAGACCGGCGATGGCTCGCGCCCGCTCGGCGGTGTACTTCATGTGGATCTCCAGCGTCGTGCCGGGGCGCTCGCTGTTCTCCGTGGTGTCGAAGCCGGCGATATAGCCCTCACGCTCGAGGATCGAGGCGAGGTTCGTCTTGAGCTTCGAGCCGGGCATGCGCACCGAGTCGTGCATCGCCACGTTGGCGTTGCGCAACCGGGTCAGCATGTCGGCGATCGGGTCGGTCATCGTCATCGGCGTTCCCCTCCCCTCACCAGCTGGCCTTCGTGACGCCGGGGACCTCGCCGGCGTGCACGAGCTCGCGCAGGCAGATCCGGCACAGCCCGAACTTCCGGAACACGGCCTTCGGCCGGCCACAGCGCCGGCAGCGGGAGTAGGCGCGAACCTTGTACTTCGGGGTGCGCTGCTGCTTCTCGATGAGTGCCTTCTTGGCCATCTGGTCCTACTGTCCTTCGCGTCGGAACGGGAAGCCGAAAGCGTCCAGCAGCGCCCGACCCTCGGCGTCGGTACGGGCGGTCGTCACGATGGTGATGTCCATCCCCCGCGTCGTGTCGACGCGGTCGTAGTCGATCTCCGGGAAGATCAGCTGCTCGGTGATGCCGAACGTGTAGTTGCCGTGCCCGTCGAACGACCGGGACGGCAGCCCACGGAAGTCGCGGATGCGCGGGATGGCGATCGACACCAGCCGGTCGAAGAACTCCCACATCCGGTCGCCGCGCAACGTCACCATGCAGCCGATGGCGTTGCCCTCGCGCAGCTTGAAGCTGGCGATCGACTTCCGGGCCCGTGTGACGACCGGATGCTGGCCGGTGATGGCCTCGAGGTCACGGACGGCCCCCTCGAGCAGCGACTGCTGCTGGGTGGCACGGCCGACCCCGATGTTGAGGGCGATCTTCTCGAGACGCGGGACCTCCATCACGTTGGCGAGGCCCAGCTGCTCCTGCAGGCGGGGGCGGATCTCGTCGACGTAGCGGGTCCGAAGGCGAGGGCGCTCCGGCGCCGTCGTGGCCGGGGTCACAGGTCACCTCCGCACTTGCGGCACACGCGCACCTTCTTGCCGTCGGCCTCGAACCGGTAGCCGACCCGGGTCGGACCGCACTTCGAGCAGACGACGGCGACGTTGGCCACCGGGAGCGGCATGTCCTTGTCGATGATGCCGGCCTGGGTGGTGGCGCCGGTGGAGCGGGTGTGCCGCTTGGCGATGTTGACGCCGGCGACGATCACCTTGCGCTCGGTCGGCATGGCCCGGATGACCTCGCCGCGCTTGCCGCGCTCCTTGCCGGCGAGCACCTGCACCTGGTCCCCCTTGTGGATCTTCATGTCAGATCACCTCCGGGGCAAGGCTCACGATGCGCATGAACCGCTTGTCGCGCAGCTCCCGGCCGACCGGGCCGAAGATGCGCGTCCCGCGCGGCTGGAGCTGGTCGTTGATGAGGACGGCGGCGTTCTCGTCGAAGCGGATGTACGAGCCGTCGGGGCGGCGCTTCTCCTTCTTCGCGCGGACCACGACGCAGCGGACCACGTCGCCCTTCTTGACCGCAGCGCCGGGCGTGGCGTCCTTGACCGTGGCGATGAACACGTCGCCGATCCGGGCGTACCGGCGGCGGGAGCCACCGAGCACCTTGATGCACAGCACCTCGCGCGCCCCCGAGTTGTCGGCGACCTTGAGGCGCGACTCCTGCTGGATCACTTGGCACGCTCCAGGACCTCGACGAGACGCCACCGCTTCAGCTTCGACAGCGGCCGCGTCTCGGCCACACGCACGCGGTCACCGACCGCCGCCGTGGCGTTCTCGTCGTGCACGTACAGGCGCTTGGTGCGCTGCACGGTCTTGGCGTACCGCGCATGGCGCACCCGCTCGACGACGGCGACGACGGCCGTCTTCTCCATCGAGCGGGACACGACGGTCCCCTCGCGCACCTTGCGGGCATTCGCCCTCGCCCCCTCGGGGGCCGTCCCCTCGGGGGTCGCAGCCTCGGCCATCACGCCTTCCTCCTCGTGCGGCGCCCGGCGCCGTTCGGGCCACCCTCGGCGTCGAGGGTGCGCTCGGTCTCGAGCGTGCGCAGGCGAGCGACCTCGCGCCGCAGCACGCCGATGCGGCTCGGGTTCTCCAGGCGGCCGGTGGCCAGCTGGAACCGCAGGTTGAACAGCTCGCGCCGGGTCTCCTCGAGACGGGTGGCGAGGTCGTTCGGGCTGAGCTCTCGCAGCTCGGCGGCCTTCGTCATCAGACCAGCACCTCCGGCTCGGCGCCCACCCCGGGACGGACGACGAAGCGCGCCTTGATCGGCAGCTTCTGGATGGCGCGCTCCATGGCGCCACGGGCGAGCGTCTCGTCGACGCCGGCCAGCTCGAACAGGATCTTGCCGGGCCGCACGACGGCAACCCAGCGCTCCGGGTTGCCCTTGCCCGAGCCCATGCGGGTCTCGGCCGGCTTCTGGGTGACCGGCTTGTGCGGGAACACCCGGATCCACACCTTGCCGCCACGGCGGATGTAGCGGGTCATGGCGATACGGGCCGCCTCGATCTGGCGGGCCGTGAGCCAGCCCGGCTCGAGCGCCTGGATGCCGAAGTCGCCGAAGTCGATCGACTCGCCACCCTTGGCCGCGCCGGTGAGCCGCCCGCGGTGCTGCTTGCGGTGCTTGACCTTGCGGGGCATGAGCATGTCAGTCGCTCTCCTTGCGGAAGTGCGGCAGGTCGTGGTGCTGCTCGCGGGTGCGGCGCTCGATCTCCTCTTCCTCGGCGAGGAGCTTCTCGAGGGCGTCGTCGGCCGGCGGGGCGGGCGGCGGCGTCTCGGCGGCGACCGGCGCAGGGGCCGGGACCGGTGCCGGTGCCGGGGCGGCGACCTCTGCCCCGGGCTGCGCCGGCAGCTCGACGGGGGCGGCGCCCGGCTCGCCGAGCTCCGGG
>JAKBAA010000006.1 GCA_021809425.1 Actinomycetes bacterium | reverse complement strand
GCATCGCCGTCGACACCGCTCCCCGCTGCGCCGCCGCCGGTGCCCGCGTGCTCGTCGCCGGCAGCGCCGTCTTCGGCGCCGACGACCCGGCCGCCGCCGCCGCCGCCATCGCCGCAGCCGCCCAGGGCGCGCTCCCGGCCGGCGCCGCCCACCCGGCCTAGGGCGGGAGGAGGCGGCGGGTGGGCGCAGCGACGCGAGGGCCCGGGGCACAGGGCGCCGGGGCACAGGGCGCCGGGGCACAGGGCGCCGGGAGACAGGTCGCCAGCACGAGCTCGCCCGGTGCCGGGGGCGAGGCGGGAGAGCGCGCTGGCGACGGCGCCTACCTGGACCTCGCGCTGCGGCTCGCCGCGTCGGTCCGCCGCCGCACCTCGCCCAACCCGTGGGTGGGCGCCGTGGTGGTGGCGGAGGACGGGCGGGGCCGCTCGGTCGTGGGGAGCGGCGCCACCGAGCCGCCGGGCGGGCGCCACGCCGAGATCGTCGCCCTCCAGGCAGCCGGTGAGGCGGCGGCCGGGGCGACGCTGTACGTCACGCTGGAGCCGTGCGCCCATACCGGGCGGACGGGCCCGTGCGCCGATGCCGTGGTGGCGGCGGGCATCACCCGGGTGGTGGTCGGCGTCGTGGACCCGGACCCGTCGGTCGCCGGGCGTGGCCTCGCACGGTTGGGGGCCGCCGGGGTGGAGGTGACGGTGGGCGTGCGGGCGGTCGAGGTGGCCGAGCAGCTCGCCCCTTACCTCCACCAGCGCCGGACCGGCCGGCCGTTCGTGGTGCTCAAGCTCGCCACCACCCTGGACGGGCGGATCGCCGCCCCCGACGGCTCGGCGCGTTGGATCACCGGCCCGGCAGCCCGCGCCGACGGCCACCGCCTGCGGGCCGATGCCGACGCCGTGCTCGTCGGCGCCGGCACCGTGCGGGCCGACGACCCGGCGCTCACGGTGCGAACCGCCGGCGACGCCAACGTCGGTGGGCCGGCCGGGCCGCTCGCCCAGCCGCTCCGGGTGGTGCTCGGACGGGCGCCGGCGGGGGCCCGGGTGCAGCCGGCGCTCGAGCTGTCCGGCGAGCCGGCCACGGTGCTCGACGAGCTGGGCCGGCGTGGCGTGCTCCAGCTGCTGGTCGAGGGGGGCGCCCGGGTCGCCCACGACCTGCACGCCGCCGGCCTGGTCGACCGCTACGTGCTGTACCTCGCCCCGGCCCTCGCCGGCGGGGACGACGCCCGCCCGGCCTTCGCCGGTGCGGGCGCCCCCGACGTGGCCTCGCTGTGGCGGGGGAGGATGGTCGAGGTGACCCGCCTGGGTGACGACCTCAAGGTGGTGCTGGAGCCGACTGCCACCCCCGGTAGCATCGGGGCCTTCGAGGCCGAGGAGGGCTGATGACGAGCACGCCGGTCGAGGAGGCGGTGGCGGCGATCGCGCGTGGCGAGATCGTCGTCGTCGTCGACGACGAGAACCGGGAGAACGAGGGCGACCTCGTCATGGCCGCCCAGTTCGCCACGCCCGAGCACGTCGCCTTCTTCCTCGCCCACACCTCCGGGCTGATCTGCGTGCCCCTGCTCGGCGACCGCCTCGACGCGCTCGACCTGCCGCTCATGGTGGCCAACAACACCGAGTCGCAGCGCACCGCCTTCACGGTGACCGTCGACGCCGTCCACGGGACCACGACCGGCATCTCCGCCGAGGACCGGGCGGCGACCATCCGGGCGCTCGTCGACCCCGAGACCCGCTCGGCCGACCTGGCCCGCCCCGGCCACGTGCTCCCGCTGCGCTACCGGGAGGGCGGCGTGCTGAAGCGCGCCGGCCACACCGAGGCGGCCATCGACCTCGCCCGGATGGCCGGGTGCGTGCCGGCCGGGGTGCTGTGCGAGGTGGTGGCGAAGGACCGCCGCACCATGGCCCGGATGCCCGAGCTGGAGGCGTTCGCCGCCGAGCACCACCTCGCCCTCGTCACCATCGCCGACCTCGTCGCCTACCGCCACCGCGCCGAGCGGCTGGTCGAGGAGGTGAGCCGGGCGCGTATCCCGACGACACACGGCGAATTCGACGGGATCGTGTTCCGGTCGCTGCTCGACGGCGAGGAGCACCTGGCGCTCGTCCTCGGCGACGTCGCCGACGGCGCCCCCGTGCTCACCCGGGTGCACAGCGAGTGTCTCACCGGGGACGTTTTCGGCTCCCGCCGCTGCGACTGCGGACCCCAGCTCGAATTCGCCCTCGAGGCCATCGCGGACGCCGGCCGCGGGGTCGTCGTCTACCTGCGTGGCCAGGAGGGACGGGGGATCGGACTCGGCCACAAGCTGCGTGCCTACTCCCTCCAGGAGCAAGGTCGGGACACGGTCGACGCCAACCTGGACCTGGGCCTGCCCGTCGACTCGCGCGAGTACGGCATCGGCGCCCAGATCCTCGTCGCCCTCGGCGTGCGCAAGCTTCGGCTGATGACCAACAACCCGGCCAAGTACGGCGGGATCAACGGCTTCGGGCTGGACGTGACCGAGCGGGTGCCGGTAGAGACGAGCCCGACGCCGGAGAACATCGCCTACCTGCGCACGAAGCGCGAGCGTCTCGGCCACCTTCTCGATGGCCTCGACTGAGCTGCCCTCCGCCGCCCCCGCCCCCGCCACCGCTGGCAGCCAGGGACCGGGCGACCACGGCCCCGGTGCGCGTGGCGCCCTGCAAGCGGCGCTCGGTGCGGGTGCCGTCACCTACCTCACCGCCGAGCCCGAGGCTGCCCCGGGCGGGGTGCCGGTGCGGCTCGGGGTGGTCGCTGCCCGGTTCAACGGCGACGTCACCGGGCGGCTGCTCGTCGGGGCGCGTGCCGGGTGGCGGGCGGCGGGGATCGACGACGGCGACGTCGTCGTCGTGGAGGTCCCCGGCGCCTTCGAGCTGCCGCTGGCGGCCGGCGCCCTCGCCCGGTCGGGCCGCGTCGACGCCGTCGCCTGCCTCGGGGCGGTGATCCGGGGGGAGACGAGCCACTACGACTTCGTGGCCGGCCAGTGCGCAGCCGGCTGCCAGGCCGTCCAGCTGGACACGGGCATCCCGGTCGTGTTCGGGGTGCTCACCACCGAGGACCGCGCCCAGGCGCTGGCACGCTCCGGCGGCGATCACGGCGACAAGGGTGCCGAGGCGGTCGAGACGGCGCTCGAGATGGCCGCCGTCCTGCGCATGCTCGGCGCCGTGGCAGGCTAGGGCGATGCTGCGCCTGGTGCTTCCGAAGGGCTCGCTCGAGCGTCCGACGCTCGAGCTGTTCGAGGCCGCCGACCTGGCCGTGCGGCGCCGATCCGACGTCGACTATCGGGCGAGCATCGACGATCCGCGCATCGACGAGGTCCGCATCCTGCGTCCCCAGGAGATCCCGGTCTACGTCGCCGAGGGGCTGTTCGACCTCGGCGTGACCGGTCGGGACTGGATCGAGGAGCGCGGCGCCGAGGTGGTGTCGCTCGGCGTGCTCCCGTACTCGAAGGCGACCGACCGGCCGATCCGGGTCGTGCTCGCCGTCGACGCCGGCTCGCCGATCCAGGCCGTCGAGGACCTGCCGGCCGGTGCCCGGGTGGCCACGGAGTACCCCAACCTGACCGAGCGCTTCCTCCTGGACCACGGCGTCAAGGCCGACGTCCGCCTCTCCTACGGGGCGACCGAGGCGAAGATCCCCGACATCGCCGACGCCGTCGTCGAGATCACCGAGACCGGGCGGGCGCTGCGGGCGGCCGGGCTGCGGATCGTGGCGGAGGTGCTCTCCTCCTACACCGAGCTCGTCGCCAGCAAGGAGGCGGCCGCCGACCCGGCGAAGGCCCACGCCATGCACCAGATCCGCACCTTGCTCCAGGGCGCGCTCGACGCCCGCCGCAACGTGCTCGTCAAGCTCAACGTTGCCGCCGCCCACCTCGACGCCGTCATCGAGGTGCTGCCCTCGATGAAGTCGCCGACGGTCTCCCAGCTCTTCGGCACCGACGGCTTCGCCCTCGAGGCGGTCGTGCCGAAGTCGACCATCAACACGCTCATCCCCGAGCTGAAAGAGCGTGGCGCCACCGACCTCATCGAGCTGCCGCTCTCCAAGATCGTCCCGTGACCGACCCGGCAGGAGGCGCCCAGCTCGGCGAGGCCCAGCTCGGCGAGGCCCGGCCGGTGGCGACCCAGCCGGGCCGCCTCGCCTCGTTGCGCCAGGGCCGCGTCGTCGCCTTCTCGTCCGAGCGCTGCACCGGCGAGGTCGAGGACGAGCGCGGCCGGTACCCCTTCCACTGTGTCGAGATCGCCGACGGCACTCGCCGCATCGCCGAGGGCACGCCGGTCGTCTTCGCCCTTCGGGCGGCCCACGGTGGCATCTTCGAGGCCGTCCAGCTCGTTGCCACCCCCGCCCCGGCGGCCTGACGCCCGTCCGGGGCGTCCCGCTCAGGGGAAGGCGCGCTCGAGGACGACGGCCACGCCGTCCTCGTCGAAGCGGCGGGTCACCTCGTCGGCGACCGCCTGGACGTCGGCGGGTGCGTTGCCCATGGCGACGCCATGCCCGGCCCACTCGAGCATGGGGATGTCGTTGCGCATGTCGCCGAAGGCGACGACCTCCTCGGCGGTCACCCCGAGCTCCCTGGCGAGCCCGGCGAGGGCGACCGCCTTGGTGACGCCTCGGGCGGCCACCTCGAGCAGGCCGTCGGTGGCCGACATGGTCAGCTCTGCGAGCTCGCCGACGGCCGCCCGGGCGAGGGCGTACAACGCCTCGGGGTCCGCCCAGCCCGGCGGCGGCGCTGCCACAGGGCCGTCCGGCCGGGGCCCGCGAGCGAGCAGCTTGGTCGGCCCGACGGCGACGAGCTCCTCGACGACGGCCACGAGGGCGCCGTCGGGGACGTCGTAGGTGAGCGGGTACCCCGGCTCGTAGCCGAACCCGCCGACGTGCTCGACGGCGAAGGCGGCGTCGGGGAGTGCCGCCCGCAGGCGGGCCACCACCACCGCTGCCGTGGCCGGGTCGATCGGGTGCGCCCTGACCACCTTGCCGGCGGAGGCGTCGTAGACGAGGGCGCCGTTGGCACAGAGCACGATGGGGTGGCAGGGGAGCGACCGAGCCAGCGCCTCCACCCGCCGGTGGGGTCGGCCGGTGACGAGCACGATGGTCGCCCCGGCGGTCGCCGCGCGGGCGAGCGCCGCCGCATTGCGCTCGCTCACCGAGCCGTCAGGGAGCACGAGCGTCCCGTCGAGGTCGGTGGCGACCAGGCGGAACGTCAGCTGGCCGTCTCCGTGCCTGCCGGCGGCACCTCGGCGCCGGCCGCATCGGGGTCGGCGGGTGGCGGCGAGGCGAGCTGGACGTACACCAGCCGGATCGACGTCAGCCCTTCCTGCAGCTGGGCGGCCGAGGCACCGAGGCGCGCCCCGAGCCGCTCGACGACGGCGCCCAGGGCGTCGATCGCCACTGCCGCCTGGTCCAGGCGGGGCGGCTGCTGGCGGAGGTGCACCGCCGCCAGCTCGAACAGCCCGTAGCAGTGGTTGGCGACGACGTCGGCGGCCGGCACGGCGGCCAGCTCGGCCTCGAGCGCCGCCAGCTCCTCGGCGGCCAGCTCCGCCTCGGCGATCCCGTCGCCCGCCACCCCGTCCACCTCGACCTCGCCGCCCGCCCGCCCCGGCGAGCCGGCGGGGCCGCCCCGGCCGCCGTCGTACCCGCCCCGGCCGCCGTCGTGCCCGCCGGCGCCCTCGCGGGGCACACGGTGCTCTCCGCCCGGTGTCCACAGGCTGCTCATGCTGCTAGCCTAGAACCAAACTGAACTGGGGAAAGCGGGGCCACCACGGTGACTCCCACCCGGTCACCGCCCTCGTGCGCGTGCACCGGGTCTCGGTGGTCGAGCCGATCGCGTCGCGTACCCCGCCGGCGCCCTGCGAGAGCGGGGCTCCCACCGAGAGGAGTGATGCCAGATCTCCAGCGCCACGACCGCCAACGAGCCACGCCTGAACGACCGTATCCGGGCTCGTGAGGTCCGCCTCGTCGATCCGGAAGGCCAGCAGCTCGGCATCAAGCCGTTGCCGGAAGCCCTCGCGATCGCCCGTCAGATGGACCTGGACCTCGTCGAGGTGGCCCCGCTGGCCTCCCCGCCGGTGGCCCGCATCATGGACTACGGCAAGTTCAAGTTCGACGAGGCGCAGCGGGCCAAGGAGTCGCGGCGCAAGGCGACCAACGTCGGCATCAAGGAGATGAAGTACCGGCCGAAGATCGGCCCGGGCGACTTCGACACGAAGACCCGTCAGGTGGAGAAGTTCCTGGCAGACGGCCACAAGGTCAAGGTCACGATCATGTTCCGCGGCCGCGAGGTGTTCCACTCCGAGCTCGGCAAGCGGATCCTCGACCGGATCGCCGAGCGGGTCGCCGGCGTCGCCAAGATCGAGTCCGAGGCACGCCTCGACGGCCGCAACATGGTGATGGTGCTGGCCCCCGACAAGCGGGCCCGCCAGTCCCAGGCGGCCAAGACGGCCCAGGGCGGTTCGGGCGAGCCGGTCTCGGCGGACCCTGCGGGCGGCCCCACCACGAGCGGCCCCACCACGAGCGGCCCCACCACGAGCGGCCCCACCACCGACGGCCCCACCGCCGACGGCCCCACCGCCGACGGCCCCACCACCAACGGCGCCGCGCCGGCCCCGCAGATGGCCGTCGCGGCGGCACCGGCGACCGACGGTGCACCCCGACCACAGCAGCTGGGAGCGCCGGCCATCGGCGGCGCCCCGACGACCAGCGGAGATGCCTGAGCGATGCCCAAGATGAAGACCGACCGGGGTGCGGCCGCGCGCTTCAAGGTGACCGGGAGCGGCAAGATCCTGCGCCGCCAGGCCAACCGCAAGCACCTGCTCGAGAAGAAGCCGACCCGGCGCACCCGCCGCCTCGGCCACGACGTCGAGATCTCGGCCGGCGACCGCCGGCAGGTGAGGCGGCTGCTCGGGATCTGAGCGCACTACCGCACCGCACACGGACCCGGCTTCGGTGCCGGGCCACGTCGATCTCGTCGAAAGGAGCACCCCGATGGCCAGGGTGAAGCGCGCCGTCCACGCAAAGAAGCACCACAGAGCCGTCCTCGAGCGGGCAAAGGGTTACTACGGCAACAAGTCCCGGTCGTACCGGGCGGCGAACGAGCAGGTGATGCACTCCCTGCAGTACGCCTATCGTGACCGCCGGGCCCGCAAGGGCGACTTCCGCAAGCTGTGGATCCAGCGGATCAACGCGGCGGCCCGGGCGGAGGGGATGAGCTACAGCCGCTTCATCGCCGGCCTGCACCGGGCCGGGGTCGAGGTGGACCGCAAGATCCTCGCCGACCTCGCCGTGCGGGACGAGGCGGCCTTCCGCGCCCTCGTCGCCGTGGCGGGCGAGTCGCTCGCCGGCGACGACGCCGGCCTGGAGGGGGCGGAGGCGGCTTCCTGAGCGAGCTGCTGCTCGGCCCGCGCCACCAGCGGGTGCAGCGGCTCCGCCGGCTCATCCACCAGCGGGCGGCCCGCCAGCACGAGGAGCGGTTCGTGCTCGAGGGCGCCAAGCTCGTCGAGGCCGCCCTCGAGGCGGCGGTGCCGCTCGAAGCGGTGTTCCACGCGCCGGGCGCCGAGGAGGCGCGCGGCGTCGGCGCGCTGATCGGGCGCGCCCGGGACGCCGGCGCCCGGGTGTTCACGTTGCGTCCCGGGCTGCTCGAGGCGGTGAGCGACACGGTGACCCCGCAGCCGGTGTGCGCCGTGGCGCCCTTCGTCGACGTCCCGCTCGGCGACCTCCTGGCGCCGGCGGCGCTCGCCGAGGGGCCGGTGGTGGTCTGCGTCACGGTGCGCGACCCGGGCAACCTCGGGGCCATCGTGCGCAGCGCCGACGCCGCCGGGTGCGCCGGCGTGGTGGTCTGCGGGGAGAGCGCCGACCCGTACAACCCGAAGGTCGTCCGGGCCTCGGCCGGGGCACTCGTGCGGGTCCGCCTGGCCGTCGGGGGGGACCCTGCCGGGGTGCTCGAGGCGCTGCGGGCCGCCGGGGTGCGGTCCCTCGCCACGGTGGCCCGCCACGGCGACGACTACCTGTCGGCCTCCCTCGAGCCACCGGTGGCCCTGGTGCTCGGCAACGAGGCCAACGGGCTCGACCCGTCGTTGCAGGCGCAGCTGGACGGGGTGGTCACGATCCCGATGGCCGGAGGCGGTGAGTCCCTCAACGTGGCGATGGCCGCCACGGTGCTCTGCTTCGAGGCCGCCCGCCGTCGCCGCGCCGGCCAGGCGTCGGCGGGCGAGCACCTACGATGAGCAGGTTGCCCGCCCGGGGCCGCCCGGCGGGCGACGGCAGGGGTGGGCGGGCCGAGGGCGAGGACGGGACGATGGGCGACGACACGACGGGCGGAACGGGGACCGAGGCGCCCCCCGACCCCGGAGCGGTCGAGGCCGCCGCCGCCGCCGCCCGCGGGGCCCTCCAGGCGGCCGGCTCGCTCGAGGCGCTCGAGGCCGCCCGCCACGCCCATCTCGGACGGAGCTCGCCCCTGCTCGTCTGGCGGCGCAGCCTCGGGGCGCTCGACCCGGACGAGCGCCGCCGGGTGGGGCTCGTGCTGAACGACCGGCGTGCCGAGCTGGAGTCGCTCGCCGAGGCGCGTGCCGCCGAGCTCGCCACCGAGGCGCGCGCCGCCCAGCTGGCAGCGGACGCCCTCGACCTGACCGAGGTCACGGCGCGCTGGCGGCCGGGGCACCTGCACGTGGTCACCCAGGTGCGCGAGGAGCTCGAGGACGTGTTCGTCGGGATGGGCTACGAGATCGCCGAGGGGCCCGAGGCGGAGTCGGACTGGCACAACTTCACGGCGCTCAACATGCCGCCCGACCACCCGGCGCGCAGCGCCCAGGACAGCTTCTACCTGGACCTCGCCGGGGGCGCCTCGCTGCTGCTTCGAAGCCAGACCTCCCCGGTGCAGGTCCGCCTGCTCGAGCGCGGCCAGCTGCCCATCTACGCCGTCGCCCCCGGCCGTGTCTACCGCCGGGACACCGCCGACGCCCGCCACCTGCCGGTGTTCCACCAGATCGAGGGGTTCGTCGTCGACCGCGGCGTCACCTTCGCCGACCTCGTCGGCACGATCGACACGTTCGTCCGGGCCATCTTCGGCGAGGGCACCCGATCCCGGCTCCGGCCGGCCTACTTCCCCTTCACCGAGCCGTCGGCAGAGTTCGAGGTGACCTGCACCATCTGCGGTGGCGAGGGTTGCCGCACCTGCGGCCAGGTGGGCTGGATCGAGCTCGGCGGCTGCGGCATGGTCCACCCGGCCGTGTTCCAGGCCACCGGGGTCGATCCGGAGGAGTGGTCGGGCTTCGCCTTCGGGTTCGGCATCGACCGGCTGGCCCTCATGCGCCACGAGGTGGAGGACCTGCGCACGTTCATCGAGAACGACGTGCGCTTCCTGCGCCAGCTCTGACAACCCCGTCCCCCCGTCCCCCTTCCCACCGAAAGGAGCCCGGTGCTCGTCCCGCTCTCGTGGCTCGGCGACTTCGTGCCGCTCGAGGCCTTCTTCGGCCCCGGCGGCGTGCCGGTGACCGGCCCCGGCCTGCGCCGGCTCACCGAGACGCTCGACAGCCTGGGCCTCGTGGTGGAGCGCGTCACCCCCGTCCCTGGCGACCTGCCGGGCGTCGTGCTGGCGCGGGTCGTCGAGATCGGCCCGATCAAGGGGGCCGATCGCATCCGGCGCGTCCTCGTCGACGCCGGCGGCAACGAGCCCGTCGAGGTCGTCTGCGGCGCCTGGAACTTCGGCCTCGGTGACGTCGTGCCGCTCGCCACCGTCGGCACGACGCTGCCCGGCGGGATGCGCATCGAGCGTCGGGCCCTCCGTGGGGTGACCTCGAACGGCATGCTCTGCTCGAGCGCCGAGCTCGAGCTGGCGACCGACGCCGCCGGCATCCTCGTGCTCGAGCGGGGGGTCGGTGACGGCGCCCACGAGGCAGCCGCCGGTGCTCCCGGCGCACTCGCGCTCGGCCAGCCGCTCGCCGAGCACCTCGGTCTGCGACCGGACGTCGTCCTCGACCTCGCCGTCGAGCCCAACCGGCCGGATGCCCTGTGCATCCTCGGCGTCGCCCGCGACCTTGCCGCGATGGCACGGCTGCCGCTCACCGTCCCGACGCCGCAGCCGGTCGAGGCCGGGCCGCCGGCCGCCGGGCTGGCCCGGGCGGAGGTGGCCGCCCCGGAGGCCTGCGAGCGGCTGGTCGTGCGGGTCGTCGAGCAGCTGGTGCCGGTCGCCTCGCCGCCGCAGGTGCAGCGCCGGCTGGTCCTCGCCGGGATGCGCCCGATCTCGGCCGTCGTCGACGCGACCAACTACGTCATGCTCGAGCTCGGCCAGCCGACCCACGCCTACGACCTCGACCGGCTGGGCGGCGGTGGCATCGCCGTGCGCCTCGCGCGCCCGGGCGAGCAACTCGTCACGCTCGACGGCGTCGAGCGCCACCTCGGCCAGCTCACCCTGCCGGTCGGCGCCGCTGCCGGGGCCGACCAACGCCAGGCCGACGTTCGCCACGAGTGCGTCGTCGCCGACCTCGACGACCACGTGGTCGGCCTTGCCGGGGTGATGGGTGGGGCTGCCACCGAGGTCAGCGCGACGACGACCCGTGTGCTGCTCGAGGCGGCAGCCTTCGAGCCGCGCCGCATCGTGCGCTCGGCGCGCCACCACGGGCTGCGCAGCGAGGCGTCGGTGCGCTTCGAGCGGGGCATCGACCCCGAAGGGCTCGTGCGCGCCGCCGACCGTGTCGTCGAGCTCGTTGCGGCCGCCGCCGCGGCGGCGGGCGCCCCTGCCCCGCTCGTGGCCGCCGGCGTGGTCGACGTGCGTGCCGTGGCGCGCCCGGCGCGGCGGATCGTCCTTCGCACCGACCGGTTGAACGGCGTGCTCGGCACCGCCCTCGCCGCCGAGGAGGCGGCCGGCTGCCTCGAGCCGATCGGCTTCACGACCTCGCCCCTCCCCGGCGGCCTCGAGGTGACCGTCCCGTCGTTCCGCCCCGACGTCACCCTCGAGGTGGACGTCGTCGAGGAGGTCGCCCGCCACTACGGCTACGAGCGCATCGCCGGCACCCCGCGGCGCGCTCCCGGCGTGGGCCGCCTGAGCGACGGGCAGGTGCTGCGGCGGCGGCTCCGCCGGCTGCTCACCGGCGCCGGGGTCGACGAGGCCTGGACGAGCTCCATCGTCGACCCGACGGTCGCCCGCCGGCTCGAGGTGCGGGCCGGTGCCGTCGCGCTCGCCAACCCGATGGTGGCCGAGGAGTCGGCGCTGCGCACGCACCTCCTGCCCGGCCTGCTCGACGCCCTGCGTCGCAACGTCAGCCGCCAGAACGACGACGTCCGCCTCTTCGAGCTCGGCGCCGTCTTCGCCGCCCGCCCGACCGCCCCCGCGACGCCCGGTCCCGCCGGCGACGGCCTGCTCCAGGCCCACGTCGAAGAGCGCGAGCTCGTGGGCGTCCTGCTCGGCGCACCCGGCGACGACGCGAGCGCCGCCGTCGCCTGCTGGTGGCGCCTCGTCGACGGGCTCGGCCTGGACCCGGACGCGCTGGCGCTCGACCAGCCCCGGCTGCGGGCCGGCGCTGCAGCAGCGGAGGACCGTGCCGGCCGTGGCGACGGGGACCGTGCCGGCGGGGGCGCCGGCGAGGGCCTTGTCGGGGACCTCCTCGCCGGCTGTCACCCGAGCCGCGCCGCCTGGATCCGCCAGGGCTCGGGCTCGTCGGGGCGCTGTGTCGGGGCGCTCGGCGAGGTCGATCCGTCGCTGCTCGCCACCTTCGACCTGCCGCCCGGCCGCCGGGTCGGCTGGCTCGTGTGCGACGTGGCCGGCCTGCTCGCCACCCCCCGGCGGAGCCCGCTCGCCCGGCCGGTCAGCCGCTACCCGTCGAGCGACGTCGACCTGGCCTTCGTCCTCGCCGAGGCTCGCCCGGCTGACGACCTGGTCGCCGTCGTGCGGGAGGCGGCCGGCGACCTCGGCGAGGCGGTCGCCGTCCTCGACGCCTACCGCGCCGGGGACGGCACGCGCTCGGTCACCGTGCGCACGCGCCTTCGTGCCCTCGAGCGGACGCTGTCCGACCAGGACGTCGCGGCCTTCCGCTCTGCCGCCATCGCGCTTGCCGCCGAGCGGCTCGGGGCGATCCTGCGCGCCTGACGCGAGGGCGACCGCCGGCTTCAGCCCTCCAGGTCGAGCGTCCCCTCGAGCAGCGCGTCGAGCATGGCCTCGGTTCGTGGCCCGAGGTAGGTGTCGGCGAGCGCCAGCACCTCGTCCGGGAGGGCGCCGAGGAAGCAGAGCCCGACCGCCTCGACGGCGTCGGCCCGCTCGAGGGCGGCGACGTGCTCGAGGGCGTCGAAGGCCTCCTCGAGGAACCGCTCGTGGGTCCCGGTGCGCAGCGCCGCCGCCACGAGATCGGCGAGCTCGTGGAAGACCACCTGGGCGGTGAGGTCCTCGCCGTAGTCGGCGGCGAGCTCGAGGTACGGCCCGGCGAAGGACGGGAGGTGGGCTCGGAGGGTCTCCACCGCGACGAGGTCGGGATGCAAGGACACGGAACGCTCCTTCGGAGGGCGCAGGTTCCTCCGACAGGGCGGGGGACGCTGCGCAGCAGACGAGGGGAGCGGGGCTCCCGAGACGGCCCGGGCCGGAAGGAAGGCTAGCGGGCGGGTGCGCGCCGGAGGGCGGCCACGAAGGCGGCGGCGATGCGGGCGTAGCCGGCGGTCGTCGGGTGGATGTCCGGCGTGGCGTGGTGGGGGAGGGGGCACATCCAGGTGAGCCGGCAGACGACGGCCGCGTCGAGGGCGAGGCGGACCCCCCGGTAGGTCTCGACCGGGCGCGACCTGCCCGTGTCGAAGGCGCCGGCGACGTCGGCGACGACGGCACCGTGCGCCCGGTACACGGTGGTGAGGGCGGCATCGAAGGTGCCCACGGCGGCGAGGCTGAACGCCGCCTCGGCCAGCCCGGCCAGCCCGCCCGGCTGGTAGGCGAGGGCGAGGAACGGGTCGTAGTAGGTCATGCCGGCGAGCCGGGCGGTCGGGTCGTCGGCGTGGAGGGCGGCGGCGAGGCGGGCGAGGTCGTGGTCGAGGCGCGCCCGGACGCGCACGGTGGTGGCGCGTACGCAGGAGAGCGACACGGTGCTCCCGGACTGGCAGCCGACGACGTCGTTCGCCCCGAGGTCGATCGTGACGAGCCGGACGGTGCCGCGGTGGGTGGCCAGGAAGGCGAGCGCGGCGCCGAGCTGGGACCGGGCGCCGGTGGCGGCGCGGTAGAGGGTGGCGCAGGCCGGCTGGGCCGGCCGGCCGGCGAAGCTGGCGGTGGTCTCGCCCGGGCAGGCGAGGTCGACGAGGTGGAGGTGCTCGGCGGCCGCCACGGCGCGGGCGTAGCCGCCCGGGTAGCCCTGGTCGGGTAGCCCGCTCGACGGGCTCGTGGGCGGCAGCCGGCGGCCGTCGGTCGGCTGGTAGCCGGCGGCCAGCGAGTCCCCGAGGGCGAGCAGGATGCCGCCGGTCGGGGGCGCCGCCCCGGTGGCCGTGCCCACCTCGGCCGGGGTGGCGACGGTGCCGACCAGGATCGCCATGGCGGCGACGGCGGCACCGAGCGCGCCGCGGCACCGGCCACGGCGCAACCGGGTGGCGGTCCGGGCCGGTGCCGGCGGCGGGTCGCCGGCCGGGTCGCCGGCCTGGTCATCGGTCACCGGTCCGGGCCGAGCTTGCGGCGCAGGGTGGCCCGCCGTTCCTGGAGGTCCCGGTAGCTGAGGCGCTCGATGTCGCTGCCGACACCGAGCGACGACCGCACGCCGTCGAGGTCGACGGCCTGCTGGCGGGGGTCCACCCCGATGTCGTCGGCGATCCGGCCGCCGTGGCGGCTGGCGAAGTAGGTGGCGATCCCGGCGATCTCGCCGAGCAGGTCGACGTCGGGGGCGAAGGCGGCGACGGCGCCGTCGAGGAACAGGATGTCCTTGACGAACAGCATGAGCTCCTTCGGCAGCTTCGCCCCGTAGGCGAGGAGCTGGCGCGTGAGGTCTCGCAGCTGCGCCGTGAGCTCCTCGGCGGTCAGCTGGGTGACGTCGGTCGGCGCGGCGTCGAGGTGGAGGTCGGCGATCACCTGGTCGACGTCGGCGTCGGGGCGGAGGGCGCCGAGGGCCTGTAGGGCGACCACCTGGGAGCGGACGTCGTTCATGGTGCCGCCCATCACGAGGCGCAGGAAGGCGAGGCGGCGGGTCTCGTCGAGGCGGCCGGTGATCCCGAAGTCGAGCAGGGCCACCCGCCCGTCGCGCTGGACGAACAGGTTGCCGCCGTGCAGGTCGCCGTGGAACACCCCGTAGAGGAGGGCACCCTCGAGGAAGGAGACGACCCCGGCCCGCAGGACCGCCTCGGTGTCGATGCCGGCCGCCCGCATGGCCCCGACCTCGTCCCAGGCGAAGCCGTCGAGCCGCTCCATGACGAGGACGCGCGGGGTGACGAGGCGGGGGTGCGGGCGGGGCACGACGATCGCCCGCTGCCCGGTCCGGACGAGGATGCCGGCGATGTCCAGCATGTTCTCCGCCTCGAGGCGGAAGTCGAGCTCCTCGACGATGGTCTCGGCGAACAGCTCGATGAGGGCCGGCGGGTTGGCCAGCACGGCGATCGGGATGCGGCCGACCAGGTGGGGCGCGAGGTAGCTCATGGCGGCGAGGTCGTCCCGCACGAGCTGGGCGACGCGTGGGCGCTGGACCTTGACGACGACGTCGGTGCCGTCGGCCAGGCGCGCCGGGTGGACCTGGGCGATGGAGGCGGCGGCGAGCGGGGTCGGGTCGAAGAAGGCGAACACCTCCTCGAGGCGCCGACCGAGATCGGCCTCGACGGTGGCCCGCACGGTGGCGAAGTCCTCGGCCGGCACCCGGTCGCGGAGCAGCTTGAACTCGGCGACCAGCTCGGGCGGGAAGATGCCCTCGCCCGAGGAGAGGACCTGGCCGAGCTTGATGTAGGTGGGGCCAAGTGCCTGGAAGGCACGCCGCAGCCGCCGCGACAGGCCGGCGCGGGAGCGCTCCCGCCCGCAGCGCCGGTCGCGCAGGTACCAGCCGGCGAGGGCCAGGCCGATGTGCCAGGAGACCGTCGCCATGCGCCGCGCCGGCGGCAGGCGGCGCCGGCGGATGAGGCCCGGCACCTCGGCATGGGTGTGCCGGCGGACCTCCGCCAGGCCGACCCGCCAGCGGAGCCGGTCGGGCTCGACGAGCCACGGCCCGTCCTCCCGGAAGGCGCCGACGGCGAGGTCCCCGGCGTCGCCCGGGCGGTCGGTGGCGCCCGTCAGGGTGCGACCGGGCCGAGGACGAGGCACCCGTTGTGCCCGCCGAACCCGAAGTTGTTGGACAGCACCGGACCCGGCTGGAACGGGCGTGGCTGGCGCACGAGGTCGAGCTCGATCTCCGGGTCGACCTCCTCGAGGCCGGCGGTCGGCGGGATGAGGCGGCGGTCGATCGTGAGGGCCACCGCCACCGCCTCGATCGCCCCGGCGGCACCGAGGGCGTGCCCGGTGACGCCCTTGATCGAGGTCACCGGCGGTGCGGAGGCGCCGAAGACCTTGCGGATGGCCTGCGCCTCGGCCAGGTCGTTGAGCGGGGTCGAGGTGCCGTGGGCGTTCACGTGGGCCACCTCGCCCGGCGACAGCCCGGCATCGGCGAGGGCGAGCTCCATGCAGGCGACGGCGCCGGTCCCGTCGGGGGAGGGGGCCGTGATGTGGTGGGCGTCGGCCGTCGAGGCGGCGCCGAGCAGCTCGGCGTAGATCCGTGCGCCCCGGGCCCGGGCGTGCTCCAGCTCCTCGAGCACGAGGGTGGCCGCCCCCTCGGCGAGGACGAACCCGTCGCGCCGGCGGTCGAAGGGGCGCGAGACGCCGCTCGTCGACAGCGCCGTCATGTTGGCGAACGCCACCTCCCCGACGGCCGGCCGGCCGCCGACCGGGGTCATCGCCGCCTCGGCGCCGCCCGCGATGACGGCGTCGCAGCGCCCGTAGGCGATGAGCCGGTAGGCGTTGCCGATCGAGTGGGCGCCGGCGGCGCACGCCGTCACGACCGTCTCGCACGGGCCGGTCCAGCCGAAGCGCATCGAGATGCCGGCGGCCCCGGCGTTGGCCATCATCATCGGAACGAGCCGCGGCGAGACCCGCCGCGGCCCCTTCTCGATGAGGGCGCCGATCTGCTCCTGGAGCGTCTCGAGCCCCCCGACGCCGGTGCCGTACACGACGCCGGAGCGCAGCGGGTCGGTGCCGACCTCGCCGGCGTCGTCGAGGGCCATCGCTGCCGAGGCAATGGACAGCTGGGCGAAGCGGTCGGTCTGGCGGGCCTCCTTCGCGTCGAAGTAGGCGGTCGGGTCGTAGCCGACGACGGTGTGCGGCCCGGCCGGAGCCGGGCCGCAGAGCCCCCCGAAGAAGGCGTCGAGGCCGGACCCGCAGCACGAGAGGATGCCGAGGCCGGTGACCGCGACGCGCCGCTTCGGGAAGGGCTCGGCCATCAGAGCTTGTTGGTCACGAGCTCGTACGCCTGGCCGACCGTCTCGACACCCTGCAGCTCGGCCTCGTCGACGGTGATCTCGAAGGCCTCCTCGAGGGCCATCACGAACTCCACGAGGTCCAGGCTGTCGGCGTCGAGGTCACCGGCGAAGGTCGCCTCGGGCACGACCTTCTCGGCCGGCACCTGCAGCACGTCGACCGCGCAGGCACGGAACTTCTCGAACGTGTCGTCTGCCACCTTGTTGGTTCTCCTTGTCGTGCCGGCGGCGCCGTTGCCCCCGGGCGTGTCGCGGGCCGGTCGGGCCGGCCCAGCGGCTGTCAGTGTCCCATGCCGAGGCCGCCGTCGACGGGGACGACGGCCCCCGTGACATAGGAGGCTTCGGGCGAGCAGAGCAGGCCGACGACGGCCGCCACCTCGTCGGGCGTGCCGATCCTGCCGAGCGGAACCCGCTCGGCGAAGGCCGCCGTGCGCTCGTCGCCGAGCGCCGAGAGCATATCGGTGTCGATCAGGCCGGGCGCCACCACGTTGACGGTCACCGAACGCGACGCCACCTCGCGGGCGGCCGACCGGGCGAAGCCGATGAGGCCGGCCTTGGCTGCCGAGTAGTTGGCCTGGCCGGCGTTGCCGAGCAGGGCGACAACCGACGACACCAGCACGATCCGGCCGGAGCGGGCGCGCACCATCCCCGGGAGCGCCCGACGGACGACCCGGAAGCAGCCGGTCAGGTTGGTGTCGACCACGGCGTCCCACTGGGCGTCGCTCATGCGCAGCAGCAGCCCGTCGTCGGCGATGCCGGCGGCGCACACCAGCACCTCGACCTTGCCGAGCCGCTCCTCCACCTGGGCGAAGGCCGCCTCGACCTCGTCGGGAGCGGTGACGTCGCAGGCCACCGGGAGCAGCGGTGCCGTCCCGTCCTGCCCGTCGACCTCGGGCGGCTTGGTCCGGTAGGTCACGGCCACCCGGTCGCCGGCCGCCTGGAGCCACCGGGCGCAGGCCAGCCCGATGCCGCGCGACCCGCCCGTGACGAGGGCGACGCGCCCGCTCATCGAGCCGGAGCGGCGGTGCCCCAGCGGATGACCGCCGAGGCCCAGGTCATCCCGGCGCCGAACCCGGAGAGCAGGACGAGGTCGCCGTCGCGAAGCCGGCCGGCGTCGGCCGCCTCGCACAGGGCGAGCGGGATCGAGGCGGCCGAGGTGTTGCCGGTGCGCTCGAGCACCAGCGCCGTGCGCTCCGACGGGAAGCCGAGCCGCTCGTTGACGGCGTCGATGATCCGCACGTTGGCCTGGTGCGGCACGAACAGGGCCAGGTCGTCCGGGGTGATCCCGCAGGTGTCGAGCACCTTCGTGATCGAGTCGATCTCGGCCCGCACCGCACGGCGGAAGACCTCGCGACCTTCCATCTGGATGGTGCCACCCACCTCGGCGAACAGCAGCCCGGCGGCCGACCCGTCCACGCCGAGGTCGGCTCCGAGCACGAGCGGCCCCGCCCCGCCGGCCTCGGCGTCGAGCAGCACGGCGCCCGAGCCGTCGCCGAACAGGATGGCCGTCGAGCGGTCGTCGTGGTCGGTGACCCGTGACAGCGTGTCGGTGCCGACCACGAGCGCCCGCCCGCCACCCTTCTGGAGGAGGGCGTCGACGGTGACGAGGGCGTACACGAACCCTGCGCACGCGGCGTTCAGGTCGAACGCCCCGCCCCGGCAGCCGAGGGCGTGGTGGATCGACGCCGACGAGGCCGGGATGGTCTGGTCGGGGGTCGTGGTGGCGAGCACCACGAGGCCGACGTCGTCGCCCGAGCGACCTGCCCGCACGAGGGCCCGCTCGCAGGCCTCGATGGCGAGGGCGCTGGTCGTGCCGCCGACCCGCCGCTCCCGGATGCCGGTCCGGTCGACGATCCACTGGTCGGACGTGTCGAGGCGCACCTCGAGGTCGGCGTTCGTCACGACCTTGTCCGGCAGGGCGGTGCCCCAGCCGGTGATGGCGATGCCCATCAGCGCTCCTCGCTCGCTCGCAGCCAGGCCACCGGCTGGCCGGGGACCACACGCTCGCCGGGGAGGACGAGCAGGCCCTCGAGGCTCCCGGCGAAGGCGGAGCGTATCTCGGCCTCGCCCGCCCACCCGACCCGGTCGCCGACCGCCACCTGGAGCTGTCCCGCCGGCGCGGCCGCGGTGTCGCCATCCCGGTCGCGGCGGGTCGGCAGCTGGGGCGTCGCCGCAGCGAACGCCGGCTCCGGCCGGAACCGGCCGGTAGCCGGCGCCACGATGAGCCGCTCGGTCATGAGGAACCGCTCGTTGTCGTGCGCCGTCTCCCGTCCCGTCGCCGCCGCAGCGCCGGCTAGCCGCTCGACCAGCCCCTCGAGGTCGGCCGGCGTGGCGACCGACACGGCGGTCACCCCGTCGGGGGGCAGCGCCCGCTTGACGAGCCCGGTCAGCACCCCGCCCGGTCCCAGCTCGACGAAGGTGCGGGCACCGGCCCCGTGCAGCGTGGCGAGGCTCTGGCGCCACCGCACCGGGCCGCACAGCTGGGCCGACAGCAGCCCGGGCCAGTCGTCCGGCTCGGGATGCGGGCGGGCGTCGACGTTGGCGACCACGACCGGCTCGGCCGGGTGGAAGGTGACGGTGGCGAGCGCCTTGCGCAGCCGGTCGCGGGCCGGTGTCATGAACGGCGTGTGGAAGGCCCCCCCGACCGGGAACGCCAGCACCCGCTTCGCCCCGAGCGACCTCGCGATCTCGGCCACCTCCGCCAGGGCGGCCGGGTCGCCGGCGATCACCACCTGGCCGGGGGCGTTGTAGTTGGCCACCCACGCCTCGCCCTCGCTCCGCTGGCAGGCGGCGGCCACGTCGTCGTCATCGAGCCCGAGCACCGCCATCATGGTGCCGGCGCGCTGGTCGGCGGCGTCCTGCATGGCGGCGCCGCGCTCCCACACGAGGCGCAGGCCGTCCTCGTAGGTGAGCGCCCCGGTGGCGACGAGGGCGGTGTACTCGCCCAGGCTGTGCCCGGCGCAGGCGGCCGGCTCCAGCCCGAGCCGCTCGGCGGCGTCGAGCACCACGAGGCTCGTCACGAACGTGGCCAGCTGGGCGTTCGCCGTCCGGGTGAGCGTCTCCTGGTCTGCCTCGAGCAGCAGCGCGGCGACGTCGAGGCCGACGACCTCGCTGGCGTGGGTGACGAGCTCGAACGACTCGTGCCCGGTCCAGCTCGCCCCCATCGCCGGCCGCTGGGAGCCTTGCCCCGGGAAGGTGAACGCCAGCAACCAACTGCCCCTTTCGCGTCCCGCTCGTGCGCGGCCGCCCATCTGTCGCAACCCCTACGGGTTCGACCCGGCACGACCGCCGCCGGTTACAGCCACCGGCCACTCGCCGGTCCCGTGCCCGGAGCGGGACTCGAACCCGCACGCCCTCTCGGACAGCGGCTTTTGAGGCCGCCGCGTCTGCCGTTCCGCCATCCGGGCCCGCCGCCGGCCGTTGCACCGCCGCCGAGCCGGGCCGCGCACGGCGGCCCCCGGCAGGCTACCCGCGCCGGGCGCCGCCGGCATGGCTCCGGTGCGCCGGCTAAGCATCGGGCGTGCAGATCGACCGGATCGAGGTGCACGTCGCCCAGCTCACCCTCCGCCACCCCCTCGCCACCGGCCTCGGCGCAGAGGCACGCCGCCCGGTGGTGCTCGTCCGGGTGCTCGTCGCAGATGCGGCGGCCGGGTGGGACGGGGCTATCGGGGCCGACCCGGCGATCGGGGCCGACCCGGCTATTGGGGCCGCCGGGGCGTTCGGCACGGGCGGTGCGGGCGAGGGGTGGGGCGAGTGCGTGGCGCTGGCGGAGCCGGCCTACAGCGAGGAGCACGCCGCCGGCGTCGTCCCGGTGCTGCTCGACCACCTGGCGCCGAGGGTCCTGGCCGACGCCCGGCTGGCCGGGGCGGTGACGGCGCTCGAGAGCGCCGAGGCGGCGCTGGCGGCGATGGCGCCGGTACGGGGGCACCGGATGGCCAAGGCGGCGCTCGAGATGGCGGTGGTGGACGCCGCCCTGCGCGGCGAGGGCCGCCGGCTGGCCGACGCGCTCGGGGCCAGCCGCGACCGGGTGCCGGCCGGGGCGACCGTCGGGCTGCAGGGGAGCGCCGCCGCCCTGGTCGAGGCCGCCGCCGCCGCCGTCGGAGCGGGCTACGGCCGGCTCAAGTGCAAGGTGGCACCCGGTCGCCACGCCGCCCAGGTGGCCGCCGTGCGGCGCGCCCTGCCGGAGGTTGCGCTGGTGGTGGACGCCAACGGCACCTACCGCCTCGACGACCGGGACGACGCCGACGACCTTCGCCTGCTCGACCGGTTGGGCCTGGCGGCGATCGAGCAGCCGCTCGACCCGGACGACCTCGTCGGCCACGGCCGGCTGGCGGCCGATCTCGAGACGCCGGTCCTGCTCGACGAGGCCGTCCGCACGATCGGCCAGCTGGAGGCGGCGGCGGCCCTCGGCGCCGGGCGTGGCCTCGTGGTGAAGCCGGGCCCCTCCGGCGGCCTGCTCGCCGCCGCCCGCCTGGCCGGTCGGGCCCGCCAGCTCGGGTGGTCGTGCGCGCTCGGCGGGATGCTCGAGACCGGGCTCGGGCGGGCCGCCAGCCTGGCCGTGGCCGCCCTGCCCGCCTTCGACCTCCCGGGCGACCTCGGGGGGAGCGACCGGTACTTCGCCGGCGACCTGACCGAGCCGCACGTGGTGGTCGACGGCGAGCTGGCGGTGCCGCCGGGCCCGGGCGTCGGACGCCGCCCGCTCGCCGCGGCGCTCGCCGCCGCCGGGGGTCGCCTCGCCGGCGCCGTCGAGCCGGGCCGCCGACCAGGGACCGGCGCGAGCCGCTGAGCAGGTCGGCAGCGTACGATGGGCCGATGCGTGCCCAGCCCGAGCTGCGCCGGTTGCGCGCCGAGCGCCGCCTGTTCGAGGCCCACGCCGCCCTCGCCGTCGCCCGCGAGCTCGCCGGCGTCCTCGGCGCCCACCTGGACGCCGCCCGCCGCGGCGCCGAGGAGGCCCGCCGGCGCGCCCTGGCGGCGGAGACCCCGGGGGCCCAGCGCGCCCTCGAGGCGGCCCGGCGGGAGGTGGAGGCCGCCGCCAGCGCCCTGGCAGGGGCGCGCGAGCAGCTGGCCGAGCTGGAGGCCGCCCAGGACGTCGCCCTGGACGACCTGCTGGTGCCGCTCGCCTGACCGGCCGTCGCGCCCGTCGCCCGGCGGTTCGCCCGGGAGCCGGTCGGGCGGCCTACATTGTGCGCATCGGCGCCACGGCGCCGCAGGGCGCGCCGTCGGCGCAGGAAGGGGAGCAGGTTGGCGCGGACGGTCGTGATCGCCGAGGACGAGGCCATCGTGCGGCTCGACCTGCGGGAGACCCTCGAGGAGGAGGGCTTCGAGGTCGTCGGCGAGACCGGCCGGGGCGACGAGGCCGTCGAGCTCGTCCGCCAGCTCCAGCCCGATCTCGTCGTGCTCGACATCAAGATGCCCGGGCTCGACGGCCTGGCTGCCGCCCGCCAGATCCAGCAGGGCCCGCGCACCGCTGTCCTCGTCCTGACGGCCTTCAGCCAGCGTGACCTCGTCGAGCAGGCCCGCGACGCCGGGGTCCTCGCCTACCTGGTGAAGCCCTTCCAGAAGGAGGAGCTGCTGCCGGCGATCGAGGTCGCCCTCGGCCGCTTCGCCGAGCTGCAGGCGCTCGAGGCCGAGAACGCCTCGCTGGCCGACGACAAGCAGGGCCTCGAGGAGCAGCTCGAGACGCGCCGCTGGGTCGACCGGGCCAAGGGCCGCCTGATGGACGACCAGGCCCTGTCCGAGTCGGAGGCGTTCACGTTCATCCGTGACAGCGCCATGCGCCGCCGCACGACCATGCGGGCGATCGCCCGTGAGGTCGTCGAGGGCGGCCTCGCACCCTAGCGGCCCTCCCGCCAGCTCGGGCCGCCAGCTCCGGCCCTCCCGCCAGCTCGGGCCGCTGGCCCGGGCCGCTAGGCCGCCCCGGCGCCCGCCCCCGCGGGCGTCCCGGCCCGGTGGGGGTCGGAGAGGGCGTTGACGTACAGCTCACGGCACAGCTCGGCCCCGAGGGCCACCGTGTCGGCGCCGTCCGACTGGCTGGCCAGGAACGCCAGGCCGACCGGTACCGGCTCGAGCTCCAGGATGGTGGTGCCGTCGGGGGCCACCGACTGGACCCGCGCCGAGCGTCCCGGGACGAGGCCGTGGCGGTTGAGGTAGACGAGGGCGTCGTGGTCGGTCTCCACCTTCTCGGTGATGCGTGCCAGCCGCAGCCGCTCGCCGGGAGCGACCTCGGCGAGGGCCACCTGGGGCGTCTCGTCCCGGGCCTCGCCCGGGATGGGGTTGCCGTGGGGGCACGTGGCCGGGTGGCCGAGGATCTCGGCGAAGCGCCGCTCGACGTCGTCGGAGATGACGTGCTCCCACCGTCCGGCCTCGACGTGGGCCTGGTGCCAGGGCAGCCCGACCACCTCGACGAGGAAGCGCTCGGCCAGGCGGTGCCGGCGCACCACCCGCTCGGCCTCGGCCCGGCCGGCCTCGGTCAGCAGCAGGCCACGCCCCGAGCGCGCCAGGTAGCCGTCGGCGGCCAGGCGCTGGACCATCTCGGACACCGCCTGCGGGCTGTGCCCGAGCCGCTCGACGAGGCGGGCCTGGATGACCGGGACGCCCTCCTCGACGAGCCCGTAGATCGTCTCGAGGTACTCCTCGAGCGGCGGGTGGAAGCCGGGGGGCATCGTCACGATGGTACCGCCGCCGGGGCGTTGCCTCCGGGGGGCTCGTAGCATCGGGGCATGGCGACCTACCTGCTCCTCGACGGTCACTCGCTCGCCTACCGAGCGTGGTTCGCCCTCCAGGAGGCCGGCATGCGGACGTCGTCGGGCCAGGAGACCCAGGCGGTGTACGGGTTCGTGTCGATGGTCACCAAGCTGCTCGGCGACTTCCGCCCCGACGGGATGGCCGTCGCCTTCGACCGGTCCGAGCCGACCTTCCGGGACGAGCTCGCCCCCGACTACAAGGCCGGGCGGCCGCCGACCCCCGAGCCGCTCCGCCAGCAGCTCGGGCTGATCCGCCAGTTCGTCACCGCCCTCGGGGTGCCGGCCCTCGACGCCGCCGGGTTCGAGGCCGACGACGTCCTTGCCACGGTCGCCGGCACCCTCGCCGCCGGCGGCGACGACGTGGTGGTGGTAACGGGCGACCGCGACGCCTTCCAGCTCGTGGCCGACCCGCACGTGCGGGTCCTGTACAACCGCCGCGGCGTCAGCGACTACGTCCTGTACGACGAGGCAGGCATCGCCGAGCGCACCGGGGTTCCACCGGCGCAGTACCCGTTCCTCGCCGCCCTCCGGGGCGACCCGTCCGACAACCTTCCCGGCGTGCCCGGGGTCGGGGAGAAGACGGCGGCGAAGCTCGTCGTCACCTACGGCGACGTCGACGCCCTGTACGCCGGCCTGGCCACCTGCACTCCGAAGCTGCGGGCCTCGCTGGCCGACTGCGAGGCACAGGTGCGCCGCAACCTTCAGCTCACCCCGGCCGTGCGCGACGTGCCGCTCGAGCTCGACCCCGGCGCCCTCGGGCTCGGTCAGGAGGACCGGGAGGCGCTCGGCCGGCTGTTCGACCTGCTCGAGCTGCGTGCCCCGCGCGAGCGCCTGCTCGGCGTGCTCGACCAGCTCGGCCGCTCCGCCGGGGGCCCCGCCGGACCGCTCGACCCCGCCGTCGGCCCCACCCAGGTCGGCCCCGCCCCGGCCGGCCCCACCGCCCTGCCGGTCACCGTCCTCGACCCGGCCGGTGCCCTCGCCCTCCTCGCCGAGGCGGCCGCCGCTCCCGGCCCGGTCGTGGTCGAGCCGAGCTGGTCCGGCCCGCCCGGCCGGTCGCCCCTCGAGGGCCTCGCCGTCCTCGTCGTCGGGCGGGACCAGGTCGGCTACCTCCCCGGCCACCTGCTCGAAGCGGCAGCGGTCCGGGCGGCCCTCGCCGACGCCCTCCGGGCCGGCACCGGCGGGGCTCGCCGGGTCGTCGGACACCGGGTGAAGGAGCTGTTGCGCGTCCTCCTGCCCCTCGGCATCGACCTGACCGGGCTCGACCTCGACACGGCCGTGGCCGCCTACCTCGTCGACCCGGCCGAGGGCCAGGCGTCGCTCGACCAGGTCGCCGGCAGGCTCGGCCTGGTGGCGCCCGCCACGAGCGAGGCGGCCGGTGGCCAGCTCGGCTTCGACCTCGACGCCACCGCCGTCTCGCCGGCCGAGGCGGCCGGCGAGCGGGCCAGCGTCGTCGGGGCGCTCGCCCGG
Organism: Actinomycetes bacterium; assembly: GCA_021809425.1. Classification (GTDB taxonomy): domain Bacteria; phylum Actinomycetota; class Acidimicrobiia; order Acidimicrobiales; family Bog-793; genus JAKBAA01. The sequence goes on along the minus strand of JAKBAA010000006.1, from coordinate 40,912 downwards.
CGGCTCGCCGAGGGGCTCGACGAGGTCGGCGAGCGCCGCCTGTGGGAGGAGGTGGAGCGACCGCTCGTGCGCGTCCTCGCCCGTATGGAGGTCGCCGGCATCGCCGTCGACCGGGACCGGCTGAAGGCGATCGGCGACGAGCTCACCCACGACGCCGCCGCCCTCGAGGCCGAGGTGCAGGCGCTCGCCGGCGAGCCGTTCAACGTCAACTCGACCACCCAGCTGCGCGTCGTCCTGTACGACAAGCTCGCCCTCAAGCCGCAGCGGCGGACCAAGACCGGCTACTCGACCGACGCCGCCACCCTCGAGAAGCTGCGCGACGAGCACCCGCTCGTCGAGACCCTGCTCCGCTACCGCGAGGTGGAGAAGCTCCGCTCCACCTACGGCGACGGCCTCCTCGCCGAGGTGGCCGCCGACGGCCGCATCCACGCCAGCTTCAACCAGACCGTCGCCCGCACCGGCCGCCTGTCGTCGGACCAGCCCAACCTGCACAACATCCCCGTCCGCACCCCCGAGGGACGGCGCTTCCGGGAGGCGTTCGTCGCCCCACCGGGCACCTTGCTGCTGGTGGCCGACTACAACCAGATCGAGCTGCGCGTCATCGCCCACCTGTCGGGCGACCCCGGGCTCCTCGCCGCCTTCTCGACCGGCCAGGACATCCACGCCACGACCGCCGCCGCCATCTTCGGGGTGGCCCCCGACGCCGTCACCCCGGCGCAGCGGGCCAAGGCGAAGATGGTCTCCTACGGCCTCGCCTACGGCATGGAGGCCTACGGTCTCGCCCAGCGGCTCGCCATCCCCGTCGACGAGGCCGCCGCCATCCTCGCCCAGTACTTCACCGCCTTCCCGGCCGTCCGGGCCTACATGGAGGACACCGTCGTCGAGGCCCGCAGGCGGGGCTTCACCGAGACCGCCCTCGGCCGGCGCCGCTACCTCCCCGAATTGGCCTCCGACAACTTCCGCGTCCGGCAGGCGGCCGAGCGTCAGGCGATGAACGCCGGCATCCAGGGGCTCGCCGCCGACCTGTTCAAGGTGGCCCTCGTCCGGCTCGACGCCGCCATCGAGGAGCGGCGCCTCGCCGCCCGGATCGTGCTCCAGGTGCACGACGAGATCGTCGTCGAGGTCCCCGACGGCGAGCAGGCCGAGCTGGAGGCCCACACCCTCCAGGCGATGCGCGCCGCATTCCCTCTCTCGGTGCCGCTCGAGGTCAACCTGGCCTGGGGCCCGACGTGGGCGGACGCGAAGCAGGGCTGAGACCCGGGTGTAGCATCGCGGTTCACCTGTCCGACGAGCACCTCGAAGGCGAACCCCACCCATGTCCGATCCCACGACCTACCCGAGCGACGCGCCGACGAGTGGCGGCGCGCCCACCGCCGTCGCCACCCGAGCAGAGGAGGCCTACGGCACGTTCGATGCCGAAGGCAACTACATCCCTCGCCAGGTGGTCGAGGACGACCTCGGCAGCCTCTCCTTCGACGACGCCGTTGCGCAGACCATCGTGGACTTCGACGACGGCGACCTCGTCTCGGGGACGGTCGTGAAGGTGGACAAGGACGAGGTCCTCCTCGACATCGGCTACAAGTCCGAGGGCGTCATCCCGGCCCGCGAGCTCTCGATCCGCCACGACGTCGACCCGCACGAGATCGTGTCCGTCGGCGACGACGTCGAGGCGCTCGTCCTCCAGAAGGAGGACAAGGAGGGCCGCCTCGTCCTCTCCAAGAAGCGCGCCCAGTACGAGCGGGCCTGGGGCCAGATCGAGACGACCAAGGAGGCCAACGGGGTCGTCAAGGGCCAGGTCATCGAGGTCGTCAAGGGCGGCCTCATCCTGGACATCGGCCTGCGCGGCTTCCTGCCGGCCTCGCTCGTCGAGCTGCGCCGGGTCCGCGACCTGCAGCCCTACGTCGGCAAGACGCTCGAGGCCAAGATCATCGAGCTCGACAAGAACCGCAACAACGTCGTCCTGTCGCGCCGGGCCTGGCTCGAGGAGACCCAGAAGGAGCAGCGTGGCGAGTTCCTCGTCAACCTGAAGCCGGGCGAGGTCCGCAAGGGCACGGTGTCGTCGGTGGTCAACTTCGGCGCCTTCGTCGACCTCGGTGGCATGGACGGCCTCGTCCACGTCTCCGAGCTGTCCTGGAAGCACGTCGACCACCCCTCCTCGGTGGTGTCGGTCGGCGACGAGGTCACCGTCCAGGTGCTCGACGTCGACCTGGACAAGGAGCGGATCAGCCTCTCGCTGAAGGCCACCCAGTCCGACCCCTGGCAGGAGTTCGCCAGCGCCCACCGGGTCGGCGAGCTCGTGTACGGCCGCATCACCAAGCTCGTCCCCTTCGGCGCCTTCGTCCAGGTGGGCGACGGCATCGAGGGTCTCGTCCACATCTCGGAGATGGCCGCCCACCACGTCGACCTGCCCGAGCAGGTGGTCAGCCCCGGCGAGGAGCTGTGGGTGAAGATCATCGACATCGACCTCCAGCGCCGCCGGATCAGCCTGTCCATCAAGCAGGCCGCCGAGGGCGGCGAGGTGGCCGAGGAGTACCGCGAGGCGTTCGGCGAGCACGCCTACGACGCCGAGGGCAACTACATCGGCGGCTTCGACTACCAGGCCGCCGAGTTCACCCCTGAGACCGAGGCGCAGGCCGCCTGGGCCGACTTCGCCGGCGAGGCCGTCGAGCACCCGGCTGAGGGGGCCGACTCAGCTGCAGACGACGCCCCCGCTGGCGGGCCGGCCGACGCTGCGCAGGCCGACGCCGTGCCGGCCGATGCTGCGCCGGCCCACGCCGTTCCGGCCGATGCTGCGCCGGCCGACGCCGTGCCGGCCGACGCCGCGGAGCCGGACGCGACCGCCGAGTCCTGACCTGCTGGTCATCGCCTGCACCGGTGGCATCGGTGCCGGCAAGTCGACCGTCGCCGGATTGCTCGGGCGGCGCGGCGCCGTCGTCGTCGACGCCGACGCGCTCGCCCGGGCGGCCCTCGACCCGGGCGGCCCGGGGTACGGGGCCGTGGTTGCCCGCTTCGGCGCGGACGTCCTCGTCCGGACCCCGGGCCCGCTCCCGGGACCGGGTGCCGGCGACCCCGAGCCGGCTCGGTCGCCCGCCGGCGGCCCGGTGCCGCCCCCGATCGACCGGGCCCGCCTGGCGGCCGTCGTGTTCCACGACCCGGCGGCACTTGCGGCGCTCGAGGCCATCGTCCACCCGGTCGTCCGCCGGGCGACCGACGAGGTGCTGGCGGCGCACGCCGACAGCGACGACGTGATCGTGCTCGACCTCCCGTTGCTGCGCGGACCCGACGGCGCCCCGACCGCCCGGGTCGACGGCGTGCTCGTCGTCGACGTCCCAGAGGAGGTCGCCCTCGACCGGCTCGTGCGCCACCGCCACATGGACCCCGACGACGCCCGGGCGCGCATGGCGGCACAGGGCGACCGGCTCGCCCGCATGCGCCTCGCCGACTTCGTCATCGAGAACCTCGGGACCCGCGACGAGCTCGACGCGATGGTCGCCCGGGCGTGGTCCTGGATCGAGGACCTTCGGGCGGGGCGGCCCGCCGGGGCGGGGGGCGGCCGTGCCTGCTGACCGGCCGACCATCGTCGCCACCTCGGGCGGCCTCGTGCGTGGCGAGCGCACCCTGTACGGCTTCGGCCCGCTCCTCCACCACCTGCTCGAGCGCGCCGGCGTCACCGGCCGGGCGCCCGTGCTCTGCCATGTCGGCACCGCCATGGGCGACGAGCGCTGGCGCAACGCCCAGCTGTCGGAGGCCGGCGAGGCGGTCGGGGTGGTGGTCCGGCACTGCAACCTGTTCCCGATGCCGCCGTCGGCCGACCTCGCCGACTACGTCGGCAGCTGCGACGCCGTCTGGGTGGGCGGCGGCAGCGTGGCCAACCTGCTGGCCCTGTGGCGCCTGCACGGCCTCGACGCCGCCATGGCGTCGGCCTGGCGTGCCGGCGTCGTGCTCGGCGGGGTGTCCGCCGGCTCCCTGTGCTGGCATGTCGGCGGCACCACCGACTCCTTCGGCCCGGAGCTGGCGCCCGTCACGAACGGGCTCGGGCTCCTCCCGTACGCGAACGGCGTCCACTACGACTCCGAGGCCCGCCGCCGCCCCCTCCTCCAGGCCCTCGTCGCCGACGGCACCCTGCCGGATGCCTATGCCACCGACGACGGCGTCGGCCTCGTCTACGAGGGCACCGACCTCGTCGAGGTCGTCTCCGAGGTCGACGGCAAGGCTGCCTACCGGGTCACCCGCGCCGGCGCGACGGCCGTCGAGGCCCGCCTGGAGGCGCGCCGCCTGACGGCCTGACCGTCGCCGGGAGCGAGCGCGCACCCCCTCGGTACGATGCTCCCGTGCCCCCCTTCCGCGTCGTCTCCGAGTTCTCGCCCTCCGGCGACCAGCCGAAGGCGATCGCGCAGCTCTCCGACGGTCTCGGCCGGGGTGAGCGCTTCCTGACCCTGCTCGGGATCACCGGGTCGGGCAAGAGCGCCACGATCGCCTGGACCATCGAGGCGGCCCAGCGACCGAGCCTCGTGCTGGCGCCGAACAAGTCGCTCGCCGCCCAGCTCGCCGGCGAGCTGCGCGAGTTCTTTCCGGAGAACCGCGTCGAGTACTTCGTGTCCTACTACGACTACTACCAGCCCGAGGCGTACCTGCCGCAGACGGACACCTACATCGAGAAGGACTCGTCGATCAACGACGAGATCGACCGGTTGCGCCACTCGGCGACGGCGAGCCTGCTGACGCGCCGGGACACGATCGTCGTGGCCTCGGTCTCGTGCATCTACGGCCTCGGCTCGCCGGAGGAGTACGAGGGGCGGATCCTCGTGCTGCACCCGGGCGAGTCCCACGACCAGCGGGACGTGCTGCGCCGGCTGGTCGAGATGCACTACGAGCGCAACGACCTCAACCTCGTGCGCGGACGCTTCCGGGTGCGGGGGGACACCCTCGAGCTGCACCCGGCCTACGAGGAGACGGCCGTACGGGTCGAGCTGTTCGGCGACGAGATCGAGCGGATCACCCGCTTCGACGCCCTGACCGGCGAGCTGCTCGGCGAGCTGGACGAGCTCGTCGTGTTCCCGGCGTCGCACTACGTGGCCGGCGACGAGCGGATGCGCCGGGCGATCGCCTCGATCGAGGTGGAGCTCGGCGAGCGCCTGCGCGAGCTCGAGGGCGACGGCCGGCTGCTCGAGGCGCAGCGGCTGCGGATGCGCACCGAGCACGACCTCGAGATGCTGGCCGAGGTGGGCACGTGCAACGGCATCGAGAACTACTCGCGCCACCTCGACGGGCGCAGCGCCGGCGACCCGCCGTTCACCCTGCTCGACTACTTCCCGAAGGACTGGCTGCTCGTGATCGACGAGAGCCACGTGACCGTCCCCCAGCTGCACGGCCAGTACGCCGGGGACCGGTCCCGCAAGGAGGTGCTGGTGGAGCACGGGTTCCGCCTGCCCTCGGCCCTGGACAACCGGCCGTTGCGCTTCGCGGAGCTCGAGGAGCGGCTGAACCAGGTGATCTTCATGTCGGCGACCCCGTCGTCCTACGAGCTCGAGGTGTCGACGGTGGTGGCCGAGCAGATCGTCCGGCCGACCGGTCTGCTCGACCCGGCCGTGGTCGTGAAGCCGACGAAGCGCCAGATCGACGACCTGCTGGCCGAGATCGAGGCGACCGTGGCGAAGGGCGAGCGGGTGCTCGTGACGACGCTGACCAAGAAGATGGCCGAGGATCTCGCCGACTACCTGCTCGAGTCGGGGGTCCGGGTGCGGTACCTGCACTCGAACATCGACACGATCGAGCGCATCGAGATCGTACGCGACCTGCGCCTCGGCGAGTTCGACGTGCTCGTCGGGATCAACCTGCTGCGTGAGGGGCTCGACCTGCCGGAGGTGTCGCTCGTCGCCATCCTGGACGCCGACAAGGAGGGGTTCCTCCGCTCGGCCACGTCGCTCATCCAGACGATGGGGCGTGCGGCCCGCAACGTCGGCGGCCGGGTCATCCTGTACGCGGACGTGATCACCGACTCGATGCGCGCCGCCATCTCCGAGACGGAGCGGCGCCGGGCGCTGCAGCAGGCGCACAACGAGGCGCACGGGATCGACCCGCAGACGATCCGTAAGGCGGTGACCGACCTCGTGGCCCAGTTCCGTGCGGCGGCCGGGACGGGGGAGCTCGTCGAGGCAAAGGGTGCGCCGCTGCCGACCGGCCACCACGGCCGGTCCGACCGCGCCCGGCGCACGGGACGGCGGGCGGCCGAGCACGCCGGGGTCGCCCTGCCCGACGACCCGAGCGAGCTGGCGGGCGACGAGCTGCGCCGCCTCGTGGACACCCTCGAGGCAGAGATGCGCCTGGCGGCCGCCGAGCTGCGCTTCGAGTACGCGGCGCGCCTTCGCGACGAGGTGCGCACCCTGAAGCGGGAGCTCCGAGAGGTTGGCTGAGCCGAGCAGTGGTCGACGCCGACCGGCGAGCCGATAGGGTGCCGGGACCCATGCACGACCTCCTCGTGGTGCGCGGCGCGCGCGAGCACAACCTGAAGAACGTCTCCCTCGAGCTGCCCCGTGACCGGCTCGTGGTGTTCACCGGGCTCTCCGGCTCGGGCAAGTCGTCGCTGGCCTTCGACACGATCTACGCCGAGGGCCAGCGCCGTTACGTCGAGTCGCTGTCCTCGTACGCCCGGCAGTTCCTCGGCCAGATGGACAAGCCGGACGTCGACTTCATCGAGGGGCTGTCGCCGGCCATCTCGATCGACCAGAAGTCGTCGTCGCGCAACCCCCGCTCGACCGTCGGCACGGTGACCGAGGTGTACGACTACCTGCGCCTCCTCTACGCCCGGATCGGCATCCCGCACTGCCCGGGCTGCGGCCGTCCGGTCAGCCGGCAGAGCCCGCAGCAGATCGTCGACCAGGTGATGGAGCTGGCCGAGGGGACCCGCTTCCTCGTGCTGGCACCGGTGGTGCGCGGGCGCAAGGGCGAGTACGACGCCCTCCTTGACGACCTGGCCAAGCAGGGCTTCGCCCGGGTGCGGGTCGACGGCGAGCTCGTCGACCTCGCCGAGCGGTCGTCGGTCAGCCTGGCCCGCTACGAGCAGCACTCCATCGAGGTCGTCGTCGACCGGCTCGTCCGGCGCGACGGCATCGAGCGCCGCCTGACCGACTCCCTCGAGACGGCGCTGCGCCTGGCCGAGGGGGTCGCCGAGATCCACCTCGTCGACGAGCCGGCGGCCGGCGGCGAGGCGGACCGGTTGACGTTCTCCCAGCACCTCGCCTGCGCGAGCTGCGGGCGGTCGTTCGACGAGCTGGCGCCGCGCAGCTTCTCGTTCAACTCGCCCTACGGTGCCTGTCCCACCTGTGCCGGGCTCGGGACGCGCTTCGAGGTCGACCCCGACCTCGTCGTGCCGAACCCGGAGCTCTCCCTCGCCGAGGGGGCGGTCGCCCCGTGGGCGGGGTCGCGCACCGAGTACTTCACCCGGGTCCTCACGGCCGTCGCCGAGGCGAACGGCTTCGCCATGGGAACGGCCTGGGAGCGGCTCACGAAGGCGCAGCGCAAGGTGGTCCTCTACGGCACCGCCAACAAGCGGGTGCACGTCACCTACCGCAACCGCTACGGCACCCTGCGCAACTACGACGTCGCCTACGAGGGCGTCGTGCCCTGGCTGCAGCGCCGTCACGGGGAGGCCGAGTCGGACTTCCAGCGGGAGCAGATCGAGGGCTACATGCGCGAGGTGCCCTGCCCGGCCTGCGGGGGCTCGCGGCTCAAGCCGGAGTCGCTGGCGGTGACGGTCGGCGAGCTGAACATCGCCGAGCTGTGCTCCCTCGCCATCGGCACGGCGTCCGAGCGGCTCGGTGGGCTGGCCCTGTCCGAGCGGGACCTGCTGATCGCCGAGCGCGTCCTCAAGGAGATCCGGGCCCGCCTCCAGTTCCTGCTCGACGTGGGCCTCGACTACCTCACCCTCGACCGGGCCGCCGGCACGCTCGCCGGGGGGGAGGCCCAGCGGATCCGCCTCGCCAGCCAGATCGGCAGCGGGCTCGTCGGGGTGCTCTACGTGCTCGACGAGCCGTCGATCGGACTCCACCAGCGCGACAACCAGCGTCTCATCGAGACGCTCGAGCGGCTGCGCGACCTCGGCAACACGGTCATCGTCGTCGAGCACGACGAGGAGACCATCCAGGTGGCCGACCACGTCGTCGACATCGGGCCGGGCGCCGGCGAGCACGGCGGCGAGGTCGTGTACTCGGGCGACGTGCAGGGGCTGCTCGCCAGCACCACCTCGCTCACCGGCCGCTACCTGTCGGGGGAGCTGCGCATCGAGGTGCCCGAGCGTCGCCGCCCGCCGGCCAACGGGGCGATCGTGGTGCGCGGGGCACGCGAGCACAACCTGCACGGCCTCGACGTCGCCTTTCCGCTCGGCTGCTTCGTCGCCGTCACCGGCGTGTCCGGCTCGGGCAAGTCGACGCTCGTCAACGACATCCTCCACCGGGCGCTCGCCCAGCGCATCTACCGCTCCCGGACCGTGCCCGGCCGGCACCGGGCGATCGACGGGGCCGACCTCGTCGACAAGGTGATCGACATCGACCAGTCGCCCATCGGCCGCACCCCCCGCTCGAACCCGGCCACCTACACGGGCGTGTTCGACCACATCCGCAAGCTGTTCGCCCAGACCCAGGAGGCGAAGGTCCGGGGCTACCAGCCCGGCCGGTTCTCCTTCAACGTGTCCGGCGGCCGCTGCGAGGCATGCTCGGGCGACGGCACCCTCAAGATCGAGATGCACTTCCTTCCGGACGTCTACGTCCCCTGCGAGGTGTGCAAAGGGGCTCGCTACAACCGCGACACCCTCGAGGTGCTGTGGCGCGGCAAGAACATCGCCGAGGTGCTCGACCTGTCCTGCGAGGAGGCGCTCGGCTTCTTCGCCGCCCAGCCGGTGATCGCCCGGCACCTGCAGACCCTCGTCGACGTCGGCCTCGGCTACGTCCGCCTCGGCCAGCCGGCCCCGACGCTGTCCGGTGGCGAGGCCCAGCGGGTCAAGCTGGCCTCCGAGCTGTCGAAGCGCTCGACGGGGCGCACCCTCTACATCCTCGACGAGCCGACCACCGGGCTCCACTTCGAGGACGTCCGCAAGCTGCTCGGCGTGCTGCAGCGGCTGGTCGACCAGGGCAACACGGTCATCGTGATCGAGCACAACCTGGACGTCATCAAGTCGGCCGACTGGCTCGTCGACCTCGGCCCCGAGGGGGGCAGTGGCGGTGGCGCCCTCGTCGCCGAGGGCACCCCCGAGCAGGTCGCCTCGGTCGAGGCGAGCCACACCGGGCGCTTCCTGCGCCCCTTGCTGGGGATGGGCGCGACCCGTCGGGCCTCGCGGGCCTCCTCCGGGTCCCGCGGTGGTGCGCCCCGGGCAAAGCGGGCGAAGAAGGTCACCGCACCGGCACCGGCATAGCGCCGCCGCCCCCGTCCCCCCGGCACGACGCCCGTGGCGAAGGGGCTCAACGGCACCCCCGTGGTGGTCGTCTGGAGCAGATGACGTCTCGGCGCGGGTCGGCACGCGGCACGCTGCCGGCGGCCGCCCGCCGGCGGATGTGGCGCCGGGTGCTCGCCGAGACCGCCCTCGCCGTGGCCGGCTCGGGAGGGGTGTGCTTCCTGCTGTACGCCCTGCTCGGGCTGTCGATCGGCGGGGGCGGGGTGGGGGGTGTCGTGATGATCGTGGCGCCGCTCGCCACCCCGCTGCTCGTGGCCCCGCTGGCCGCCTACCCGTTCGCCCGGGCCAACGAGCGCATCGCCGCCCTGCTCGCCGAGGTCGAAGCGACCCGCCGGGCGCTCGCCGACGAGGTGGCCGAGGGGATCGCCGTGCAGCGGCGCCTCGAGGAGCTGGCCCGCCGTGACCCGCTCACCGGCCTGCTCAACCGGCGTGGCTTCTTCGAGCGCGCCACGGCAGCCGCCGGCAAGGCGCTCGCCGTGACGGTGGTCGACGTCGACAACTTCAAGGAGGTCAACGACCGCTTCGGCCACGCCGCCGGCGACGCCGTGCTCAACGTGATCGCCAGCTCGCTGCGCCAGCTCGCCGGCCGTGCCGACGTGGCGCGCCTCGGCGGCGACGAGTTCGTCGTCCTCGCCGAGCTCGACCCGTCCGTTCTGGCGGCGGCCGGCCCCGGCGCGCCCGGCGCGCCCGACGGCCGCCTGTCCGGGCTGGTGGTCGGGCTGCCGGACGGCACCACCCGCACGGTGAGCTGCTCGACCGGGCGGGCCGTCGTGCCGCCGGGCGGTTCGATCGACGCCGCGCTCGCCGCCGCCGACGTCGAGATGTACGAGGCAAAGCGCGCCCGCCAGGAGGCTTCGGCGGGGGCGGCGCCGCCGGCCGCCGGCCGGGTCAGCTGATCGAGAGCATCCGCTCGAGGGCGATCCGGGCACCCTCGGCGACCTCGCCGGGCACCACGATCCGGTTGCGCACCTCGCCCTCGACGAGCCCTTCGAGGACCCAGGCGAGGTGCGGCTCGTCGATGCGGAACATGGTCGAGCACGGGCACACGAGCGGGTCGAGCGAGCTGACGGCGAGCTCAGGGTGCTCGTCGGCGAGCCGGTGCACGAGGTGGATCTCGGTGGCGATCCCGATCGCCGTGCCGGCCGGCGCCTGGTCGACGTAGCGGATGATGGCGTCGGTCGAGCCGACCACGTCGGCGAGGGCGACCACCTCGTGGCTGCACTCCGGGTGCACCGCCACCACCCCGCCCGGGTGCGCCGCCCGGAACGCCTCGACATGAGCCGGCCGGAACCGCTGGTGGACCGAGCAGTGGCCCTTCCAGAGCAGGAACCGGGCCGCCTTCACGTCGACGTCCTCGAGGCCGCCGAGGGCGAGGCGCGGGTCCCAGACCCGGGTGTCGGCCAGGTCGTAGCCGAGGGCGACGGCGGTGTTGCGGCCGAGGTGCTGGTCGGGGAAGAAGAGCACCTTGTCGGCCCGCTCCAGCGCCCAGGTGACCACGGCGGCGGCGTTCGAGGACGTGCACACGGCACCGCCGTTGCGGCCGACGAAGTCCTTCAGGGTGGCCGACGAGTTCATGTAGGTGATCGGCAGCACCGTCGAGCGGTCGACCACCCGGGCGAGCTCGTCCCAGGCCGTCTCGACGGCCTCGAGGTCGGCCATGTCGGCCATCGAGCAGCCGGCGTTCAGGTCGGGCAGCACCACCTGTTGGTGGGCGGCGGTGAGCACGTCGGCCGACTCGGCCATGAACTGGACGCCGCAGAACACCACGTAGTCGGCGGCGCGCTGGTCGGCGGCGAAGCGGGCCAGCCCGAACGAGTCGCCCCGGGCGTCGGCCCAGCGCATGACCTCGTCGCGCTGGTAGTGGTGGCCGAGGACCACGCAGCGGGTGCCGAGGCGCTGGCGGGCTTGCCGGATCCACGTCTCGAGCTCCTCGGGCGCGGCGTGGACGTAGCGCTCGGGCAGTGGTGTCTGTAGGCGGAACATGGTGGCCCCTTGCCTTCTGCACGGCTCGTACTGCGGCCGGCGGGGACAGCCTGGTCGCCCATCCGCGGGGTTGTCGGCCTCGAGTCGTGATCTGTCCGCCGGGATGCCAGGCCGGCGTAGCCTCGATGGTAGTGCTCGAGCGACCGCCAGCGATACCGGACGGCCCGGGGTCCTACCAGTTCAAGGATGCCGACGGCCGGATCATCTACGTGGGCAAGGCGCGCTCGCTCCGCCAGCGGCTGTCCAACTACTTCCAGGACCCGCGCCTGCTGCACCCGCGCACGGCGCAGATGGTGGCACGGGCCGCCTCGGTCGAGTGGATCCAGGTCCGCAGCGACGTCGAGGCGATCATGCTCGAGTACAACCTGATCAAGGCCCACCGGCCCCGCTTCAACATCCGCCTGGTCGACGACAAGAGCTACCCGTACCTGGCCGTCACCCTCGATGAGGAGTGGCCGCGCGCCACGGTCATGCGGGGGGCGAGACGCAAGGGGACGCGGTACTTCGGCCCGTACGCGCATGCCTACGCCATCCGAGAGACGCTCGACCTGCTGCTGCGGTCGTTCCCGATCCGGACGTGCTCGAACGCAAAGCTGAACCGGCACGAGCGGCTCGGCAAGCCGTGCCTGCTGTTCCACATCGAGCGCTGCTCCGGGCCCTGCGTCGGCGAGGTGTCGCCGGGGGAGTACCGGGTGCTCGTGGAGGAGCTGATGGGGTTCCTCGACGGCGACACCGGGCCGGTGACGGCCCGGCTCGAGGCCGATATGGCGGCGGCCGCCGACGACCTCGAGTTCGAGCTGGCGGCGCGCCTTCGTGACCGGCTGGCCGCGCTCCGACTGGCGGTGGAGCGCCAGGAGATGGTCGTCGACACGCCCGAGGACCTCGACGTGGTCGCGGTCGCCGAGAACGAGCTGGAGGCGGCCGTCCAGGTGCTGCACGTCCGGCGCGGCCGGGTGGTCGGCCGGCAGGGATTCGTCCTCGAGAAGGTCGAGCCGCTCACCCGCCCCGAGCTCGTCGCCCGGGCCCTCGAGCAGCAGTACGCCGAGACCCCGCTCGGCGTCCCGAAGGAGGTCCTCGTGCGCGACCTGCCCGAGGAGGCGGCGACCTACGAGGAGTTCCTCGGGGAGCGGCGCGGGTCGCGGGTCGGGGTGCGGGTGCCCCAGCGCGGGCGCAAGCGGGGCCTGCTCGAGGTCGCCGAGAAGAACGCCGCCGAGCAGCTGCAGCGGCACACCATGCGGCGTTCGTCCGACCTCACGAGCCGGGCCCAGGCGCTCGAGGAGCTGCAGGCACACCTGTGCCTCGACGAGCCCCCCCTTCGCATCGAGTGCTACGACATGAGCCACCTGCAGGGGACCGACTACGTCGGCTCGATGGTCGTCATGGAGGACGGGCTCGCCAAGCGGAGCGACTACCGGCGCTTCAGGGTGAGCGCCGTCCAGGGCAACGACGACTACGGGGCGATGCACGAGGTGCTCACCCGGCGGCTCCGCCGCCTGCTCGACGACGAGTCCGCCCGGCCGGCCCCGGCCGACGGCCGTCCGGTCCGGTTCGCCTACCCGCCGCAGCTGCTCCTGCTCGACGGCGGCCTCGGCCAGCTGCACGTCGGGGAGCGGGTGCTCGCCGAGCTCGGCCTGACCGGCCGGCTCGCCCTCGCCGCCCTCGCCAAGCAGTTCGAGGAGGTGTTCCTCCCGGGGCGGTCGGCACCGGTGCGCATCCCGCGGGACTCGCCGGCCATCTACCTGCTCCAGCAGGTCCGCGACGAGGCGCACCGCTTCGCCATCACCTACCACCGCCAGCTGCGCGGCAAGCGGATGACCCGCGGGGCCCTCGACGACGTCCCGGGCCTCGGCCCGGCGCGCCGCCAGCGGCTCGTCGCCGAGCTCGGCGGCGTGCGCGGCGTGCGCCAGGCCAGCCTGGACGAGCTGCTCGCCCTGTCGTGGCTGCCCGAGCCGGTCGCCCGGGCCGTCCACGCCCGGGTCCACGAGGGCGCCGGGCGGTGAGCGAGCAGGCCGCCGGGGGTCATCCGTGGGACGCGCACGCCGCCTGGTGGAAGGCCACCTTCACCGGCGGGGCCGACCCGGAGTACGACCGGGAGATCGTGCCGCTCGTGCGCCGCGAGGTGGGCGAGGGGGCGCGGCGCGTCCTCGACGTCGGGACCGGCGAGGGTCAGGTGGCCCGTTCCCTCCAGGCGTGCGGGCCGGCCGACCGGCGGGTCGTCGGGATCGACCCTTCCGGGGCCCAGCTGGCCTTCGCCGCCGGAGCCGGCGGCGGGCCGTGCTTCGTGCAAGGGAGGGGGGAGCGGCTCCCCTTCGCCGACGCCACCTTCGACGCCGTGGTCTGCTGCCTCGTCATCGAGCACGCCGACGATCCGGACGCCGTGCTCGCCGAGATGGCCCGCGTCCTCGCCCCGGGTGGACGGCTCGTCCTGCTCGTCAACCACCCGCTCTACCAGGGCACCGGCTCCGGGTTCATCGACGACCAGATCCTGGGCGAGCGCTACTGGCGGGTCGGCCCGTACCTCGACGAGTCGGTCGCCTACGAGGAGGTCGACCCGGGGGTGGCCATCGCCTTCGCCCACCGCCCGCTGTCGCGCTACGTCAACCCGCTCGGCGCCCGTGACGTGGTGCTGGTCCGCATGGACGAGCCACGGCCGCCGGCCGAGCTGCTCGCCACCTCGCTCGACCCGGCCCTCGAGTCGGCCATCCCGCGCCTGCTCTCGCTGCGCTTCGAGGCCCGGCCACCGCCGGCCGCCCGGGTGCGAGACTGGGACGAGGCGACCGGCGGCAGGTAGGGCGGGCAGGTGGGCGGCGAGGAGGAGGGGTCGGGCGATGGCCGAGTACCTGATCGTGGCGGGCCTGTCGGGCGCCGGCCGCTCCAGCGCGGCGGCGACCCTCGAGGACCTCGGCTGGTTCGTGATCGACAACCTGCCGGCGCCGCTCATCGGAAAGGTGGCCGAGCTCGCCGGCCAGCCAGGGTCGGAGCTGGAGCGCTTCTGCTTCGTCGTCGGGCGGGGCGGTGCCGAGTCGGTGGTCGAGCTCGCCCCGACCGTCACCGCCCTGCGGGCGACCGGGGCCAGGGTGCGGGTGCTGTTCCTCGACGCCAGCGACGAGGTGCTCGTCCGGCGCTACGAGGGGACCCGGCGCCGCCACCCGCTCGAGGCGGAGGGCGTCCTCGAGGCCATCCGGGCGGAGCGGGCGCTGCTCGACCCGCTGCGCGACGACGCCGACGTGGTGGTCGACACGAGCGACACCAACGTCCACGAGCTGAAGGCGCGCCTCGTCGAGCTGTTCTCGTCGCGCGAGGCCCCCGGCGGGATGACGACGGCGGTGGTGTCGTTCGGGTTCAAGCACGGGCTCCCGCTCGACGTCGACCTCGTGCTCGACTGCCGGTTCCTGCCCAACCCGCACTGGGTTGAGCACCTCCGGGTCCAGACGGGGCTCGACCCGGAGGTGCGTGCCTACGTGCTCGACCGGCCGGAGGCCGAGGAGTTCCTGGCCCGCCTGGACGACCTGTTCGGGTTCCTCCTCCCGGCCTATGCCGCCGAGGGCAAGGCCTACCTCTCGATCGCCATCGGCTGCACGGGGGGGCGGCACCGTTCGGTGGCGGTCGCCGAGGAGCTGGCCCGCCGGATCCGCCGGCGCGGCTTCGACCCGAGCGTGCACCACCGGGACGTGCAGCGTTGACCCGCCCCGCCCCGGCCGTCGTGGCGATCGGCGGCGGCCACGGGCTCGCCCGCACCCTCGGGGCCGCCCGCCGCTACGCCGGGCGGCTGTGGGGGGTGGTGTCGGTGGCCGACGACGGCGGGTCGAGCGGGCGGCTGCGCCAGGCGCTCGGCATCCCGGCGCCGGGCGACCTGCGGCGCTGCCTCGGGGCGCTCCTGCCGGAGGGCTCGCCGATGGGCAACGCCCTCGAGCACCGCTTCCCGGGCGAGCTCGACCACCACGCCTTCGGCAACCTGTTGCTCGGCGCCCTTGCCGCCGAGCGGGGCGGGTTCGCCGAGGGTGTGGCGCGGGCGTGCCAGCTGTTGCAGACGGTCGGCGAGCTGTTCCCGGCGACCAACGAGGCGGTGGTGCTGCGCGCCCGGACCGCTGCCGGGGCCTCGGTGCGCGGCCAGGTCGCCGTCATGTCGGTCGGCGGCGTCGAGGCGGTGGCGCTCGACCCGCCGGGCGCCACCACCCCGCCGGGCGCCCTCGCCGCGATCGGGCAGGCCGACCAGATCGTGCTCGGGCCCGGGTCGCTGTTCACGAGCGTCCTCGCCTGCCTGGCCGCCGCCGAGCTGGCGGCGGCGGTGGCGGCGGCCTCGGCGACCGTGGTGTACGTGTGCAACCTCGCCGAGCAGCACCCCGAGACGGCCGGGTTCGACGCCGGGATGCACCTCGACGCCCTCGTCGCCCACGGGGTCGTCCCCGACGTGATGCTCGTCGAGCGCGGCGGCCTCGCCCTCGGTTCGCCGGCGGACGCCACCCGCGTGGTGGAGGCGTCCCTCACCGTGCCCGGCCGGCCCCAGGTGCACGACGAGGCACTGCTCGGGGCCGCCCTGGCCGCGCTGGCCGGCTGAGCGTTCCTAGGCTCCTGGCAGGCCAACTATCGTCGGGGTCGCCGCGCGCCGGCCGGCCCGGACCGCGAGCCGGTGGCGTGCCGGCCGTGAACCTGAGCGGAGGGTGACGAGATGACGGTGCGGGTCGGGATCAACGGTTTCGGCCGGATCGGCCGGAACTTCCTCCGGGCGGTGCGCTCGAGCGGGGCGGACGTCGAGGTGGTGGCGCTCAACGACCTCGTCGACGCGGCCGCCAATGCCCACCTGCTCCGCTACGACTCCACCTACGGCCGCTTCCCGGGCACCGTCGAGACGGACGGCGACGGGCTCGTCGTCGACGGCCGCCGCATCCGTGCACTGTCCGAGCGCGACCCGGCCGACCTGCCCTGGGGGGATCTCGGCGTCGAGGTCGTGGTGGAGTCCACCGGGCGCTTCACCAAGCGGGAGGCGGCGGCCGCCCACCTGAAGGGCGGGGCGCAGCGCGTCGTCATCTCGGCCCCGGCCAACGACGCCGACGCCACGTTCGTGGTCGGCGTCAACGACGGCGACTACGACCCGGCCCGCCACGAGGTCGTGTCGAACGCCTCGTGCACCACGAACTGCTTCGTGCCGATGGTGAAGGTGCTCGACGACGCCTTCGGGGTGCGCACCGGTCTCATGACGACGGTGCACGCCTACACGAACGACCAGGAGATCCTCGACCTCGCCCGTGGCGACCTGCGCCGGGCGCGGGCGGCGGCGGTGAACATCGTCCCCTCCACGACCGGGGCGGCGCGGGCCACCGGGCTGGTGCTGTCGGCCATGCAGGGCCGCCTCGACGGCTCGTCGCTGCGGGTCCCCGTCCAGGACGGGTCGATCACCGACTTCACCGCCATCGTCGGGGCCAAGGTCGACAAGGCGGCGGTCAACGCGGCCTACGCCACCGCCGCCACGAGCGGTCCGCTGTCCGCCGTCCTCGACTACACCGAGGACCCGGTGGTGTCGAGCGACATGGTCGGCGTGCCGGCCTCCTGCACGCTCGACTCCCAGCTGACCATGACCATGCCGATCGACGATGCCACGACCCTCGTCAAGGTGTTCGGCTGGTACGACAACGAGTGGGGCTACTCCAACCGCCTCGTCGACCTCGTGCGGATCGTGGGCGGCGCGTGAGCAGCGGCCTGCCGCTCCTCGAGGACCTGCTGCCGCTCGAGGGCCGGTCGGTGCTGGTGCGCGCCGACCTCAACGTACCGCTCGCCGACGGCCCGAGCGGCAAGGTGGTGGTCGACGACTTCCGCATCCGCCAGAGCGTGGCGACGCTGTCGTGGCTGCAGGAGCACGGGGCCGAGGTGACCGTCTGCACCCACCTCGGCCGTCCGAAGGGCGCCCCCGACCCCCGCTACGACCTGGCACCGGTCCGGGCGCGCCTCGCCGAGCTGGCGCCGGGGGTGGAGCTGCTCGAGAACCTCCGCTTCGACCCGGGTGAGGAGGCGAACGACCCGGAGCTGGTCCGGCGCCTCGTCGAGGGCAAGGACGCCTACGTCAACGACGCCTTCGGCGTGTCGCACCGGGCGCACGCCTCCGTGGTGGGACCGCCGGCGCTCCTCCCGTGCGCCGCCGGCCGGCTGCTCCAGCGCGAGGTGGAGGTGCTGGGCGGCCTGCTCGAGGCGCCGAAGCGGCCGTTCGTGGCGATCGTCGGCGGGGCGAAGGTGGCCGACAAGCTGGGCGTGCTCAACGCCCTGGCGGCCCGCGCCGACGCCGTGCTCGTCGGCGGCGGCATGGCGGCGACCTTCCTGGCCGCCCTCGGCCACGAGGCGGGAGGCTCGCTCGTCGACACCTCCAAGCTGGACGCCTGCCGCGCGCTGCTGGCGGGCGCTGCCGACATCCTGCTGCCGAGCGACCTCGTGGCGCTCTCTCCCGACGGCGAGGCCAACTTCGGCGGGCACCCGGAGGCCGAGGCGACCGGCCAGGTCGCCGTGCGCGGCCAGGACCTGTCGGAAGGTTGGCGAGGTTACGACATCGGCCCGGCGACCCGGGCGGCCTTCGCCGAGGCGCTGGCAGGTGCCGGCACGGTGCTGTGGAACGGCCCGATGGGGGTGTGCGAGGACGCCCGCTTCGCGGCGGGAACCGAGGCGGTGGCGAAGGCGGTGGCGTCCTGCGGCGGGTTCACCGTCGTCGGCGGCGGCGACTCGGTGGCCGCCATCGACCGGCTCGGCCTGGCCGAGGCGATCACCCACGTGTCGACGGGCGGCGGGGCCACCCTGGAGCTGCTCGAGTACGGCGACCTTCCCGGCCTGGCCGCCCTGCGCGCCGGCCGCCGGGCCTGACCAAGGAGGACGGCGTGGGCGTCGGCGAGCGGGGCGTGCTCGTGAGCGGCAACTGGAAGATGCACATCAACCACTTCGAGGCGCTGAAGCTCGTGCAGGAGCTGGCGGCGCTCCTCCGCGCCCAGGCGCTGCCCGAGGGCTGTGCGGCGAGCGTGCACCCGCCGTTCACCTCGTTGCGCACGGTCCAGACCGCCGTCGAGACCGACCGTGTGCCCCTCGCGCTCGGGGCACAGACCTGCCATCACGCCGACAAGGGTGCCTTCACCGGCGAGGTCAGCGCCGAGATGCTCGCCAAGCTGAACGTCCGGTACGTGATCGCCGGCCACTCCGAGCGGCGCCGGGGGTGTGGCGAGACCGACGAGATGGTCCGGGCGAAGGTCGACGCCATCCTCCGCCACGGCATGGTCCCGATCGTCTGCGTCGGCGAGGACGCCGACGAGCGCGCCTCGGGCGCCGCACTCGACCGGGTCCGCGCGCAGGTCGACGCCGCCTTCGACGGTCGGCCGTCCGCCGCCGTCGCCGCCGCCGTCGTCGCCTACGAGCCGATCTGGGCGATCGGCACCGGGGTCACCGCCACCCCCGACGACGCCGAGCAGATGTGCGCCGCCATCCGGGCCGAGCTCGCCCGGCTCGCCGGCCCGGCGGCCGAGACCACCCGGATCCAGTACGGCGGGTCGGTCAACCCGGACAACGCCGCCGAGCTGCTCGCCCAGCCGAACGTCGACGGGCTGCTCGTCGGTGGGGCGAGCCTTGAGGCGGCCAGCTTCCACGCCATCGCCCGCGCCGCCGGCTAGCGCTGCTGTTCGTCGCCCCCCGACGGCGCCGGGCCGGCCGGGTCGGCCGGCTGGCCGACCGGGACGGCGGCGGTCCGGCTGCTAGCCTGCCTGGCCGGAGTCGGACCAGGTGGCAGGAGGAGCGCGGTGCTGACGGACGTGGTGGTGGGCGTCGAGATCGCCTCGTCGTTCGCCTTGATCCTGCTCATCCTCCTGCACTCCGGCCGGGGCGGTGGCCTGTCGGACATGTTCGGTTCGTCGATCGGCTCGGCCGCCTCCGGGTCGACCGTGGCCGAGAAGAACCTCGACCGGCTGACGGTCACCTGCGCCCTCGTCTTCGCCTTCACCACGGTCATCATCGGCCTGCGGTGGGGCTGAGGCTCCGCCGCCTCCTCGCCCTCGCCCCGGCAGGGCTGCTCGTCGCCGGGCTGGCCGCCACCGCCGTCTCGGCGGCGGAGCCGGGCCGAAGCGCCGGCTCGAGCGGGGCCAGCGGCTCGAGCGGGTCCAGCGGCTCGAGCGGGTCCGCCGGTGCCAGCGGGTCGTCGGGACCGACGACCGCCACGACGGCTCCCGGTCCGTTGCAGGTGGTGCACGGGGGCACCGTCACCGTGGCGGTGCCCTACCTGCCGAGCACGCTCAACCCGGCCTCGCCGGCCGGGGCCAACCCGGTCGCGGCGGAGATCATGAGCCAGGTGTGGCCGTCGACCTTCGTCACGGTGGGGCCCGGTGACACGCGGGCGTCGACCACGTTCATCGACGCTGCCGAGAACGTGAGCGTGAGCCCGCAGCGGGTGGTGTACACGATCGACGCCAAGGCGCGCTGGTCGGACGGCACGCCGATCACGGCGGCCGACTTCATCGCCGAGTGGCATGCCCAGCTGGCCATCGGCCAGGAGCTCCCGGCGAACGACCCGCTGGCGGGCTACGAGGACATCGCCTCGATCACCTCGTCATCGGCCGGCAAGGTGGTGACGGTCACCTTCAAGCGTCCCGACGCCGAGTGGGAGGCGCTCTTCCACGAGCTCGCCCCGGCCCAGGTGGCGGCCCAGTACGGGTGGTCGGCCGGGTTCACGACGGCGACGCCTTCCCACCTGCTGTCCGGTGGTCCGTTCGCCGTCGCCCGGGTGGTGCCGGGCAAGGAGCTCGTGCTTCGGCGCAATCCGCACTGGTGGGGTCGCGCCCCGATGCTCGACCAGATCGTGTTCCGCGTGGTGCACGGCCAGGGCGCCCTGCTGCACGGGCTCGAGCAGGGGACGATCGACGTCGCCCAGGTGGCCCCCGGGCCGAGCCTGCGCAACGCCCTGATGCAGCACCGGTTCCTCGGCGCCCAGACCTACGCCTCCTCGGTGCTGTGGCAGCTCGACTTCAACCTGGCCGATCCGCTCGTCGGCCAGCTGGCCGTCCGCCGTGCCGTGGCCACGGCCGTGGACCGGCCGGAGCTCGTGGCCGACTCGATCGGGCTGCAGCGCAACGGGGTGCCGCTGTCGGGCAACCACCTGTACCAGGTGGGGGCGCCGGGCAGCGCCGGGAACGACGGCGACTACGGCCTCGTGGACGTGCCGCTCGCCGACCAGCTGCTGGCCTCGGCCGGCTACCGGCTGGACGCGTCCGGCATCCTGCGCAGCGCGAGCGGCGCCCCGCTCGTCCTCCGCCTGGTCGTGCCGTCCTCCGGTCAGCTCGTCAGCCAGATGACCGCCGAGCTGCGCGCCCAGCTGCTCGACGCCGGCATCGTCGTCCACGTCGTCCGGGTGCCGCTCGCCCGCCTCCTCTCGGGGGTGCTGCCCACCGGCGCCTACCAGGTGGCGCTCGTCCCCGAGTGGGTGTCCGCCTATCCCTCCGAGAACGCCACCTACTACGTCGACCCGGTCGGCCCCCAGCCGACGGGCAGCCCGTTCACCCTGCCGCCCGCCCCCGGCACCACCACGTCGACGTCGACCACGACCACGACCACGCTGCCGGCCTCCACCACCAAGGCGGCGACGACCGCCCCGCAGGTCACGGCGTACGCCCCGGAAACCGGCACTGCCACCGAGCCGGGGGCGGTCGCTGCCGGATCGGTTACCCGTGACGTCCTCGGCTACCGCGACCCGGCTCTCGAGACGCTGCTCGCCCAGGCCTTCTCCGCCCTCAACCCGGGCCAGGCCGCCAGCCTGTACGACCAGGCAGACCGCGTCATCTGGAGCGACCTGCCGAGCCTGCCGCTCTACCAGGTGCCGACCGCCCTCGTCGGCGAGCGGGCGCTCTACAACCTCTTCCCGAGCTCCACCTGGCTCGGCCCGCTTTGGGACGCCCAGAATTGGGTGCTCGAGGTGCCGGCCGGCTCGTCTGGCGCCTCGGGCGCGTCCGGCACGGCTCCGGGCGCCGGTGGTCCGTCCGGCGCCACGTCGGGGGCGGGGACGACAGGGGCGGGGACGACAGGGGCGGGGACGACAGGGGCGGCCGGACCGACCTCGGGCGGGTAGCGCGAGACCCGGCGGGGGAGCGCTGGCGTGGCCAGCGGAGGGCAGCCGAGGCGCTAGCATGACCACCCGTCGCCGGGACCCGGCGGCCCACGTCGGAGTGGCGGAATAGGCAGACGCGCTAGCTTGAGGGGCTAGTGCCCGAAAGGGCGTGGGGGTTCAAGTCCCCCCTCCGACACCGAGTTGAACCCCCACAAGCTCGCCGAAAGACCTGGTCAATCGGCTGTGGAGCGTGTGGGGGTTCACGTCGCTAGGGACACCGCTCGCAAGCCATGCCGTGGTGCTTGGGAAGGGTTGCGTGCGCGGCCGGTGCGATCGGGAGGTTCCTCGGCGGGGGCGAGGCGTGATGGCGCGACCACATCGGCCTCCCGGATCGGCTCCCGATTCCGGATCGACCTCCCGGCACGCCTCCCGAGACGGGATCGACCTCACGAACGACCTTACGACTACGCTGTAGTCATGACGCATCCCATCTCGGTCCGGTTCCGGGAGGCGAGCATCGCCGAGCGCCTCAAGGCGGAGGCAGGCACGCGGGGAACCTCGACCTCGGCGCTCGCCGAGGAGCTGATCGACGAGGGGCTGCGGGTGCGGCGCCATCCACTCGTCGGCTTCCGGGACGGCCCGGCAGGGCGCCGGGCCTGCCTGGTCGGCGGCCCCGACGTCTGGGAGGTCATCGGCGGTGTCGTCGGCGGCGACGTGGCGCCGGCTGAGCGCGTCGAGCGGGCCGTCGAGCTGTTCGGGCTGCGCCGGGAGCAGGTGGAGGCGGCGCTCGCCTACTACGCCGAGTTCACCGACGAGATCGACGCGGAGCTCCAGGCGAACCGGCGGGCAGCGGAGGAGGCCGAGTCGCTCTGGCGCCGCCAGCAGGACCTGCTGGCGGGGTGAGGCTGCTGCTCGACGTCCACCACTCCCGCCTTGCCGCCGAGCGGCTGTGTGGCGCTGGCCACGACGTCGTGGCGGCCTCGGGCGACCCGGTGCTCGCCTCCCTCGCCGATGACGACCTGCTGCGCGCTGCGACGAGGGAGGGGCGGGCGGTCGTGACGGAGAACGTGGCGGACTTCGACCGGATCGTCCGTGCCTGGGCTGCGGCAGGCGAGCATCACGCCGGGGTCGTGTTCACCTCGCCGCGGCGGTTCCACCGGGGGAGTGCCGCCTACCCGGCGAACCTCGTCGCTGCCTTGCAGGCCCTGCTCGACGGCGATCCCAAGGACGAGCTCGACTGGGTCCACTGGCTCTCCTGAGCGCGCGCCTTGCCTCAATCCTCGGCGCCGCCTCAAGGCCTTCCGGTAGGTCCCTGCAATCTCCGCCTCGCTCCGCCCTCAGACGCCTCGCCATCCCGGTAGTCGCCACCGTGCAGCCGCTCGCGCCCCACGAGCACCGCGCGACGGCTCGCCGGCGGGGAGCGGATACGACCCGTCGAGGTAGTTGAGTAGGCGGGATCCCCCGTCCGTTTGCCCGACCGAGCCACCGAGGCGCCCGGCCGGCAGGAGCGGGCCGATGGCGAGCACCATGGTGGTGGTGTAGGCGCCGCTGTCATCTCACACCGCCCGGTTCGCAGGATCCAGCATCGGGCGTTGGCCCTGGCGCGAAGCACCGCGAGGGATCGCGGCTGATACCACGGTGGTATCATTCTTGCGTGGCGCTGACGGTGCGGACGGATGACCAGATGGAAGAGGCGCTCGATGGGCTCGTCGAGCTCGAAGGGGTCTCCCGCCAAGAGGTGATCCGACGCTCGGTCGTGGAGCGCTACGAACGCATGGTCCATCGACGCCGTGTCGCCGAGGGCACGCAGCGACTTGCCGAGCGCTGGGGCGACGTGCTCGAGCGTCTCGGGCGGGAGTGAGGCAGACCGAGCACCTCGACCTCGAGGACCTCCTCGGCATGGTTCGGGTGCTCGGGGTCGGCCCGGTTCGAGACGTGGGTCTGCTCGAGTCGGCGTTGGCGAGACCGAGGGCAAGCGCCTTTGGCGAGGACGTGTACGCCACGATCGATCTGAAGGCGGCCGCGCTCCTCCACTCGCTCGCCCGTAATCACGCGCTCGTCGATGGGAACAAGCGACTCGCATGGCTGGCGGTCGTCGTGTTCCTCGATCTCAACGGCTGCGAGGTCGCGCTGCGCGACGACGAGGCATTCGACCTCGTCGTCGATGTCGCACGCGGCGCCATCGACGCGCGCGCGATAGCGGAACGCTGGAGGGTCGTTGCTCGCTAACCAGCGGCACGGTGATGTGCGCGCGAACGCCCTGTTCGGGGCGCCAAGACGAGCGTTGTCGCGCGTGTCGTAGGTGGAACAATCCCCCCTCCGACACCGAGTTGAACTCCCACAACATCAGGGAACGTGGCTGGCCAAGAAGCCAGATGGAACGTGGGGTTCGAGTCGCACGAGCCGTCGCGTGTGCGCCGCCGCCCATGGGCCTCGATGAGGGCCCGAAGCCATGGCTTCGAGTACGCACGGAAGGCCCCAGGTGGCGTCGGACACTCACGGCGAGGCGACGGTACGCGCCGCCACCAGGTCGATCGGACGCCCATCGTCCCGGGCGCTGTTGATGTTCCGGCGCAAGTCGTTGTTGAGAGCGCGGACGTTGTCCGCGGACAAGCTCCCGGCTCTCGCGGCGGCTACTTCGCAGTGGATGGCCATGTCGTTCATGCACCCCAGCACCCTGCGGTCGGCGGTCTTGGCGAGCGACAGTGGTTCGGCCCGAAGCTCGCCGAAGACGTCGAGGGAGAGGGCCTCGTGGAGCAGCTCGCGCTCGGCGAGTTGGACCACGAGGTCGTGGGGTCGCTCGCATGGGCCGCCGCCCGGACGTCGGGCTCGAAGACCGTGAACAAGGTGCTGGGGTGGGTGAGCAGGAGGCACTTGCGCCGGTCGAGGACGAGAAGGTTCGCGTACCAGTTCTCGCCGTCGAGCCGAGGCGTTGCCAGTCGCTCGGCGTGGATCACGTCGAGGAGCTTCCTTGTGCACCGCAGGACCGCCTTCCGATCGTGGGCGCCAGCGGTGCGGTGCCAGGGTCGGCGACAACTGGGTTGCGAAGCGAAGCTCCCACTCGCTACCGGCCGCAGGGGGCGCGACCCGCTGTCCTCGGCGCTGCGGTGAGCGAAGGGTCACGAGGCAGGGACGCTACGGCCGTCGACGGCCTCGACGGGCGTGGCGAGGCGCGCGCGAAGCTCTGGGTCGGCTTGCACCGCCGCGGTGGCCTTCCACTCCGCGAGGAGCTGACCGAGGGCGACGAAGGTCTCGAGCTCGGCGCAGGCATCGAGCGTTGCGCCGAGCTCGGCGGCGAGCTTGGTGCGTCCTTCCTCGCTGAGAAAGCGCGTCCAGGGAAGGGCGTCGGCCACGATCTCGCCGACCTCGCTCGAGGGAACGTGGGCGAGGAGGTTGCGGAGCAGACGGCCGAGGCCGCTGGCGCCTGCGAGCTCGTCCTCGAACAGGTCGGCTCGGGTCACGACGAGGTCGGGGGCACCGCGGCGGTGGATGAGGAGTCGGCGCTCGCGATCGACGGCCTCCGACACCCGCTTCGGCTCGCGAAGCAGGTCCCTGAAGGTGAACTGCTCGGTGGTGGGCACGACGCCATCCTCCTCGACGTCAGACAAACATCAGACGTGTTTGGACGAGGTGGATGGCTCACGATCAGCCGAGCAAAACGCCTGTTCAGCGGGCGCTGGGCGACGGCGACCCGAAGGACGAGCGCGACTGGGTCCACCCCTCGGAGAGGCCCCTTCGCTATCCCGTCGCCGTCCGCTCGACCCGACCGACCGACTCGCGCAGGCGCAGCGGCATGGGGACCCGGTGCACGCCGCCCGGCGCCTCGCTTCCCGGCGCCAGCAGCAGCTCGATGGCCTGACGACCGAGCTCGTAGTGGGGGAGGGCGATGCTCGTCAGGGCCGGCCGGAGCCACGAGGCGACGGGCTCGTCGTCGAAGGAGATCACCGATACGTCTCGGGCGACCATCAGGGCTGCGTCCTCCAGCGCCTGGAACGCCCCCATGGACAGTCGGTCGTTGAAGCAGATGAGCGCCTTCGGCTGGTGCCGGCGTCGGAGAAGCTCCTTCGTCGCCTCGTAGCCACCCTTGGGTTGCCAGTCCTTGACGTAGGCGCCTCCCGCCGGTGTGACGCCGGCGGCGGCCAGCTCCTCGATGATCCCGAGGAGCCGCTCGGAGGCGGCTACGGCGCCCCTCGGCGTCTTCGGCGGGTTGACGCCCACGCCGACGAGGTAGATGCCCTCCCGGTAGCCGGCCTCGAGCAGGTGGCGTGCTGCGGTCCGCCCCGCCTCCGCCTCGTCGGGGATGACGACCGGTACCGCGCACGCTCTCGTCGGCACGATGTTGAGCAGCACGCCGGGTCCGTCGAGGAGGGCGGCGGGGACGTTCGTCCGGCGCGTGTACATCGACGCGAGAACGATGCCCTCCACCTGCCGGTCGCGCATCGTCTCGATCATCTGCGTCTCGAGCTCCGCGTCACCCTCGGTCTCTGCGATGAGCAAGAGCCGGTCACGCTCGCGCGCTGCGTCGAGCGCCCCCCAGATGAGGTGACCGGCGAACGGGGTGGTGGCGACGGTGTCGGAGACGAAGCCGATCGTGTGCGACGAGCCCGTGCGCAGGCTGCGGGAGACGACGTTCGGGCGGTAGCCGGTCTCCGCGACGGCCTCCAGAACCTTCGCCTCGATCTGTGCCGAGATCCGCATCTCCTCTCGGCGCCCGCTCAGGACGAACGAGGCGGTCGTCTGGGAGACCCCTGCGCGTCGAGCGACGTCGGCAAGGGTCGTCCGCCGGTTCGGCTTCGCTGCGGCGCCGGAGCCCTCCTCCTCGGTCGTAGAGCGACGGCGCGGCCGGCGGGGTCCGTTCGAAGGCGGTGCCGGCATGGCAGTGAGCATACGCGGCCGCCACGGCCGGACGGCCGGGTGAGGGCTCCATCTTGACGACGACTGGTCGAAGCTGCATCATCAAGACCGCCGCTAATGCGATTTAGCACATGGGGGATGGGGGGGTGTCCGGGCACCGGGGAGGGCTTCTGGTCCGCTCCCGGCGTGCCTCGGATCGCCGCGATCACCCACGATGGCTCCAACAAAGGAGGATGGAGTTGAGGAGATCCGTTGGCACGACAAGGCGACGGTGGACCGTGACGGCGTGCTCGTCCACGCTGGCTGTCATCGCCGCCGCTGGACTCGCGGCCGGCCCCGCGTCGGGGTCTCGGGTCGCCCACCGCACGGCCGGTCACGCTGCAGCAAGGCCGAAGGCCGCCGGTGGCGCTGCGAGCTTCGCCGCGAACTGCGGCACCAAGCCGGTCACGATGCAGGGCTATTTCGAGACCGGCTTCCCGGACATCGTCGATCTCACCAAGCTGTTCACGAAGCAGTACCCGAACGTGACGTGGAAGATCCGCGAGGACCCCTTCGCCGTCATCACCCAGGACGCGCCGCTCGTGATGTCGAGCCCCAACCCGCCTGACCTGATGCGGGCGCCGCAGATCTCCGGCCTGGTCAAGGACCACCTCATCAAGAACATGGACGGCTACTACAAGACGTTCGGGTGGAGCAAGTTCCCCGCCTCGGACCTCGCCCAGCTGCGTGTCGCGCCGAGCGGCAGCCCGCAGGGCATCGGCCCGCTGTGGGCGATGGGGATCAACTACTCGATGACCGGCGTGTTCTACAACAAGGCCTACGCCAAGAAGATCGGCATGACCAAGCCGCCGGCGACCCTGGCGCAGTTGGACGCCGACCTCGCCAAGGCGAAGGCCAAGGGCCTGCTCCCCGTCGAGCAGTTCAACAGCGCCGGCAACGGCGGGCTGATCTTCCCCCTGCAGGACCTCATGGCGGACTACAACATCAAGCAGTACGGGTCGGTCGCCAACATCAACAAGTGGGTCTTCGACCAGCCGCACGCCACCTTCAACACGCCGGCCAACCTCGCCGCGACCGAGCACCTCGACACCTGGATCAAGAAGGGGTACTTCAACTCGGACGCCAATGCGGTGTCGTACTCCACCATGATGGGCCGCTTCGAGCACGGCCAGGGCGTGTTCATCTTCGACGGTGACTGGGAGTCGGGCAACTTCGACACCAACTTCCCGGGGAAGTACGGGTTCTTCCTGTTCCCGGCCATCACGGCCGGTGGCAAGCAGGCCGCGATGTCGGCACCGCTGACCTACCTCATCCCTGCGGCAGCCAAGCACGCGAACTGTGCGGCGTTCTTCTTGAACTGGGTCGAGACGAACCCGGCAGCTCGGGCGCTCAACGTGAAGGAGGGCGGCTCCAACCCGGGCGGCCCGTCGAGCCTCCCGATCCCGGCGGTCAAGCCCGGCACGGTGACGGCGCAGACGCTCGCCGCCGGCAAGGTGGTGGCGGCCGACGACGGCGCGATGGGCTTCATCGCCAACGCGACGGGCTCCATCGACGCGGAGGGTCTCACCCCTGCGGTGCAGAAGCTGCTGGGCGGCCAGACCACGCCGTCGGGGGTGCTCCAGGCGGTGCAGAGCGCCTACCAGCAGGAGCTTTCGGCTCCCTGAGCATCCAGAGCCCGAGTTGACCGCTTTGAACGACCTGACGCGACCGTCAGGCGCCCCCCACGGCGCCGGTGCACCGCGCTCCCACAAGGAGCGCGGTGCACCACGCCCGCGCAAGGGGCGCGGTGTCCCGAACCGGTACTGGGCGTTCGTCGCTCCAGCGCTGCTCGCCTACGCGGGCTTCGTGCTCTGGCCGATCGTGCAGACCGTGCGGTATTCCTTCTACAACTGGGACGGGATCAGCACGCTCCAGGGCGCGGGCCTTTCCAACTACCGCACCGTCTTCACCAACGGTCAGCTCCTCGGCGTCATCGGCCACGCCTTCGTGCTGATCCTGTACTTCAGCGTGATCCCGATCGTCCTCGGGCTCGCCGTGGCGACGGCGATGCGGCGGTTCGTGAGCGCCAAGATGAGCGCCGTCGCCCGGGTCGTCCTCTTCCTGCCCCAGGTCGTCCCTCTCGTTGCCGCCGGCATCGCCTGGAACTGGATGCTGTCGACGACGGGCGCGGTGGACCAGATCCTGCAGAAGGTCGGTCTCGGCAGTCTTGCGCACTCCTGGTTGGGTGACTTCAGCACGGCGCTGCCCTCGGTCGGCATCATCGGCGCCTGGGTGCTGCTCGGCCTCTGCATCGTGCTGCTGCTGGCCGGCATGACGAAGATCGAGTCGTCGCTCTACGAGGCGGCGCAGCTCGACGGAGCGGGCCCGCTTCGGGAGTTCCTCTCGGTGACGCTGCCCAGCATCCGCCAAGAGATCGGTGTGTGCGTGACGGTGACGGTGATCGCCGCACTCTCCGCCTTCGACATCGTCTACATCTCGACCCAGGGAGGTCCGGGGAACGCCACGATGGTCCCCGGGCTCGAGATCTACCAGCTTGCGTTCTACAACCGGCAGATGGGGCTCGCCTCCGCTCTGGCGGTCGTCCTCATGGTGCTCGTCCTCGTCTGCATCCTTCCCATCCAGTGGTACGTCCGGCGCGGAAGCGGTGACCGGTGATCATCGCCCGCCGAAACGTCGTCGTGGGCTGGCTGCTCCTCGGCGTGCTGATGGTGGTGACCCTGCTGCCCTTCGTCAGCATGTTCACGAGCGCGCTCTTCCCGTCGGGCTCGTACCCCATCGGCATCTCGTGGCCGGCACACCCGCAGTGGGGCAACTTCCTCTCGGCATTCAGGGCGGCCGACATGGGCGTGCTCCTCGAGTCGAGCGGGCTCATCCTGCTCGGCGTCGTCCCCATCTCGCTCCTCATCTCGACCTTCGCCGGCTTCGCCCTCGGTCACCTCCGGGTCCGTGGCGGCCAGGTCGCCTTCGTGCTGTTCTTGCTGGGCCTCACGCTCCCGCTCGAAGGCATCATCGTGCCCCTGTACTACGAGGTGCGCGGCCTGGGCCTCCTCGACACGAGGTGGGCGCTCATCCTGCCCCTGATCGGCCTGTTCATGCCGTTCAGCGTCTACTGGATGAGGGCGCACTTCATCAACGCGCCCCGCGAGCTCTCGGAGGCCGCGCGCGTGGATGGTGCGACGACCTGGCAGCTGTTCTGGCGGGTGCACGTCCCGCTCGCCCGCCCGGCACTGACCTCGCTCGGGATCCTGCTGTCGGTGTGGACCTGGAACCAGTTCCTGCTCGCCATCGTGCTGGTCGACGTCCCGACGAACCGCACCATGGCCGGCGCCCTCGGGGCGTTCCAGGGCCAGTGGGGGACCAACATCCCGCTCCTGAACGCCGGCTCGCTCCTGATCCTCGCCCCGACGCTCATCCTGTTCATCGCGTTCCAGCGGCAGTTCGTCACCGCCCTCTTGCAGGGCTCGTTGAAGGGTTAGGGATCGCCGGCATGTTTGCGCTTCCGGACAGGTGGGTGTGGGACTTCTGGCTCGCGGAGGATGCCGGCGAGCACCACGTCTTCTACCTCCAGGCCCCACGAGACCTCGGTGATCCCGAGCTGCGCCATCACCACGCCACGATCGGCCACGCCGTGACGCGCGAGTTTCGCGAGTGGCGCGTGCTCTCCGATGCCCTGCACCCGGGGGAACAGGGGGCGTGGGACGACCTCGCCGTCTGGACCGGGAGCGTCCTGCGCCACGAAGGTCGCTGGCACATGCTCTACACGGGCATCCACCGGGCCGAGCAGGGACTCGTGCAGCGGATCGGGCTTGCGACCTCGGAAGACCTGCTCACCTGGAGACGCCACGGCGCCAACCCGGTCCTCGAGGCCGACCCCCGCTGGTACGAGCAGCTCCCCCAGGGGCGCTGGCGCGACCAGTCCTGGCGCGATCCCTTCCTGTTCCGCGTCCCCGGCGAGGAGGAGGTGCACGCGCTCATCACCGCCCGCTCCCCGGAAGGCCCCGCCGACGGCGCCGGGGTGATCGCGCACGCGCGCTCGCGTGACCTCGTCGACTGGGAGGTCCTGCCCCCGATCACCGAACCGGGCGACTTCGCCCAGGTGGAGGTTCCCCAGCTCTCCGAGGTGGACGGTTGGAGCGTCGTCCTCTTCTCCTGCCGGACGGAGGACCATTCCGCCGAGCGTCGCGAGCGGCTCGGCAACTCCTGCCGGGCGACGGGGACGTTCGCCTTCGTCGGGCGGTCGGGGAGCGGAGTGCTGCGGCCGAGCGATCGCCCGGTCGCCGCGGTACCCGGGGAGACCCTCTACGCCGGGAAGCTCGTGCCGACCGACACGGACAAGTACGGGTTCGTCGCCTTCCGTGAGGTGAGCGATCACGGCTTCGTCGGAGAGCTGACCGGGCCGCTGCCGGTCGAGGTGACCGCTTCGGGCGACGTCGTCGTCACCGCAGACTGAGGGGGAAGCGTTGCCGTACCTCGACATGCCGAAGGAGGAGCTCCGCGCGTACGCGCCGGAGTTTCGCGTTCCTCCCGACGCCACGGATTTCTGGACGGCCACGCTCGGGGAGAGCCGTTCCTGCGCCGCCCCACCCCGGTTCGAGCGGGTGGAGACGGGCCTCACGCTGGTCGACACCTACGACGTCACCTTCTCCGGGTTCCGAGGCGACGACATCCGCGCCTGGCTGCAGCTGCCGGCCACGAGCACCGAGCCGCTCCCGGCGGTCGTCACGTTCCAGGGCTACGGCGGGGGTCGGGGCCTCCCGGTCGAGGTCGACCACTTCACCCTCGCCGGCTACGCGACCTTGCGGATGGACACCCGCGGGCAGGGATCGGCATGGGCGACGGGCGACACCCCGGACCCGGCGGGCGCCGCCCCGGCGTATCCGGGCTTCATGACCCGAGGCATCCTGAGCCCGGCCGACTACTACTACCGGCGCGTCTACACCGACGCCGTCCTCGCCGTCGAGGCAGCCCGGTCGCATCCGATGGTACGGAGCGACCGCGTGGCGATCGCCGGCGCCAGCCAGGGTGGCGGCATCGCGCTCGCCGTCGCCGCGCTGGCCGGGGACGTCTGCGGTGTGCTCGTGGACGTGCCGTTCCTGTGCGACTTCCGGCGTGCGACCGAGATCGTGGAGAGCGATCCCTACGGCGAGCTCGTTCGCTACCTCAAGGTGCACCGCGACCACGTCGACGCCGTGTTCGAGACGCTGGCCTACTTCGACGCGGCTGCCCTGGCCGCGCAGGCTCGCGCTCCCGCGCTGTTCTCCGTTGCGCTGATGGACGACATCTGCCCGCCGTCGACCGTCTACGCCGCCTACAACCGCTACGGCGGCCCGAAGCAGATCATCGAGTATCCCTTCAACGGGCACGAAGGTGGCCAGGCGTTCCATCGAGCCG
This sequence comes from Actinomycetes bacterium, assembly GCA_021809425.1. Classification (GTDB taxonomy): domain Bacteria; phylum Actinomycetota; class Acidimicrobiia; order Acidimicrobiales; family Bog-793; genus JAKBAA01. The sequence continues at coordinate 9,182 of JAKBAA010000006.1, read as the reverse complement.
AGCAGCTCAAGTGGATGGGCCGGCTCTGGAGGTGACAGCACGCAACGGCGACGCCGCAGGAGCTCGACGATTGCGTGCCGCCTGATCGAGGCGCCGGGCGAGTGCGTCGCTGTCCGCGATCACCCGCCTCGCGGCGCGTGCGGGTGCGGCGGCGGCCTCGGCGCTCCACAAGTGCAAGATCTCCGTGCGTCGCAGCTCCAGGGTGCCGGCGACGAGCAGATGCGCCACCGTGTCGTCGAACGGGTATCGTGAGATCGGTCAATGCCGTGTTTGCGCAAGGGGGCAGCGACATGAGCACCGGGTGCGCACGGGGCCGAGCCGTGAGGGGGCGCCTCGGCGCTGCAGCCCCCGTCGGCGCTGCAGGCCCCGCCGTCGTCGCAGCCCTGCTTCTCGTCGCAGCCCTTGTCGTCGTCCGCCTTCCCGCAGCCGGGGCGTCGGGGGGCTCGGCATCGCCTGCCGGGCCGGCACAGGGCGCCTCGGCGCGCTTCGCGCCACTGTCGGCGAGCTTCGTGTCGGCCACCGAGGGACTCGTGCTCGGCGCGACGCCGTGCGCGACGGGGACCTGTGCCGCCCTTGCCGCCACGTCCGACGGCGGAAGGAGCTGGACCAGCGAGCCGGCCCCGCCGGCGCCCGTCGCCAGCCCACCCACCGGGACGTCCGCCGTCCCGGCGGACGCCGTCGGCACGGTCCTGTTCACCAGGGCGAGCGACTACGCCTACGGGCCCGGGCTGTGGGCCACCACCGCCGGCCCGGGCCACTGGCAGGCATTGCACCCGGGGGGGCCGGTGCTGGACGTCGCCGTGGACGCCGGCACCGCCTGGGCCGTCGTCGCCAGCTGCTGGTCGATGAACCCCGGCTGCCTTGCGCCCTCCCTCCGCCTCGAGCGCGCCCGGGTCGGCACGAGCACCTGGCAGGTCGTGACCGGCATCGGCGGCTTCTCCGACGCCCGGCTCCTCTTCGGCGGAGCAACCGGCTGGGTGGCGATGTGGCCGCGGCGTCCGCTCGCCGCGGTGACGATCTGGCGCACCACCGATGCGGGCACGTCGTGGAGTCGGATGCCCGACCCCTGCTATCGGCCGTCCTGGGCGATCGACCTCGCCGAGCTGGCCTCCCCGGGGGGCTCCACCCTCTTCGAGCTGTGCGCAGGGAACCCCGGTGCCGGCCAGGAGGAGAAGCAGGTGCTCGAGTCGACCGACGGCGGGATCTCCACCCGTCCCGTCGGCACCGCCCCGCTCGAAGGGCTTACCCAGGCGTTCGCGGCACCGAGCCCCTCACTGCTCGTGCTCGCTGCCAGCTCGGGTGCGGGGTTCCTCGACCGCTCCGCCGACGCCGGGCGGCACTGGGCGGTCACGACCCTCGACGACGGCGGTGCCGGGCTGTCGGGGCTCTCCTTCGTCAGCCCCTCGGTGGGCGTCGTCGTCGACGGGCGCCCGACGACGGGTCCGTCGCCCGACCGGCTCCTCATGACCCACGACGGCGGCCGCACGTGGTCGGTGGTCCCGATCACCACGTCGGCCGCCCCGTCCGCCGGCGGGCGCACCGGTCCGAGCGCCGTGTGGCCGGACGCGACGAGGGGCGGCCAGGTCGCGGTCTCCCAGCTGTGCTTCGCGGCGACGGCCTCGGCGGCCGCGGTCCAGGCCTGCGTGGCCCGCTACATGGCCGCCCACGGAGCCTCCGCCGCCGCCGTCGCCTTCTTCGAGGCCACCCGCACCTACCTGATCCGCTTCCTCGACACCGGTAGGGTCGACATCGGCTACACCCTCTCGGAGTTCCCGATGGACTGCGGCTGCTTCGGCTGGATCCTCCTCAACGGCCGGCCCTCCGACCTACGCCCGCCGTTGCCGTCGCTCACGACCCCCGCCTACGCGACCCTCCAGCGCGCCTACCGCCTGGCCGGAGGCTACCGCCCGGGCTTCAACCCGCTCTTCGTGTTCTATCCCCCCGACCTCGAGGCGGCCCGGTCGCTTCCGAACGGCACCGAGGAGCTGTGGCTCCAGCTCCCGCTCAACGACGCCTGCAACGCCTGTGCCACGCCCTACCGAGCCCGCGCCCTCTACCGGCTCTCGCCCGGCGGCGCCTTGGCGAGCACCGTGAGCCTCGGGCCGTGCCTGGCCACGGCCGCGGCGGGGGGCGTCGCGACCAAGGTCGAGGTCACCGAGCCCGCCTGCCCCCCCGTCGTCGCGTCCCCGTAGGAAGCGCCGCTACCCCGCGGCCAGGCAGTGTCCCGGGCCCGCGCAGGCGAGCAGCTCGAGCCCGCTACCCGGCAACGACTCGTCCGACCAGGTGGTCCCGCCGTCGTGGCTCACGAGGACGAGGCTCTCGCTCGCCGTCACCGTCGGATCGGCCTGCGGGTCGCCGTAGCGGTCCGTGCTCGTCGTCACGGCGGAGCCGACGGCGATGCCGTCGGCCCCGTTCGGGAAGGCGATCGCCGCCACCGACAGCGGGTCGACGCCCGGCGCCGAGGCAGGAAAGCGGCTGCCCGGCCCGAGCCCGTAGCGGTCGAGGTACGGGGGGGGCAGCCGGGCCGGGGACCAGGACCCGGGAGCGCCGGCGGGGTGGGTGAAGATCCCTTCCCCATAGGAAGGGGCCGCCGCGCTGCAGAAGCGACTGCCGAGCACGAGGCGCCCCGGGAGCGTCTCGAGGAGGGCGGCGGGCTCGAGGGGGACGGGCGGCGACGCGTGCAGCCACGTCCGCCCGCCGTCGGTGCTCAGCCGCAGGTCGGTGGGCAGCGAGCAGTCGCCAGCCTCGTACAGCTCGGCGAAGCGCCCCGGGCCGAGGACGAAGAAGCGGTCGAACCGCGCGGCCGTCGCACCCTTCGAGGGGTCGCGCCGCGGGACGGCGAGGACCGTGCGCCAGGTCCGGCCCGCGTCGGTGGAGGCGAGCAGGGACAGGCTGGCAGCGGTGGGGACAGGCTGGCCGTTCGGCAGGGCGGCCGCGGTGAGCAGGTAGGCCGTCGATCCGGCCGCCCACGGCCCTCCCTCGATGACGCTTCCCTTGAACGGCTGGCGCTGCCATCGCAGCCCGGTGTCCGTCGAGCGCCAGATGCCCGTCGACCCGCCGGCTGGTCCGAACGCCGGTCCACCGGCCGCCAGCACCACCCCTCCCGGCAAGGCGGCCATCCGCGCGATGTCGCACGGGGGGACGTCCGAGCCGGCCATCGGGAGCTGGGCGCAGTGGGCGGTCACCGTGGCCCACGTCCGGCCGCCGTCGGTGCTGCGCCACGTCTTCCCCCCGCCGGCAGCGAGGGCGACGTCCTCGGAGACCATGACGAGGGCGCTCGCCGGACCGGGGAGCGAGACGACCGAGACGGCGGGGGCGGCCATCGCCGCCGGGTCCACGCGCCACGTCGCCGTGAGCCCCGATCCCCACCACTTGGCGAACGACGCGAACAGCGACCCGAGCGCCCGCGCCAGCGGCACGGGGGGCGTCGTGGCGAGCGAGACGCCAATGGGCCCCGACCAGCTGGCGTCCGCCACCCCCGCCCCTCCGAGGAGGACCGCGGGGGAGCCCTTGCCCGTCGCCGGGTCGACGACGAGGTCGCCGCTCGAGGCCACCGCCAGCCGGCCGCCGCCCGGCGAGAACGACACGGCGACGGCGCCGCCGCAGTGACGCCCACACGCCGGCAGCGGCATCGGCGCCCACGCCCCGGTGGCCAGGTCGAGCACGCCGGCACCGGCGGCACCGGCGGCAAAGGCCTCGAGGCGGCCGCTCGGGGAGGCGGCCGAATCGGCGAGGTGGCTCCACAGCACGCGGGGTGGCGCCGGCGTGAGGAGCCCGGCGACCCGCCCGGTCGGGCTCCACCACCCGAGCGACGGCGGCGGCGCGCCCGGCGACCCGACGTGCACCTGCTTGTAGAGGAGCCGGCCTGCGGGGCCCGGCCCGAGGAGGGCGTCGACCGTCTGGCACCCGCAGGACGCCGCCCGGTCGGGCGGCAGCACCGCGGTCACGGGCTGCGCGCCCGGGCGCAGGGGGAGCGCGAGGGCCTCGACGGTGGGCTCGTCGCACCCCCCGTCGGTGAAGGCGATCGCACCGGGCACGGCGGCGACGTCGGCGCCGGGTTGGCAGGGAAGCCCCGTGGGTGCGGCGGCGACGGCGGCGAGCGTGCCCGTGAAGGGGTCCGCCTCCACGAGGATCGGTGCACCCACGCGCACGAAGCTCGGCGGGAGCGGAAGGTCGCAACCGGGGCTGGCGTGGTACTGCCAGTCGGTCAGCCAGAACAACAGGCGCGCCCCCGCGCCGGTCGAAGGTGCCCAGACGGGGCCCGCCAGATCGACGGCGGGGACGCCCCCGAGCCCAGCGGTGGCCGTGCAGGCGCTCGGCACGGCGAGCAGGAGGCGCTGCCGCCCCGTCACCGGGTCGAGCACCCCGATCCCGGCGGCGTCCCGGAAGGCGATCAGGCCGCGCGCTGCCGGCCCGAGCGAGGGCGCCTCCCCGGTGGCACGCGCCGGTCGCGGGCTCGCCACGGCGGCCGGGCCGGCGAGGGCGAGCACGACGAGGACGAGCACGACGACGGCGATGGCGAGCGCGCCAGCGAGCCCAGCCACACGGCCACGCGCCCGGCGCGCCCGCCGCGCCCGCCGCCCGACCCGGTGGTGCGCCACGACGGGGCCCATCAGCTCCCGCCGCGGTGGGAGGACGGCGACGGCACGAGCGGCACGATGCGGGCCACCCTCGCCAACGCCGTCGTGGCGGTCATCGCCCCCCCTTGTGCCCGGCCCACCCACCACCGCTCGGCCGCCTGACCGGTGACGGATGGCGGACGACGGACGGCGGATGACCCATGATGGATGACGGATCGGTGCACTCCTCGCGCGCGGAGTGTAAGACGCCGGCACCCCTGCGAAGCGGGCACGGCGCGGCCATCACCGACTCCTCACCACGTCGTCATAGATGCTTCACAGGTGCCTCGGGGACGCACCCTCGGCGAGTCCCGCGGTCCACAGGACGCGGGCCCGCCCTACAGCGCTCGGGCGACGATCCGGCCGAGACCGAGCACCTTCGCCGGTGGGCGCGCTGCGACCACGATGAACATGGTTGCGCCCACGTGCACCATCAGATACGTCTGGTGCGAGGCGATCGCGTAGAACGCCTCGGAGCCCATCCCGTGCACCGTCGTCACGTGCTGGATGTGCTTCGACTGGGTGAACCCGCTCTCGAGGAACATGAACATCTGGTGGGTCCCCACCCCGCCGAAGTACTCGAGGAAGACGTCGCCGGCCGCGCCGGCCTTGGTGCCGCCGTCGGCGTAGTAGACGCACATGGTCCAGCGGACGGTGCCGGTGGGCACGGGCTCGGCGAACTGCATGCCCTTGCCCGAGCTCGTCACGTGCACGCCGAGGGTCGCGTCGATCTGCCCGCTCGAGACCGGCCAGGAGCAGCTGGGCTGGCGCATCGGCGTCTGCATGGCCCCCGCGAGCGGCGCCGCGGCAGCCGAGGCGACGAGACCCGTCGCTGCGACCACGCCCAGGGCGCAGGTACGGACGAAACGCTTGCCGACCTCGTGATCCATCGCTACCTCCTCGATCGACGACCCACCCTCGTGGCGCCGTGGCCCGAGCCGACCCGACCTGTCGACGACCGCGGTCCTCGTTCGGGTCCCCGCCTGTCCAGCCGCCTCGGCGATCCTCTCGACGTTGTGCCGCGGGCGGCCGGGGCCCGGGCGCTCGGCGGCCACCGGCGTTCAGGCACCCGTGCCGGGAGCCCGCGGGGTGGTCGTCCCGGCACCCGCACCACGCGCACCGACCGTCTCGGACGGCACCCGCAGGCGGGCGGTCGTGACGACGAGGCCGGCGGCGAGCACGAGCGCCGTCCAGCAGCCGGCGCCGAGGTAGCTCGGGTGCGGGTGGAGGAGTAGCTTCAGCACGACGAGCGCGGCCGCACCGGTTGCGGCAAGGAGCCGGGCGCGCCCGCGCCCGAACGCCTCGAGCGCGGCCACCCGCACCGACGGCGCCAGGCGCGCCAGCACCACGTCGGCCGCGACGGCGAGGGCCACGAGAAGTGCCAGCACGCCGAGGAAGCCGTCCGGGCTGCCGGTGCCGGCGCTCGAGTACGAGTAGGGCCCGACCGACACGTCGACCCAGGGCAAGGCCAACAGGTCGACCGCCAGCGCGAGCGCCAGGCCAGCCGCCCAGTAGTCGAGCTTGGTGAGCTTGCTCCAATCCATCACCTGCCCCTTTCGCCCGCGTGCAGCGCTAGTGCGAACGTACGGAGGTGGCGGCCGCTCCCGCATCGGGCAGCCTGCCCATTCTTAAGGCGCTTGTCGCGCTCCGGCTCGCCTATCATCGGCTCGGTCCACCTGGCGGCACGTCTCGCCAGTGGAAGGCCAAGCGGAGGCTGACGCCGGAAGGGGGAGCGGCTGTTGCCCGTCACCGAGCAGGTCGTCGACGTGCGCGGCAGCGCCGTCCGCGTTCTCGCAGATGGCGAGGGCTCGCCACTGCTGTACTTGCACGACGAGGAGGATCTCGGCGAGTGGCCGGCCGTGCTCGAGGGGCTCTCGGCCAGCTTCGCCGTCGTCCGCCCGGACCTGGCAGGCTTCAACGGGAGCGCCGAGCGCCCGGGCTGCTCGAGCGTGCACGACCTGGCCTTCTTCATGCTCGACGTGATGGACGCCCTGGCGCTCGAGCGGGCGAGCGTGGTGGGCGCTGGGCTCGGCGGCTGGTTGGCGGCCGATCTCGCCACGATCGAGCCCGGCCGAGTCGAGCGGCTCGCGCTCGTGGGGGCCCTCGGTCTCCGGCCGCCGGGCGGCCACGAGACGGACCTCTTCCTCCTCGACCCGGTCCAGGCGGCGACGGCCCTGTACCACACGCCCTCCGCCGTGGAGCAGGCGGTCCTCGCCGCCGAGCGCCTCGCCGGCGACCTCGAGCTGCACGCCCGCTACCTCCGGAACCGGGCGGCCATGGCCCACCTCGGCTGGAACCCGTACCTGCACGACCCCGGCCTCGGTCACCGGCTCCACCGGATCGCGGCACCGACCCTGGTGGTCTGGGGCGCCGACGACCGGGTGGTGTCGAGCCGGACCGCCGAGCGGTACGCCGGGGGGATCGGGAAGGCCCGGACCGTCACGATCGCCGGCACCGGCCACCTGCCCCACCTCGAGGCTCCCGAGGCGGTCCGCGCCGAGATCGCCCCCTTCCTGGCGGCGCGCACGTGGGGCGTGGCGTGATGCGCTTCTACGGGTTCCATCTCATGCCCTGGCCCTACCTCGACGAGGCCCACCGCGACAGCGGGGCGGCGTCGTGGGTGACCCTCAGCAACAAGGAGTACGACCCCGTCCGGGGACGGGAGCTCTACGAGCGCTACCTGTCCGAGCTGGTCGCCTACGACCAGGCCGGCTTCGACGGGGTCTGCGTCAACGAGCACCACCAGACCGCCTACGGGCTCATGCCCGCGCCGAACCTGGTCGCCGCCACCCTCATCGGGCGCACGCGGGGCACGATCGCCCTCCTCGGCAACGCCATCGCGCTGCGCGATCACCCGTTGCGGGTCGCCGAGGAGGTCGCCATGCTCGACGTGCTCTCGAACGGCCGGATCGTCAGCGGGTTCGTGCGGGGGATCGGCTCGGAGTACCACACCTTCGCCCTCGACCCGGCCTCGTCCCGGGACCGGTTCCACGAGGCCCACGACCTGATCGTGCGGGCCTGGACCGAGCCGGGACCCTTCGAGTGGTATGGGGAGCACTACAAGCTCCGTTACGTCAACCCCTGGCCCCGGCCGATCCAGCAGCCCCACCCGCCGATCTGGAGCCCGTCGCAGGGCAGCGGCGAGACGATCGAGTGGGCCGCCGAGCGCCGCTACACCTACCTGCAGACCTTCACCGACCTCGAGTCGCTCCGGCGCATCTTCGCCTCGTTCAAGGAGGCGACCGAGCGGCACGGCTATGCCGCCGACCCCGAGCAGCTCGGCTGGTCGGTCCCGATCTACCTCGCCGAGACCGACGAGGCGGCCCGTGCCGGGGCGCGACCGCACGTCGACTACCTGTTCAACACCCTGCTGCGAATGCCCCCCGACATGCTCTTCCCCGCCGGCTACCTCACCGAGGCGTCGGCGGCGAGGGTGCGGTCCTCGCGCCGTGGCCTCGGCAGCGGACGGCTGGATCCGGACGACCTCATGGAGCGGGGCTACGTGCTCGCGGGCTCGCCGGCGAGCGTGGGCGAGGCGCTCGCCCGCCTCCGTGACGAGCTCGGCTTCGGGACCCTCGTCGGGGTCCTGCAATTCGGAAGCGTCAGCCACGGCGAGTTCGAGCGGACGCTCTCGCTGTTCACCGAGCAGGTCATGCCGGGCCTGCGCTGAGCGCCGGGGCGGCGGGAAGGAAGGGAGGCCAGGGTGGCGCTCGAGCCGGCGGGAGCGGCCGGGCAGGGCCCTGCGAGCGGCAGGGGGGCGGTTGCCCACCCCGATCTCGCCGTGACGCGCTCGTGGGCCAGGCTCGGCGGCGCGTGCTTCGAGCGGGCGGCGACCTCACTCTCGCCCGAGGACGCCGCCCTGGCGTCCCTGCTGCCCGGCTGGTCGCGCAAGGAGGTGGTTGCGCACGTCGCCTGCAACGCCGCGGCCCTGTGCAACCTCCTGCACTGGGCGGCGACCGGTGAGGAGACGCCGATGTATGCCAGTGCCGACCAGCGGGCCGAGGACATCGCCACCTGGTCGTGCCAGCCCTGGGGGGCGCTCCTCGAGCAATTGCGGTCGGCGCAGGCGCGCTTCGAGGACGGCTGCGCGCAGCTCCTGCCCGGCCAGTGGGCAGCCACCATCCGCACCGCCCTCGGTCGTACCGTGCCCGCCTCGGTCGTTCCCTGGCTGCGCGCCCGTGAGGTGTGGGTGCACGCCGTCGACCTCGGCGCCGGCTCGGGCTTTGCGGCGCTCCCGGACGACTTCGGCGAGGCGCTCCTCGCCGAGGTTGCCGAGTCCCTCTCGGGGCGGGAGGCGTGCCCGACGCTCACCCTCGTCGCCGAGGGCCGGCACGGGGCGTTCCGGCTCGGCCGGGGCGAGCCGGAAGGCGTTGTCACGGGTCGATGGGACGACCTGCTGGCCTGGCTGACCGGGCGGGCCGGGCCGGCCGTGCTGCACCGGCTCGCCGGCTCGCTGGCCGGGCGAGCGGCGCTGCCCGTGCCGCCGAGCTGGATCTGACCTCCACGTCGCCGACGGCTCGGCCGCCTGGACGCGGCCGATGCGCCCCATCCGGTCGCTCGCCG
>JAKBAA010000067.1 GCA_021809425.1 Actinomycetes bacterium | reverse complement strand
CCGATCTGGCCGCCGCCGTTCAGGACGAGGAGGTCGACGTGACCGAGCTCGGCGACGGTGCGGTCGAGGGCGGCATCGAGGGTGGCGTGGTCGGTGAGGTCGAGGGCGACGCCGAGGCCGCCGAGGCGCCGGGCGGCGTCGGCGGCGAGGTGGGCGCGCCGGCCGCCGAGGGCGACGCGGGCGCCGGCGGCGGCGAGGGCGGTGGCGGTGGCGAGGCCGATGCCGGCGGTCGCCCCGAGGACGAGGGCGACGCGGCCTTCGAGGTCGAAGGTGGTCACGGGCGGCAGGCTAACGGGGATCGGCCGGCCTGCTCGTGCAGCGGGAGGGTGGTGCACCCCGAGCTCGGCGAGCTGCTCGTGGGCCCGGTGGCGCAGGAACGGGTGTACGCGCTGCGCCAGGTGGTGCTGCGGCCGCACCAGCCGGGGGTCGTGCTGGAGGTTGCCGGGGCGGACGACCCGGAGGCGGCCACGATGGCGGCGCTGACCGGGGACGGCACGGCGGTGAGCACGGCGTGCGTGGTGCCGGAGCCGCCGCCGGAGGTGCTGGAGGGGGTGGTGCCCCCGGGGCGGTCGTTCCGGTTGCGTGCGATGGCGACGGCGGAGGCGGCGCGCGACGCCGGGGTGGGTGCGGCGGTGCTGGCGCTGGCGACCGAGCACGTGGCGGGGTGCGGCGGGTCGTCGCTGTGGTGCAACGCCCGGATGGCGGCGGTGCGCTTCTACGAGCGGGCCGGGTTCCGGCGGGAGGGGGAGGTGTTCGAGGTGGAGTCGATCGGGCCGCACGTGGTGATGTGGCGGCCGGTGGCTCCGGCCGAGGGGCACCGGCCGAGGGCCACTGCAAAGGGGCACCGGGTGGAGGGGCCACCGGCTGAGGGGCACCGGGCGGAGGGGTGACGTCCGGGCGTAGCGGCAGGTGCCGGCGGGCCGGTAGGGACGTTGTGCTCTAGAGAGGTGGAGGCGCCGGGCCGATAGCACCGCCCGGGTGGCAGGTCGGGCCGCCGGGCGAGGAGCGGTGATGCGGTTCGGGCGGTCCTGGTGCAGCGGGCGGGAGGGGGGCGGCGGCCGGCGGCGGGTGGCGTTGATCGCGGTGGCCTGGGCGGTGCTTGCGGCCGGCATGGTCGGGGCGACGGTCGGCGGGGTGTGGTGGGACCGGCACCAGGCGACGGTGGCAGCGGCAGGGCTGGCGGCGACGGCGGCGAACGTGACGAGGACGGTGGAGGCGTCGCTCGAGCGCGACCTGGACTTCGGGGCGGCGTTCGGGGCGATCGTGGCGACGTGGCCCCGGCTGACCAACGAGCGGCTGGCCAGCTGGGCGCAGGCGGCCCAGGTTCGCCGGCGGTTTGGCGGGGCCGGCGGGTTCTACTTCGTGGTGCCGGTGAAGGGGTCGGGGCTGGCGGCGTTCGTGTCGTCGGTCCGTAGCGACCCGCCGGCGGGCATCGGGGGGGCGCCGTACGTGGTGTACCCGCCGGGCCGGCGGAGCAGGTACTGCCTGATCCGGTACGGGGTGCAGTACCGGCGGACGTCGCTGCCGGTCGGGATCGACCTGTGCGCCGCCAGCCCGGCCCCGCTCGAGGGGGTGGCGAGGTCGGGGAGGACCGATCTGGCGACGGTGCCGGTGGTGCTGTCCGCGGGGGCGATCCCGGCGGCGCTGGCGGCGCCGTTCCGCCGGTCGTACCGGGGGACGTTCGTGACGATCGACGCCGTCTACGGCGGCGGCCGGGTCCCGGCGGCGCGGGCGGGGCGGCTGGCGGACCTGCGGGGGTGGGTGCTCGGGACGTTCAGCACGAGGTCGCTGCTCGACCGGAGCCTGGCGTCGGAGAACGAGGCGCAGGTGACGCTGCGGTTCCGGCAGGGCAGCGGCCCGTGGCACGTGGTGAGCTCGGCCGGGCGGGTGCGGGGGGCGGCGGTGCGGGCGCGACGGGTGGTGCGCCCGCGCCAGCTGGACGACGTGGAGCTCGAGGTGTCGCTGCGGCAGCCGGCGTCGAGCAGCCCGTTCGTGTCGGGGCTGGTCGTGGGAGGGGCGGGCTGGCTGGTGGTCGGGGCGGTGCTCGGGCTGCTCGTGTTCCTGGCCGGGTCGCGGCGCCGGGCGCTGCGCCGGGTGGCGTTCCAGGTGGGCGAGCTGCGCCACCAGGCGCTGTACGACCCGCTGACCGGGCTGCCCAACCGGACGCTGCTGTTCGCCGAGGCCGATCGGCTGCTCGGCCGGGCACGGCGGCGCGCCACGGGGGTGGTGGCGATCTTCCTGGACCTCGACAACTTCAAGGACCTGAACGAGACGTTCGGTCACGGGGCGGGCGACCGGCTGCTGCGGGCGGTGGCGGGCCGGTTGCGCGGGGCTGTGCGGGCGGGCGACACGGTGGGGCGGCTGGGTGGCGACGAGTTCCTGGTGCTGGCCGAGCTGGACGGGAGCGAGACGTCGCCCGAGCGGCTGGCCGAGCGGCTGCGGGGGGCGCTGGCGGCGCCGTTCCCGGTCGGGGCGGCCGACGGCGCACCGGTGCGGGTGCAGGCGAGCATGGGGGCGGTGTGCGGGCTGCGGGACCGGGCGGACGAGCTGGTGGCCGACGCCGACGTGGCGCTGTACGCGGCGAAGTCGGCCGGCAAGGGGCGGATGGTGGTGTTCGCCCCGGCGATGCGGGCGGCGATCGAGAACCGGGTGGCGCTCGAGGTGGACCTGCAGCGGGCGGTGGCCGAGCGGCAGCTGGTGGTGCTGTACCAGCCGATCGTCGACCTGACCTCGGGGGAGACGGTCGGGGCCGAGGCGCTCGTGCGGTGGCGCCATCCGGTGCGCGGCCTGCTCGTCCCGGACGCGTTCGTCCCGCTGGCCGAGGCCACGGGGGCGATCGTGGAGGTGGGCCGGTTCGTGCTGGACGAGGCGTGCCGCCAGGCGGCGGCCTGGCGGGCGGAGGGGCGCGAGCTGGCCGTCGCCGTCAACGTGTCGGCCGTGCAGCTCGAGCGGGACGACGTCGCCGGGGCGGTCGAGGAGGCGCTCGCCCGGCACGGCCTGCCGGGACGCCTTCTGACCATCGAGCTGACCGAGACGGCGCTCATGCAGGACACCGAGCGCGCCGTGGGCGTGCTGTCGGCGTGCAAGCATCGTGGGGTGGGCCTGGCGGTCGACGACTTCGGGACGGGCTACTCGTCGCTGGCCTACCTGCGGCGGTTCCCGATCGACACCCTGAAGATCGACCGGACCTTCGTGGCCCACCTCGGAGAGCAGGGCGAGCAGGGCGAGCACGTGGCCGAGGGGCCCCTCGTGCATACGGTCGTCGAGCTGGGCCGGTCGCTCGGCATCGAGACCGTCGCCGAGGGGATCGAGACGCCGGCGCAGCTCGAGTGGCTCCGCCGGGAGGGGTGCCGGTGGGGCCAGGGGTTCCTGTTCGGCCGGCCGATGCCGCCCGGAGAGCTGGCGGGGCCGGTTGGCCCGACGCCGTCTGCGGCCGTCGGGCCGGCCGTGGTCGGGCGGTGACCGCCGGCGGTCGCCCGGTGGCGGCGGCGGCGCGGTCGGAGTGGACCAAGCTGTGGTCGGTCCGCTCGAGCGGCTGGACGGCGGCCGCCACGGTGGTGCTGGCGGTGGGCATGGGCGCCGTGGCGATCGGGACGCGCTCCCGGGCGGCGTCGGGGTCCGACCCGACCGTGGCGAGCCTGGTGGGCCTGCTGGTGGGCCAGCTGGCCATCGGGACGCTGGGGGTGCTGGCGATGAGCGCCGAGTACGGCACCGGGACGATCCGGGCGACGCTGGCGGCGTCGCCGCGGCGCGCCCGGGTGCTCGCCGCCAAGGTGGTGGTGGTCGGGGCGGTGGGGCTCGTCGTGGGCGAGGTGGCGTCGCTCGGGGCGTTCGCCGTCGGCCAGCTGCTGCTCGTGGCGGGGCGTGCGCCGCATGCCAGCCTGGGCCAGCCGGGGGTGCTGCGGGCGGTGCTGTCGGGCGGGCTGTACCTGGCGGTGCTCGGGGTGCTGTCGCTCGGGCTCGGGGCGGTGGTACGTCACACGGCCGGGGCGCTGGCGGCGCTCGCCGGGCTGCTGTTCGTGCTGCCGGGGATCGTGGCCGTCCTGCCGACGGCGGTGGAGAACGCCGTGGACCGGTTCGTCCCGGTGAACATCTGGGCGGTGCTCGTCGCCGCCCGGCCCGGCCGTCTGGTCGGGTTCGGGACGCCCGGAACGGGGGTGCCGACGGCGACGCTGTTCGGTCCGTGGGCCGGTCTCGGGGTGCTCGCCGGGTTCGCGGCGGCGCTGGTGGTGCTCGGCGGGGTGCTGCTGGTGCGCCGGGACGCCTGACGGCGGCGGCCATCCCGGGGGCTAGGCGCCGGCGAGGCGCTCGACGACGGGGGCGAACGGCTCCATGGCCTGGGCGGGGACGACGACGTAGCTGAACCCCCAGCGCGCCCGGCGCTCGAGCAGCCGCTCGCAGCAGTCGTCGACCGTGCCGACGAGGACGGCGGGCAGCTCGAGGGCGTGGTCGCCGCGAAAGCCGAGCAGGGCGGCAGCGCGCCGGGCGGCGCGGGGCTGGTCGACGACCATGACGGCGAACGGGGCGATCTGGAGCTCGAGGGCGGGGAAGCGGTCGCCGGCGGCCTGGCGGATCCAGGCGAGGCAGCGGTCGTAGTGGTCGAGGGTGGCCCGCTGCTCCACGTCGTCGCCGACGGAGCCGGTGCCGAGCGGCGTGTTGACCCCGACGGTGTCGGCCTGGGTAGCGGCGAGGGAGAGGACGCGCCGGCTGCCGCCTCCGACGACGAGGCGGGGCGGGAGGGCGGGGCGTGGGGCGCAGGTGGCGCCGTCGACCCGGTAGTGGGTGCCGTCGAGGGAGGCCGTGCCGGTGTGCCACAGGGCCCTCATGAGGGCGACGCTCTCGGCCAGCCGGCCGACGCGGACGGCCGGGTCGTCGTAGGCGATGCCGGTGGCGGCGTAGTCGCTGCGGCGCCAGCCGGCGCCGAGGCCGACCTCGAGGCGCCCCTCGGCGGCAAGGCCGAGGGTGGCGAGCTCGCGGGCGAGGACGACCGGGTTGCGAAGGTCGTTGTTGAGCACGAGCGTGCCGACGTGCAGGGTGGTCGTTGCCTCGGCGGCGACGGTGAGCGCCACGAGCGGGGCGAGCTGGGCGTCGAGGTGGTCGACGAGGGAGAGCGACGAGTAGCCGAGGGCCTCGGCCCGGCGGGCCTGGTCGCGCCAGGTGGCCATGGAGGGTGGCCCGGAGGTGTGCACGCCGAAGCGGAACGGGGCCATGGTGGACGGGTCACCTCCGTGTGCCGGGTCACCGGGCAGGCCGCGCCCGGCGGGACCGGGCGAGGATCGGCCTCGGGGACGCGCCGGCCGGCCGGCCGGCCGGCGCACGCTAGCGCGCCCCCCGCACCCCGGGACGCCTCGGTGGCCGAGCCGGCCGAGCCGGCCGGGTGGGGCGGATCCGGCGCCCGGTGGGGCGACGACCGGTACGATCGGGGGCCGTGACCTCGGCGAGGCCGGCGAAGACGGTGGGGGCGGGCTCGTCGCCGGAGGAGGTGGCGGCCGTCCTGCGTGAGGACGGGTGCGTCATCGTCGCCGAGGCGGCCCCGGCGGCGACGATGGACCGGGTGGTGGCCGAGCTGGAGCCCTACCTGGAGGCGAGCGCACGGGGCGGGTCGGAGTTCCTCGGCCGGGCGACCCGCCGGACGGGCGCCCTCGTGGCCCGGTCGCCGGCGGCCCGCACCCTCGTGACCGACCGGCTGGTGCTGGAGGTGATGGGACTGGTGCTCGGGGACCATGCGAGCACGTTCCAGGTCGACCTGACCCAGCTCATCGACATCGGACCGGGCGAGTCGGCCCAGGCGATCCACCGGGACCACTGGGCCTTCGACCGCTTCCCGTTCCCGCCCGGCTTCGAGGCCGAGGTGGGGACGATGTGGGCGGCCACCGACTTCACCGAGGCGACGGGTGCCACGCGGGTGGTCGTGGGGAGCCACCGCTGGACGGAGGAACCGGTCGAGGTGACCGTGGAGGAGACGACGGCGGCGGTGATGTCGAAGGGGTCGGTGCTGCTCTACACCGGCTCGATCTACCACGGTGGCGGGGCCAACACGACGGCGGGCACCCACCGGATCGGGGTCAACGTGGGCTACTCGCTCGGGTGGCTGCGCCAGGAGGAGAACCAGTTCCTGGCCTGCCCGCCCGAGGTGGCCAGGACGCTGCCGGAGGGGCTGCTCCGCCTGATCGGCTACCAGCGCGGGGCGTTCGCCCTGGGCTACGTCGACGACATGCGGGACCCGCTCGACTGGCTGTACGGCACGCCGGGGCGGACGGCGACCTTCTCGGCGTACCGCCGGGCGGCCCGCGAAGGGCTGTGGCGGACCGACCCGTACGCACCGGCCGGGGACCGGTCCGGCTAGGAGCGAGCGGTGGAGCGGCCCGGGGCGGGCGGGCGTGGGCCGGGGGGCCGGACGTGCCGGCGCATCCGGACGGTGGATCCCTGCAGGGACACCTCGGCGAACCCGGCCGAGGCGGCCAGGCGGACGCCCGGGCCGTTGGTGGCGTCGAGGGTGAGCTCGATGGCGCCGATGCCGTGGTCGGCGGCCGCCACGATCAGGCCGATGAGCAGCCGCCGCCCGATCCCGCGGCAGCGCCATGCCGGCTCGACGACAAAGGCGGCGAGCGGGACGTCGCCGTTCTCTCCGGGCTGCAGCTCGGCGCCGGCGAAGCGCCGCAGCCAGGCGGCCCCGACCGGCCGGGCATCGAAGGTGGCGACGGTGCCGATGTCGCCCGGTCGCGGCCAGCCCGTCACGAAGCGGGCCCGGCGGGGGTCCAGCCGTGTGGTGGACGCCGACGCCCACAGCGACGCCGGCCGGGCTCCGCCGCCCGTGACGAGCTGCTCGAGGAGCGCCCCGTCGGCCTGGCCAGCCGGGCGCAGCGCCAGGCCGCCGTCGCTCATCGCCGACCTCCACCGAGGGCCCGCCGTCCGGGCCGGCCGCCGGGCCGCCTACTGCGCCGGACCGGTGGCGAGCACGACGGTGACGGTGTGGGACTGGCCGTAGCCGTCGGTGAACCGCACGTTGACCCGTTCGCCCGGGTGGTCCTGGACGAGTGCGTCCGTGAGGCTCGTCGGGGAGGTGACAGTCGTGCCATTGACGCCCGTGATCGTATCGCCGGCGGCCAGCCCGGCGCGTGCTGCCGGGCTGTTGCTCACGATGCCGACCACGGCGGCACCGGCCACGGCCGTGCCGCTCGAGCCCTGCGCCCCTCCGAAGCCCTGCGCCCCTCCGAAGCCCTGCGACCCGCTGACGCCCTGCGACCCGCCGAATCCCCCGTCACCGAACCCGCTCCCGCCGAACCCGCTGCCGCCGAACCCGCTGCCGCCGAACCCGCTGCCGCCGAACCCGCTGCCGCCGAACCCGCTGCCGCCGAACCCGCTGCCGCCATTGCTGCTGCCGGCGGTGCTCGAGGCGACCTGGACGCCGAGGAAGGCGGTGGGGCCGACGTGGACGGTGGTGGTGCCGCGGCCGGACTCGATCTGGTGGACGATGCGGAGGGCGGTGTCGATCGGGACGGCGAAGCCGGAAGACTGGCCGCCCCCGCCGAGCTGGAAGGTGCTGGAGCCGGCGGTGTCGATGCCGACGACGGCGCCGGAGGTGGTGACGAGCGGGCCGCCGGAGTCGCCGGGGATGATGCTGGCGTTGGTCTCGATCATGCCGCTGAGCTGCTCGGAGGTGCCGGTGAGGCTGTCGCTCGCGGTGAGGGAGTGGTCGAGGGCGGTGACGGTGCCGCCGGCGTAGCTCGGGGTGCCGCCGGTGCCGTTGGCGTTGCCGATGCCGACCACCTTCTGGCCGAGGGTGACCGAGGCGGAGGAGCCGAGCTTGGCCGGGGTGAGGCCGGAGGCGCCCTGCAGCTGGAGGAGGGCGACGTCCTTCGAGCGGTCGTAGCCGACGACGGTGGCCCGGTAGCGGCGGCCGGTCGTGACCGAGGTGACGGTGATCGAGGTGGCGCCCTCGACCACGTGGTTGTTGGTGAGGACGAGGCCGTCAGAGGAAAGGACGATGCCGGTTCCCGCCCCGGCGGCCGTGCCGTAGTCGATGGTCGTGTTGACGTCGACGATGCCCGGATCGACGGCCTGGGCGATGGCGGCGGCGTTGGACGGCCCGGTGCCGAGGCTGTCGGCGCTCGACCCGGTGAGCCCGCCCGACCCGGCGCTGCCCGAGCTGGACCCGCCCGAGCCGACGCCGCCGGCGGCGGACCCGCCCGGGCCACCGGAGGCGCTGGGGGCGGTCGTCGAGCCACCGCCGTTGGAGAGCACGTCGTGGCCGACCACGCCGCCGAGGACGGCGGCGCCGAGCACGCTGGCGGCGATGCCGCCGGCGACGAGCGCCCTGCCGGCGCGCCGCCGGCCGGGGGGCTGGGGCGGCTCGGCGGCCCACGGGCCGTAGGGGTCGCCGCCGGCATCGATGCCGTAGCCGTACGGCGAGGGCTCGCCGTCGAAGGGACCGTGCTGTCGAGTTCCTGTCTCGCTCACCGCCACGCACCTCGTCTCGTCGATCTGGAGGTCAGTATGCGGGCCGCCGATCGGTGGAGGATGTGGTCGGGCTGAAGGTTTCCTGTGAAGCGCGCAGGTCGTTCAGCTGCCGAGGAGCGCCGTCGACCGGGGCGGAGCGCCGTCAGCCACCGAGGAGCGAGGAGAAGGCGACGACGCGCTTCGGGCGGGCGACGGCGAGATGCTCGTTCCAGTGGCCGAAGACGCTCAGCTGGCGGGTGGTCCCCTGGAGCTGGACCTCTTGCAGGGGGAGGGACCGGCCGGTGGCGGACACCCAGAGGCGGTACTGGTCGGTGCCGGTGGTGCCGGTAGCGGTCCAGCTGAGCACGTGGATGCGGGCGCCGTGGCTGGTGGTGGTGGTGAGGCGCAGGTTCTTCGCCGCCGTTCCCGGCAGGAAGACGTGGGGCAGCGAGGAGAGGACGGCGCTCGAGAAGTCCTTGTACTGGGCCTCGTGCGAGGTGATGTCGACCCACCGCGTGCCGACCTTGGTGGCGTCGCTGGCGGGCATGGCGAACAGGGTGGTCAGCCCGCTCCGGTCGCCGGAGAAGAAGACGTCGCTCGGGGTGACGAGGATGGCGACGCTGGCTTCCGGCGAGGTCGTGGCGTACCGCTGCATCGACGAGCGCCGCCCGGCGTCGAACACTGCCCTCTCGGTGACCTTGTCGGTCTTGGTGCTGCGTGCCGTCGAGGTGACGCGCACGGCGGACTGGGAGAGGATGGCGGAGCGGGTGGCGGCGACGACGGCCGACGCCGCGCCGCTCGCCGTGGCGGCGGCCGCACCGGCCGTGCCGGCGAGCAGACCGGCTCCGGTGGCCGCGGCGGCCGAGGCGGCAAGCGCCATGGAGGCGAGCGCCACCGGTCGGCGGTCTCGGCGGGCGCGGAGCGCGGAAGTGCGGAGCATGGCCGGCCATGGTAGCGAGCAGGGGTCGCCGACGGGCCGCGACGGCCCAGGCGCTGCGCAGGCCGCAGGCGCGTGTCAGCGGGCCACGCCGAGGACCTCGTCGAGGAAGGCCGCCATGCGCGGGTAGGCGTCGAGGCGGTTGGCCAGCTTCTGCAGCCCGTGGCCCTCGTCGGGGTAGACGAGCAGGTGGCAGCGGACGTCGCGGGCGACGAGGCGGGCATGGAGCTGCTCGGCCTCCGAGAGGGGGACGCGGGGGTCGTTGGCGCCGTGGACGACGAGGAGCGGGGCGACGAGGCGGTCGAGGTGGGTGAGGGGGGACGCCTCGACGAGAAAGTCGCGGTCGGCGTCCAGCGAGCCGTACTCGCGCTCGCGGACCCGCCGGCGGTAGGGGGAGGTGTGCTCGAGGAAGGTGACGAGGCTCGAGATGCCGACGACGTCGACGCCGGCCGCCCAGCGCTCGGGCTGGAAGGTGAGCCCGGCCAGCACCATGTAGCCGCCGTAGGAGCCGCCGTACAGGGCGGCGCGCCCGGCGTCGAGGCCGTCGGTGGCGGCCAGCCAGTCGTGGAGGGCTGCCAGGTCGGCGACGGCGTCGAGGCGGCGCCGGCGGTCGTCGAGGTGCTCGTAGCGCCGGCCGTAGCCGGTGGAGCCGCGCACGTTGGGGGTGACGACGGCGTAGCCGCGGGCGCACAGGTAGGCGTTGAGGGGGCTCCAGCGCGGTCGCGCCTGGCTCTCGGGGCCGCCGTGGACGACGACGACGACCGGCGCCTCGCCGGGGAGGTCGGCCGGGCGGGAGAGGAAGGCAGGGATGGACTCGCCGTCGAAGGAGACGAAGCGGTGCAGCTCGGGGGGTGCCACCTCGGACGGGTCGACGGCCGAGGGGCTGTCGGTGAGGCGGTCGAGGGTGCCGAGGTCGGTGTCGAGGGACCAGACGTCGCCCGGGACGGCCCACGAGGTGAAGTGGAAGGCAAGGCGGCGGCCGTCGGGCGAGAAGGTGAAGGCCTCGGCGACGCCGTCGCCGGGGAGGGGGACCTCGAGGGTGCGCTCGAGGGTGGCCGGGTCGTGGAGGCAGGCGCGGGTGAAGCCCTCGTCGTTGGTCACAACGAGGAGGTGCCGGCCGGCCCAGTCGGCCAGCACGGCTCAGGGGGCGCCCGGGTCGAGGACCACCTCGGCACGTCGCGCCGCGAGGTCGTAGCGGGCGACCACCGGCAGGTCGCGGCCGTCGTCGGTGGTGAACCAGAACCCCGACCCGTCTGCCAGCCAGGCCGGGGGGCCGAGCTCGGCGGGCTCGGGGTGGGGGCACACCTCGAACCGGTCGCCGGTGACGGTGTCGACGAGGTGGAGCTGGTCGTCGCCGCTGCGCTCGGTGGGGCGCAGCACGGCGAGGAGGCGACCGTCGGGCGAGAAGGCGCCGGCGGCGTTGAAGCCGCCGGCGTCGAGCACGACCCGCTCGTCGCCGCTCGGCAGGTGCCGGACGACCACGTCGAAGTCGACGCCGTTGCGGCGGTTGGTGCGGTAGGCGAGGCGGGTGCCGTCCCTGCTGGCCCCGCCGGGGGGGTGGAGGTAGCGGGGGTCGACCACGAGCGGCTCGAGGCGGCCGTCGGCAGCGAGCAGGTAGAGCTGGTCGCGCTCGTTGCCGCCGTCGTCGCGCTGGACGAGGACGCGGTCGCTCACCGGCAGGTAGCGGCCGCCGACCGGCTCGTGCTCGGCAGTGCGCTGGGAGAGGTGGCCGGCGGCCCACTCGAACAGCTGCATGGTGCCGGTCAGGTTGGAGGCGACCAGCAGGCGGGTGCCGTCGTGGCTCCAGCTGAGCGGCACGGCGACGCGGGCCTCGAGGTACTGCTGGATCGTCGCCATCGGGCCGCCCCTCGTCGTCACCTGGTGCGGGCGATCGTACGGGCCGCCGGCGCGGTCCCGTTAGGGTGCCGGGGGCGTCCCGCCGGCCGACCGCCCGCCGGCCCACCGCCCGCCGGCCCACCGCCCGCCGGCCCACCGGGAGCCGGCCGATCCGGGAAGGAGCTCGATGCGCGCACCGTCGCAGGTACCGGCGATCCAGCTGAACAGCGGGACGGAGATCCCCCAGCTCGGCTTCGGGGTGTTCCTGATCCCGCCGGAGGAGACCGAGGCAGCGGTGCGCCAGGCCCTGGAGATCGGCTACCGCCACATCGACACGGCCCAGATGTACGGCAACGAGCGCCAGGTGGGCGAGGCGGTGCGCGCCTCGGGGCTTCGTCGCGACGAGGTGTTCGTGACGAGCAAGCTGTCCAACCGGTGGCACGCCACCGACGAGGCGGTGCTCGCCTTCGATCGCTCGCTCGAGGAGCTCGGGCTGGACCACGTCGACCTGTTCCTCATCCACTGGCCGTTGGCGACCGTGCGCGACTTCATGGACGCCTGGCGGGCCCTCGAACGGGTGCATCGGGAGGGTCGGGCGAGGGCGATCGGCGTGTCGAACTTCCAGCCGGCCCACCTCGAGCGGCTGCTCGCCGAGGGGGAGGTGGCACCGGCGGTCAACCAGATCGAGGTCCACCCGTACCTCGTCCAGGACCCGCTGCGGGCGGTCGGTGCGGCGCACGGGATCGTCACCGAGGCCTGGTCGCCGATCGGCCGGGGCAAGGTGCTCGCCGACCCGGTGGTCACGGAGGTGGCGCAGAAGGTGGGCCGGACGCCCGCCCAGGTGGTGCTCCGGTGGCACCTCCAGCGCGGCGACGTGATCTTCCCCAAGTCGTCCCACGCCGAGCGGATGCGCGAGAACTTCGCGCTGTTCGACTTCGAGCTCGACGAGCGCGACGTGGCCCGGCTGACCGGGCTCGACCGTGGCGAGCGGATCGGTCCGGACCCGGACCACTTCGCCATGGTCCCCTCCTGACCCAGCCCCCTCCTGACCCAGCCCCCTCCTGACCCAGCCCCCTCCTGACCCAGCCCGCTCCTGACCCAGCCCCCTCCTCCACCGTGACGGCGGCCCGTGCCGGTCAGGTCAGCGGGCGAGGTGGGCCGGGAAGTCGATGACGTCGAGGTCGCGGGCGGCGACCACGTCGGGGAAGATCCGGGCGGCCTCGTCGGCGAAGCGGGACTCGTCGGGATAGCGCTGGGAGAAGTGGGTGAGCACGAGGCGACGCGCCCCCGCCTCGGCGGCGATGGTGGCGGCCTGGGTGGCGGTGAGGTGGCCGTAGGTGGCGGCCAGCTCCTCGTCGCCGGCGAGGAAGGTGGACTCGCACACGAGCAGGTCGACGTCACGGGCCAGCTCGACGGCCTGGGGGCAGGGTCGGGTGTCCATGACGAGCGCCAGGCTCCGGCCGCGCCGCGGGTGGCTGACCTGGTCGAGGTGGACGGTGCCCTGGGCGGTACGCAGGGCGCCCTCGGACTGGAGCTGGCGGACGGCCGGTCCGGTGACGCCGGCGCGGCGGAGCGCCTCGGCGTCCATGGTCCGTCCGGGGGGCTCCTCGAGGCGCCAGCCGAGGGTGGGCACGCGGTGGTCGAGCCGGCCGGCGACGAGGCGGAGGGGCGGGGCGTCGCGGACCGGCCCCTCGTCGCACAGGACCGGGACCACCTCGAAGGTATGACCGCCGTTGGGGACGGCGAGCAGCCGGTGGAGGTCGTCGGCGGCCGCCGCCGGGGCGCACACCTCGATCGGGGCGCGCCGGCCGTCGAGGGACATCCGGGCGAGCACGCCGGGCAGGCCCAGGCAGTGGTCGCCGTGGAGGTGGGTGATGCAGACGAGATCGACGGCGGAGGAGGGGACGCCGGCGAGGACCATCTGGCGTTGGGTGCCCTCACCGGGGTCGAACAGGACGCCGAAGCCGTCGAAGCGGAGCAGGTAGCCGTTGTGGTTGCGCCGCCGGGTCGGCGCCTGGCTGGCGGTGCCGAGCACCACCAGCTGGCGTCCCGAGCTGCCCCACCCCGGAGGTGGCCCGTCCGGGGGGACCTCGGGCGCTTGTGGTGCCACGCGTCGGCTCCTGTCCGCGGCACGCCGCCTCGGCCGGGCTGCGCCGCTCCGGCCGCGCCGGCGGCGCTCCGGTGCGCTCGACGCTACCGCCGGCGGGACGGGGCTCGACTGTCGGCCGGGGCTCGACGGCCGACAGGGTGCCATTGACAGGCGGAGGTGTCCCGCCGAGACTGGCGGGGCCGCGCCGGGCGACGACGGACGGAGGAGGCGGCGATGACCGACCAGCTGGCGGCCACGGACCACCTGCGGGTGTCGGACGCCGAGCGTCACGAGGTGGGTCGGCTGCTCGGGCGCCACTTCGCCGACGGCCGGCTGGACGAGGCCGAGCTCGACGACCGCCTGGCTGCGGCCATGTCGGCCCGGACCCGTGGCGACCTTCGGTCCCTGTTCGCCGACCTGCCGCGCCTCGGGGCGGCGGCGCCTCCGGCGGGACGGCCGCCGATCCGGTCGCGCTGGCTGGCGGCGGTGGCGGCGGGGCTGGTCGCGCTGCTCGTGCCGGCCACGTTGCTGGCCCATGCCCGTGCCGAGCAGATGGCCCGCTTCCCGCTCCGCTTCCCCGGCGGCATCGAGATGCCCTTGGTGCCGGCCGGCGGCCGGCATCCGAGCATCGAGGTGGTGGTACGGGGCGGGAGGCGCACGCTCGTCCTCGTCCCGCCGTCGGCGCCGTAGGGTTCGCCGGAGAGCCGCCTGCCGGGGCAGATCCGTTGTGACGGAGGTGCGTCCCGTACGGGGCGGACCATCTGATCCTCGAGGCGACCGATCTGCTGGCCGTGGTCGGCGAGGTGCCGGCGACGGGGTGCGCGCGCCGTCGGTCAGGGCGCGTCGGACCGCCGGCGCAACAGGTCGAGCAGCGCCCGCCCGCCAGGCTGCGAGAAGAAGCGGGCGTGGCCGACGAGGTAGGTGTCGTAGGTGAGGCGGGCGCGGTCGGGCGAGGCGAGGACGGCCGAGAAGTACTCGAGCTCGGACAGGGCGAAGTCGAGGTGGACGACCGGGAGCAGGGCGGCGACGGCCGCCCGTTCGAGCGGGGCGAGGGGGCGGACGGCGGCGTAGCCGTCGAGGAAGGCGGCCGTGGCGGCGAGGTCGGCGGTGGCGCCGCCGGGGTGGTCGAGGTCGAGCCAGGAGACGACGGAGCGCTCGAGGGCGACGGCGACGTCGTGAGCGGCGGAGGTGCGGTCGGCGAGGCCGAGGTCGAGGACGGCGACCACGTCGGCCCGGTCGCTTGCGTCGGTCCAGGTGAGGTTGGACGGGTGCCAGTCGCCGTGGGCCCACTGGGGGGTGAGCCGGGCGACGAGCGGGGCGGCCGCCTCGAGGGCGGGGAGGAGGTGGCGGTCGAGGTCGCGTCGCCAGGGCCGCCCCCGGAGGGCGCCGGCGAGCCCGGGGCGGGCGGCGGCGAGCTGGCCGATCCGGCCGATCGGGTCGGCGGCGGTGACGACGGTGCACGAGCCGGAGAGCACGCCGAAGGGACGCGCCGGGCGGCCGAACCCGGCGGCGGCCCGGTGGAAGGTGGCGAGGGCCGCCCCGGCCGCCCGAGCGTGGTGGTCGGTGCGGTAGGGGGTCCACGACGGGGCGTCACGGTAGGCGTCGACGCCGGGGGCCACCGGGAGCACCTCGTACAGGCCACCGGCGAGGGTGACGGCGGTCGCCCCGTCCCGGTCGGCCAGGGCCTGCGGGACCCGGAGGCCGGCTCGGGCGAGATGGCGGGCGAAGGCGTGCTCGACGGCCAGCTGGTCGGCGGTGCGGACACGGGGGTCGTGCCGCTTGACGAACAAGGTGGCGCCCCCGTGCTCGACGAGGGCAGCGGCGGACAACGGCCGCGGGCTGCGCCAGCGGACCCGGGCCGGCGACCACACCGGATCGCCCGCTGGGCGGTACCGGGCGAGGAGCGCCCCGACCTCGTCGTCGTCGAGCGGGGGCCAGTCCGCCTCGGCGAGGTCGTGGCCGAGCCCGTGGACGAGCAGCCGGTCGCCGGGGGCTCTGGCGCCGGCGGCAGTCACCGGAGTGCCGGTCACCGGGCGGCGGTCATCGGGCGGCGGTCATCGGGCGGCGGTCATCGGGCGGCAGCCACCGGAGCGGCGGTCACCGGGCGGCGGTCACCGGTGCGGCGGGGGCGTCGCCGCCGGGGCGGGCACGCCCGGTGAGCGCAGCCAGCCCGCCGACGGCGAGGGTGACGGCAGCGGCGGTGGCGAAGGAGAGGATCGACGCCGACATCCAGCTCGCCGGCACGAACCCGATGAGATGGGCGAAGTGGGTCCACGGGGAGACCCACCAGGAGACGTAGCCGGGGTTGATGAGCTGGTAGACGACGAAGCCGGCGGCCCAGGGAACGAGCATCCGCCAGCGGGCCGGCGCTGTCGGCGCCAGGTCCCAGCCGCGGCGGGAGACGAAGAAGAAGTCGACCACGAGCACGGCCGACATCGGGACGAACACCGAGCCGATGAGGACGAGGAAGTTCTCGTAGTCGGCCACGTTGAGGACGAGGGCGCCGGCGGTGGTGACGGCGGCGACGAGCAGGGCGAGCACCCGCCGGTCCCACAGCGGGCGCAGGTTCTGGGTGGACACGGCGGTCGAGTAGACGTTGGCGAACGACTGGTCGAGCTCGCGGGCGGCGAGCACGGCGAAGCCGATGGTGCCGGCCGGGAGGGCGATGAAGGCGCCGTAGATGTCGTTGGGGGTGCGCGCCACGGTGAGGAGGGCGAGCAGGCCGATGACGTAGCAGAGCGTCTGGGTGATGCCGTAGCCGACGACCGTGCCAACGAAGGTGGCCCGCTCGGAGCGGGCGTGGCGGGTGTAATCGGCGGCGAGCGGGGCGAAGGAGATGGCTGCCGCCACGACGGTGTCGGTGGCCGCCCAGAATCCGGACCAGCTGCCGTGGGTGAGCGACGGGAGCGGGTGGCGGAGGAGCGCCACGAGCAGGTAGCCGAGCACGAGGACGACCGCCGTGGTGACGTAGCGGCGAAGGGTCCGGATGAAGCCGAGCGGACGCACCGCCAGCACCGCTGTGAGACCGCCACCGATCAGCACGTACCCCCACCGGGGCAGGCCGGGGGCGACGGTGTGGGCGGCCGTGGCGATCGTGACCAGCTCGAAGGTGCCCCAGCCGAGGCATTGGAGGATGTTGAGGGCGGTGGGCAGGTAGGAGACGCGAGCGCCGAAGAGGCCCCGCAGCAGCACCATGGCGGGTGCCCCGGTGCGGGTGCCGGGGATCCCGGCGAGGGCGATCGGCACGGTCCCGAGCACGGTGCCGAGGACGATGGCGCACAGGCCGGCCGCCAGCGACAGCTCGGGGGTCCCCGACCCGTTCGGCTGGAGGACGAAGATGGCCCCGGTGAAGCCGAGCAGGCTCACCCCGAGGTTGCCCCACAGGCCGAGCAGGTCGACCATCCCGAGCGCCTTCGGCACGGGCTCTGCAAGGTTTCGGCCGACCTCCGAGTGCCGGTCCCCCGGCACGGTCACGAAGGTTTGCGGGCCTGCTTCGAGCGCGTCGACCACGTCGTCCTCCCTACGCCGGAATTACCCGGACAGGTTCAAGCGGTCGGCAACGCAGCCTCGGCCCAGTTGCCCTCTCAGCCCGGTCCGCCCGAGCTCCCGCGTGCCCGCACCCTACCGCGGCCCGGCTGGCCGCGTCGCCGGTCGGGGCGGCGGGCGGGGCGGTGGGCGGGCGACGACCCGCCACGGCCGGCTGTCGGCGACAAGGATGATGACGGAAGGTCGGCGAGGGGAGCGGGCGATGGCGGATCTACTGATCGAGGGCGACGAGCTGGTGCTGCGCCTGACGGCGCTCGAGAAGGTCGAGTCGGTCCACGGCGACCTGCGGGCGCCGCGCTCGGCGGTGCGCTCGATCGAGGTGCTCGACGACGCCCACGGCCCGGCCGACGTCGGGCTGAAGATCGGCGAACGCCTCCCGGGCCACTCGGAGGTTGCCGTCGTGTGGCGTCCCGGCGAGAAGCTGTTCGCCGTGGTCCATCACGCCACGCCGCGCGGGGTCCGGGTCACCTTCGAGGGGTACGAGTTCGACGCCTGGATCGTCGGCTCGACCGATCCCGAGGGGCTCGCCGCCCGGCTGGGCGGGCCCGACCGGGTCTGAGGCGCCCGGGCTGGCAGCGCCGCCGGGCCCGCCCCCCCGCCCCCGCCTGGCGCCCGGCCCCGTCCCTCCGTCC
>JAKBAA010000161.1 GCA_021809425.1 Actinomycetes bacterium | reverse complement strand
CCAGCGCCGCCCGAGGGCCGGCGGGGGCGGGCCGGCGGCGGGCGGGCCGGCGGCGGGCGCGTGAAGGGGGCACCGCGAGGTGCCCCCTTCCGTGCTGCGTCGGTGCGGTGTCGGTACTGCGTCGGTGGTCCCGCCGGCCGGCACCGCTCGGCAGCACCGCTCGGCAGCACCGCCGGGCGGCTACGCCCTAGAAGTCCTCCATGCCACCGCCGGGCATGGCCGGGGCGGAGCGCTCCTCCGGCTTGTCGACGACGACCGCCTCGGTGGTGAGGAAGAGGGCGGCGATCGAGGCGGCGTTCTGGAGGGCCGACCGGGTCACCTTGGCGGCGTCGATGACGCCGGCCTTGAAGAGGTCCTCGTAGACGTCGGTGCCGGCGTTGTAGCCGTCCGAGGCGCCGGGGAGGTTGCGGACCTTGTCGATGACCACGCCGCCCTCGAGGCCGGCGTTGGTTGCGATCTGCTTCAGCGGCTCCTCGACGGCGCGGGCCACGATGCGGGCACCGACGGCCTCGTCGCCCTCGAGCTTCTCGGCGGCGTCGAGCACGGCGGCCTGGGCACGGAGCAGGGCGACGCCGCCACCGGGAACGACCCCCTCCTCGATGGCTGCCTTGGTCGTGGAGACGGCGTCCTCGATGCGGTGCTTCTTCTCCTTGAGCTCCACCTCGGTGGCGGCGCCGACCTTGATGATGGCGACGCCACCGGACAGCTTGGCGAGGCGCTCCTGGAGCTTCTCGCGGTCATAGTCGGAGTCGGTGTTCTCGATCTCGGCCTTGATCTGGTTGATGCGGCCGCGGATGTCGCCCTCGTCACCGGCACCCTCGACGACGGTGGTCTCGTCCTTCGTGACGACCACCTTGCGGGCACGGCCGAGCAGGTCGAGGGTGACGTTCTCGAGCTTGAGGCCGACGTCCTCGGTGATGACCTGACCGCCGGTCAGGATGGCGATGTCCTGGAGCATGGCCTTGCGGCGCTCGCCGAAGCCGGGGGCCTTGACGGCGACGGAGCGGAAGGTGCCGCGGATCTTGTTGACGACGAGGGTGGCGAGCGCCTCGCCCTCGACGTCCTCGGCGATGATGGCGAGGGGCTTGCCCGTCTGCATCACCTTCTCGAGGACCGGCAGCATGTCGCGCACGGCCGTGACCTTCGAGCCGAACAGCAGGACGTAGGCGTCCTCGAGGACGGTCTCCATCCGCTCGGCGTCGGTGACGAAGTAGGGCGAGATGTAGCCCTTGTCGAAGCGCATGCCCTCGACGAGGTCGAGGTCCATCCCGAAGGTCTGCGACTCCTCGACGGTGATGACGCCGTCCTTGCCGACCTTGTCGATCGCCTCGGCGATGATCTGGCCGATCTCGGTGTCGGCCGCCGAGATGGCGGCGACCTGGGCGATCTGGTCCTTCGAGTCGGTCTCCCGGGCGATCTCCTTGAGGCGGCCGACGGCGGCCTCGACGGCGGCCTCGATGCCCCGCTTCAGCGACATCGGGTTGGCACCGGCGGCCACGTTGCGCAGGCCCTCGCGCACGAGCGCCCCGGCGAGCACGGTCGCCGTGGTGGTCCCGTCGCCGGCCACGTCGTCGGTCTTCTTCGCGACCTCCTTGACGAGCTCGGCACCCAGCTTCTCGTACGGGTCCTCGAGCTCGATCTCCTTGGCGATCGAGACGCCGTCGTTCGTGATGGTGGGAGCGCCCCACTTCTTCTCGAGCACGACGTTGCGGCCCTTCGGACCGAGGGTCACCTTGACGGCGTCGACGAGCTGTTGCATGCCACTCTCGAGCGCCCGACGGGCCTGCTCGTCGAAGGCGATCAGCTTGGGCATCGAATGTCCTCCTTCGCTGCCCGGCACGCCACCGGGCGCTAGCACTCCCAAAGGTCGAGTGCTAATAGGTAACCACGCCTCGGGCGGACGCGCAACCGGCCCCTCGGGACGGCGCCGGCCGGGAGCGGGCGAACGGGGGCGCAACGGGGGGCGGCGTGCCGGGCCGGCGGGATGCGCCGGTAGCGTGTCGCCCGCAATGGAGGGACCTTCGACGACGGTACCGGCGGCAGCCGACGCACCGGCCGCGGACGAGCGGATGGACCGGCGGCTGGTGCTGCTGCTGTCGGCCGCCGTGGCGTGCTCGGTGGCCAACCTGTACTACATCCAGCCGCTGCTGCCGATGCTGCGCCGCGACCTGCACGTGAGCGCCGGGGTGGCGGCGCTGGCCACGACGGTGGGGCAGCTCGGGTACGTGGTGGGGCTGGCGCTGCTGCTGCCGCTCGGCGACCTGGTCGAGCGGCGCCGGCTGATCGTGGTGCTGGCGATCGCCTGCGCCGGCTCGCTGCTGCTGACCGGGGTGGCGCCCGGGCTCGGGGTGCTGCTGGGCGCCATGTCGCTCGTCGGGCTGACGTCGGTGGTGACCCAGCTCGTGGTGCCGCTCGCCGCCACGCTGGCCCCGGCACACGAGCGCGGGCGGGTGGTGGGGATGGTGATGAGCGGGCTGCTCATCGGCATCCTGCTGGCGCGGACGGTGTCGGGGCTGCTCGGCGGGGCGGCCGGCTGGCGGGTGATGTTCTTCGTGGCGGCCGGGGCGATGACAGCGGTCGCCCTGGCGCTCGGTCGGTGGCTGCCGGCCTCCCGGGCCGGGGTGGAGCTGAGCTACCCGCGCCTTCTGGCCTCGCTCGTGGAGATCGCCCGGACCGAGCCGGTGCTGCGGCGCCGTGCCGGGTTCGGGGCGCTGTCGATGGGGGCGTTCAGCGCCCTTTGGACCTCGATCGCCTTCTTGCTGGCCGGCGCCCCATACCACTACTCGGCGGGTCGCATCGGGCTGTTCGGCCTGGTGGGGGCGGCCGGCGCCCTGATGGCGACGGTGGCCGGCAGGTGGGCCGACCGCGGCCGGACGCGGGTGCTGACGCTGGTGACGGCGTGCTGCATCCTGGGGGGGTACGCGGCGATCGCCTTCGGGGCGCGCTCGCTGGCGGCGCTGATCGCCGGCATCGTGGTGCTGGACGTGGGGTGCCAGGGGATGCACATCACGAACCAGAGCGAGATCTACCGGCTGCGCCCCGAGATGCGGACGCGGCTGAACAGCCTGTACATGACGGCCTACTTCCTCGGTGGCAGTGCCGCCTCGGGGGCGTCGGCCGCCCTGTACAGCGCCGGAGGGTGGTCGGCGGTGGCCGCGCTCGGTCTGGCCCTCGGCGCCGCCTCGGTGCTGGCGGCGCTGGCGAGCGCGGTGTGGCCCGGACGGGGCCGCCCGGTGGTGCCGGCCGGGGCGGCGGCAGCGGGCGTGGTGCCGCAGGGCTAGCCGCCGGCGACGGCCGGGACGACCGACAGGGTCTGGCCCTGCTGCAGCTTGGTGTCGAGCCCGTCGAGGAACCGGACGTCCTCGTCGGCGACGAAGCAGTTGACGAAGCGGCGCAGGTTGCCCTGCTCGTCGAGGAGCCGCTCGGCAAAGCCCGGGTGGGCGGCCTCGAGCGCCTCGATGGCGTGACGCACGGTGACCGCCTCGACGGCGACCTCGCTGGTGCCACCGGCGAGCGGCCGCAGCTGGGAGGGGATCCGGATCGTGACGCTCATCGGGCGGCTCCTTCGGTCTCGGCGTCCTCGGCGGCGGCGA
>JAKBAA010000005.1 GCA_021809425.1 Actinomycetes bacterium | reverse complement strand
GATCGACGAGACGTTGACCACCGCGCCCCCACCGGTCGCCGCCATGCCCCTGGCGACGAGCTGTGTCGCAAGGAACGGCGCCCGTAGGTTCACCGCCTGCACCCGGTCGAACTCCTCGAGCGGGATGTCGAAGAAGGTGCGGGCCGGATAGCTGGCGGCGTTGTTGACGAGCGCCGTGACCCGCCCGAGCGCCGAAGCGGCGGCGCAGCAGGACCGCACGGCCTCCTCGTCGGCGAGCTCGGTCACCGCGGTCGCCGGCTCGTAGCCGGCCGCCTGCAGCCGCGCCGCCGTCTCCTCGAGGGTGGCCTCGTCGCGGTCGGTGCAGAACACCCGGAAGCCGTCACGCGAGAGCCGTTCGGCGATGGCCCGCCCGAGGGCGCCCCCGGCCCCGGTGACGACGGCGACGCTCACCGGGCCGTCCCCGCCGGCGCCGGTGCTGCGGCGAAGGCGGCATCGAGGGCCGCGCAGGCGGCCGCTGCCGTCCGCTCGCCCCGGAGAGCCTGGCGGACGATCTCGGCGCCCTCGGACTGGAACGACACGTAGCCGGCGAAGCGAGGACGCAGCCACGCGCCGTCCAGGCTCGCTCTCGCCTCCCGGTAGAAGCCGTTCGTCCACGTGCTCACCTCGGCGTCCTCCCAGATGGCGCGGAGCACGCTGTGCGCGCCCTCCTCGAAGTAGAGCTCCCGCTGGACGTCCGTGGCGAGCAGCGTGCGCGCGTAGCCGACCGCCGCAGCCGGGTCGCCGCAGCTACGGGTGAGCGCAAGGCCCGTGCCCCCGAGCACGCTTGCTCGATGCCCGCTCGGGCCGACCGGCGCCCCGACGAAGCGCAGCCGGCGCGCCCCGAACTGCCCGAGCTGGTAGCCGAGGTAGGCATAGACGAGCGGGCAGTAGGCCGGGCCGTCGGGCCGGGCCATCGCGTCGAGCACGTCGATCGGATCGAGGTCGAGGCGCCGAGCCACGCTGCAGCGGAGCAGCTCGGCGAGGAAGGCGAAGGCCGCTTCGGCGACCTCGACCGGCACGAACCGGTCGCCGTCGCCCGCCGGTGGTGCCCCGAGCGCAGCGCACAGGGCGCTGAACATCAGCAGCGCGTGGGGGCCGCCGAGGCAGAGCAGCGTCGGCAGCTCCGCCGCCAGCGAGCGGACCTCGTCGAGGCTCGTCGGGCAGTCCGAGACGGTTGCCTCGACCACGCCGAGCTGGGTGTCGGCGTCGATGGGGAACGCCAGCGTGCGGCCCGCCAGCCGGTAGCTGTCGAAGCTGGCGCCGACCGTGGTGGCTCGGAGCGACGCGAGGAGATCGACCTCGACCAGGTCCTCGAGCGCCAGCAGCGCACCGACCCGGGCGGCCTCGCCGAGGCCGGGGTGGTCGACCACGAGCAGGTCGTACCGATCGGCCAGCGCCTCGATCGGCGCCGACTCGAACCCGCTCAGCGCCTGGCGCTCCCAGGCGACCTCGGTGAGCCCCGGTGGCGGCGCCTCCGCCAGTCGCTCGAGGACGCCGAATCCCCGGCGGTGGCTCCAGGTGAGCCCGCGCAGCGGCCTCATGGCTCGCCCGGCTCACCGGGGACGTCGGTGCGGACGACGTCGCGCGCTGCCAGCTCCTCGATCGCCTCCTCCCGGTAGCCGAGCTCGCCGAGCACCTCGACCGTGTGCTCCCCGGCGAGGGGGACGGCGCGGTGCAGCGCGGCGGGTGTCTCGGCGAACCGCCACGGGAAGCCCGGCATCGTCACCTCGCCCTCCGTCGGGTGCTCGTAGGCGAGGAACGACCCGTTGTGCGCCACCTGTGGGTCGTGGAGGAGGTCGTCGTAGTCGTAGACCGGGCCGGCCCAGATCCCGGCCTCGGAGAAGGCGTCGAGCCACGCCTTCGAGGTGCGCTCGACGAGGTGCTGGCGGACGATCGCGTCGATCCGGTCGCGTTGACGGTGCCCGTCGACCTGGTCGTCCATCGCCGCCAGCTCGTCGCTGCCGATGAGCCTGCCGAGCGTCTCGAGGCTCGGCATGGCGAGCGCCAGGTAGCCGTCGGCGGTCTCGAACACGCCGTACGGGGCGCGGATGTAGACGTGCCCATGGTTGCCGGCTGACCGCCGCTGGGGCACGTGGCCGATGGTGAAGATCGACAGCTCCTGCGCCTGGACGGCCACGGCCGCGTCGAGCATGTTCACGGCGACGAACTGTCCCTTGCCGGTGCGCTCCCGGTGCAGCAGCCCGGCGAGGGCGGCCTCGAAGGCGCTGTAGGCCGTGATGGCGTCGATGGCGTACGTCCCCGAGGGTGCCGGAGGGTCGCTCTCGCGCCCCACGTTGCGCATGGCGCCGCTCATCGCCTGGAGCAGCAGGTCCTGACCGGGTCGGTTGGCATACGGACCGTCCTCCCCGTAGCCCGAGATCGAGACGTACACGATCTCGGGGCACACGGCCCGGATGGACTCGTAGTCGACCCCGAGGCGCTGGGCGACGCCCGGCCGGTAGTTCTGCAGGAACACGTCGCTCGTCGCCGCGAGCTCCAGCAGGATCTGGTGGCCCTCGGGGCGCTTCAGGTCGACCGCCAGCGACCGCTTGTTCCGGTTGAGGCCCATGAAGGACGCGTTGATCCTCCTTCCGCCGGCGCCACCGGCAGGGTTGTGCCGCTGCCACTCGCCGGTGACCGGCTCGACCTTGATGACGTCGGCGCCTAGATCCCCGAGCCGCATGGCGGCGAGCGGGCCGGCCATCGCGATCGAGAGGTCGAGCACACGAAAGCCGTGCAGCGCGCGCACCGGCTCCTCCTACTTCCCCTGAAAGCGGGGTGCTCGCCGCTCGGAGAACGCCGCCCGACCTTCCCGGGCGTCGTCGGTCTGGAAGCAGATCGTCTGCATCCGCCGCTCGAGCGCGATCGCCTCGTGGAGCGGCATCTCGAAGGTGGCGCGAAGGTCGATCTTCGCCGCCTCCGCCGCCAGCGGCGCGCGGGCAGCGATCGTGCAGGCGAGCGACCTCGCCGCATCGAGGAGGTCGGCGTCCGGGTGCACCTCGCTGACGAGCCCCCAGCCGAGGGCCGTCGTGGCATCGATCGGGTCGCCGGTGAGCACGAGCCGAGCAGCGTTCCCCGGCCCGACGGCGTGGGTCAAGAGGGCGCACTGACCGGCGCCGCCGATCCAGCCGAGCTTGATCTCCGGGGCGGCGAAGCTCGCCGAGCCCGCGCACAGCCGGATGTCACACGCGAGCGACAGCTCCAGACCACCGCCGTAGGCGTACCCGTTCACTGCGGCGATCGCCGGCTTGCGCAGGCCGCGGAGCACGTCGCCGTAGTCGACCCGGTTCCCGAACTCCCAGGCGCTCGCGTAGCGGTCGAGCTCGCCGACGTCGCTGCCCACGCAGAAGGCGCGACCGGCCCCCGTCACCACCACGGCGCGAACGCCCGGGTCGGCGTTCAGCTCGTCGACGACCCCGGCGAGCAGCGAGGTCATCTCGCTCGTCATCGCGTTCAGCTTCTTCGGCCGGTCGAGCGTGACGAGCGCCACGGCACCGTCGCGTTCGACCCGGACCTCGCCGTGCTCAGGATCCCTCATCGTCACCTCCCCCGGGGCGCCCGACCGCGAGGGCGTCGCGGCGTGCCACCTCGACGATCTCGCGCATGATCTCCTCGGACCGCCGGACGTGCCCCCGTACGATGGCGGTGGCAACCGCGCTGTGGTTGGGCAACGTCTCCCGGTTGTGCGCGACCGAGTGGGTGTGCAGCGGGCGGATGCTGCGAAGGGCGCCGCTGACCACGTCGTGCACATACAGCAGCAGCTCGTTCCCCGAGGCGACGAAGATCGACCGGTGGAAGGCCAGGTCGCTCTCGACGAACTGCTCTGGCTCGTCGACGGTCGCCCAGAGGCGCGCGGCGGCGGCCTGCACCTCGTGGCGGGCGGCGATGTCGGTGGACTCGGCGGCGAGGCGCGCGACGCCAGGCTCGAGCGCCACGCGCAGGTCGGCGAGAACCTGCAGCTCCTCGGGGCTCGTGCTGGCAGAGAAGCGCCACTGCAGCACGTCGGGATCGAGCAGGTTCCATGACTCCCGCGGGCGCACGCGCGTGCCGGCGCTCGTCCTGCTCTCGAGCAGGCCCTTGCCGGCGAGCACCTTTACCCCCTCCCGGAGCGCCGAGCGACCCACGCCGAACTGCCCGACCAGCTGGTCTTCGGTGGGGACGACGTCGCCGGGAAGGAGCGCACCCCGCACGATCGCCGCCCCGAGGTCGTGCACCACACGCGCATGCCGCAAGCTGCGTGGGTAGGCCTGTGCCCGCTCGCTCATCCGTCTCCCTGTGGCGCTCGCTCCGTGCACGACCCTAACCCGGGCGGCAGGCGCCGTCCAGTTATCATCAGATGAAGGTGGTGCTTCCTCAGATGAAGGAGTTGACGGGTGGGTGGGCGTGCTCTACCCTGCAATTCTTGCGTGGTCGCTCGTCGGCCGGGCCGGCCTCGTCCGGGAGCACCGCGACGGGAGGGGGACGTGAAGACCACACGGGTCGACATGGTGACGGTGCGCCTCGGCGGGAGCTGCTGCCGAGGGCCAGGGGGCGTCAGGGGGCTTCGTGTCGGCGGCCTCGGCACCCACCGCCAGACGGCCGTGGTGACGGCAGCGGAGATGGCAGTGGGCGCGGCAGTGGAGATGGCAGTGGATGCAGTACCGGACGCGGCGGGCGCCCCGTGAGCGAGGCGCAGGCGTGGACCCTCGGCGATGCTCGCGCGATCGTCACCGGCGGAAGCTCCGGCATCGGCCTCGCGACGGTTGCCGAGCTGCGCCGCCACGGCGCACGGGTGGCGGTGCTGGACCTCGTCGCGCCGGACGACCCGGACCTGTACGCCGTTCGGGTCGACGTGGCCGACGACGCCTCGGTGCGGGCCGGGGTAGCCGAGGCCGTGGCGCACCTCGGGGGGCTCGAGGTGCTCGTCAACAACGCCGGCATCGGGGCGGTGGGCACCGTCGAGGACAACGGCGACGACGAGTGGCGCCGGGTCTTCGAGGTCAACGTGCTCGGGATCGTCCGGGTGACGCGGGCCGCGCTGCCGGCACTTCGGGTCCGTCGGGGGTCGATCGTCAACACGAGCTCGGTGGCGGCGACGGTCGGGTTGGTCCAGCGTGCCGTGTACAGCGCCTCCAAGGGCGCCGTGCTCGCCCTCACGCGGGCGATGGTGGCCGACTACCTGCGGGAGGGGATCCGGGTGAACTGCGTGAACCCGGGCACGGCGGAGACGCCGTGGGTCGAGCGGCTGCTCCAGCGCGCCGCGGACCCCGTCGCCGAGCGCGCCGCGCTGGTGGCGCGCCAGCCACACGGCCGGCTCGTCCGCGCCGAGGAGGTTGCCTCGGCGATCGTCGCGCTCGCCTCACCGGCATCGGGGTCGACGACCGGCGCGGCGGTCGAGGTCGACGGCGGGCTCAGCCGCCTTCGCCTGCCTCCCTCGTGAGCACCGCCGGTGCTCCACGGCGGCACCGGACGACCGGGGGTCCGCCCGACCTCGTGCCGCTCGGGAGCGCGGTCCCGGCGTCACGCTGGTCGCCTGCACCGAGCTCATAGCTTCAGCTGATGAGGTACTCGACAGCCACTCCCTACCGGCGCTGGCAGCGGGGTCCCACAGTGGAGCCATGTCCGAAACCGATGTCCCCCCGGTCGACTCGACCCGCCCGCCCGACGGCGGTGGCCGTGCCGTCGCCGTCGCCCTGCCGGCGCCTGCCCCCGTTGGTGGCTCCCGGCCGGCGACCGCGTCGCGGTCGTGGTCGTGGGCGATCGCTCCCGGTCTCGCCGCCTCGGCGGCGATCGCGGCCGTCGCAACCGTGCTCGGCAGCCGGGCGCCGGTGGTCGGCGCGCCGGTGATCGCCATCGTGATCGGCGTCGTCATCGCCGTCGTGCGCCGACCGTCGAGCCGGTTGCGCCCGGGAATGACGTTCACCTCGAAGAAGGTCCTCCAGGCGTCCATCGTGGTGATGGGGACCGGGCTGTCGCTCGGCCAGGTCGTGTCGACGGGTGCCCGCTCCCTTCCGGTGCTCGTCGGGACGCTCGTCGTGGCGCTCCTCATGGCCTTCGTCGCTGGGCGGGCCCTCGGGCTGCGCCGGGACGTTGCCACCCTGATCGGGGTGGGCACCGCCATCTGCGGGGCGTCGGCCATCGCTGCCACCGATGCCGTGATCGACGCCGACGAGGCGGACGTCAGCTATGCGATCGCCACCATCTTCACGTTCAACGTGGTCGCCGTCCTGCTCTACCCGACTTTCGGTCACCTGCTCGGCTTCTCGCAGCACACCTTCGGGCTGTGGGCCGGCACGGCGATCAACGACCTGTCCTCGGTCGTGGCCGCCTCGACGATCTACGGCCACGCGGCAGCGTCCTACGGGGTGATCGTGAAGCTCACCCGGACGCTCGCCATCATCCCGATCGCCCTCGGTCTCGCCGCCTGGCGCAGCTCCCGTCGACCGGCCGGCACCGGGCGCTCGACGCGGCAGCTCCAGATCCGCAAGGTCTTCCCGATGTTCATCGTGGTGTTCGTCGGCGCCGTCGCCGCCAACACCGCAGGGTTCGTCCCCTCGCACTGGCACGCGCCGCTTGCCGACGTCGCCACCTGGATGATCACCGCCGCCCTCGCCGCCATCGGGCTTTCGACCGACCTCGGCCACATCCGCCGTGCCGGCCTTCGGCCGATCGCCCTCGGGGCGATCCTGTGGGCGACCGTGGGTCTCGCGAGCCTCGGCTTGCAGGCGCTCACCGGCACGTTGTGACCTCCCGGCGTCCCGTGCCCGGTCACCGGCAACCCGGTCACCCGGCAACCCGGTCACCCGGCAACCCGGTCACCCGGCAACCCGGTCACCCGGCAACCCGGTCACCCGGCAACCCGGTCACCCGGTACGGGACGCCCTGGACGAGCCCGCTACCGCCTACCGCCCACCACCGGTCGCAGGCAGCCGTCGCAGGCCGCGGTCACGAGCGCCGAGCCCCGTCGCGGTTGTGCGCGACGGCCGCCTGGACCAGGCGAAGGAAGGCCGCCTCGTCGAGGTGCTCGCCCTCGCGCAGGTCGATCGCACGGCGGAGGTTGCCGTCGAGGCTGGCGTTGAACAGCCCGTCGGGGTCCTCGAGCGCGGCGCCCTTGGCGAAGGTCACCTTCACGTGGGTCCGGTAGACCTCGCCGGTACAGAGCAGCCCGTGGGCCGACCAGGTGGGGACGCCAGCCGGGTTGCTCGGCTTCCGCCACTTCACCTCCTCGACCACTTCGGGGGAGGCGCCCCGGATGAGGTCACGCAGGCGTGCGAGGGCCGGCCCCCGCCAGTCGCCGATACCGGCCACCAGCGTGTCGATCGCCAGGGAAGCCTCGTCGTCACCCATCGCCACGCTCCTCTCGGGGGCTGACGGTAACCGATGCACCAGCCCGGTCACCGGCGACGGCGGCCGGGGCGGGGCGGCGCCGCCGGCGTCGACGGGCCCGGCGGCGACGTCGGAAGGCCGCGGCGTTCGGGTGCCGTCACCGTGGCCGCGCCGGCGAAGGCCTGGGCAACGCGCAGCCAGGCGCCTGCCCCGGGTCCGACCACCTCGAGGGCGGTGTCCGCGAGGTGGCGGCGCTGGGTGACGACCAGGCAGAAGTGGCGAGCCGGACCGCGCACCACCTCGGTGGCGTCCGGGGGCCCCCATGTCCAGCGGGTGCCGTCGGGTGCCTCGAGGTCGACGAGGACGGATGCCGCCGGTGGCTCCTCGCCGCGCACCACGAAGGAGAAGCGGCGGGTGAGCACCCCGAGGTGGGCGACGTGGCGGAGGCGCCTGGTCGCCGGCAGCGGGTCACCGACGGCGAGCGCCACGTCCTCGCCGTGTGCCCAGTACTCCATGAGGCGGGCAGTGGCGAAGGAGCGTGCCGACATGGGGGGCCCGAACCACGCCACGCGGTCCCGCCCGGCGAGGGCGCCCAGGGCGTCCTGCAACGCCGCCCGCGTGGTGCGCCACGCCTCCAGCAGCTCGCCGCCCACCGGCTCGTCTCCGTGCCCGCCACGGTCTCGGTGGGCAAGGCGGGCACGGAGGGCGTCGAAGGCGGGGGGATCGGTGACGGCGACGAGCGCGGCCCGGTCGCTCGCGTGGAGGTGGGCCACGGTCGCCCCGACGGTCCAGCCGACGGCGATCGTCGGCCGGTCGAGGGCGGCCGGGAGGACGAGCGCGTCGACGGCGCCCTGTTCGGCGGCGAGGTCGGCGAGGAGGCGGTCGTAGCCGTCGCCGGCGGGTGGGGTGTCGGAGGTCACGTCGTGGCGTCCCCTGCGTTCAGGCAAGGGCGCCCGAGGCGGCGAGGGCGTCGACGGCCTCCGGCGTCCAGCCGAGCAGCTCGCGCAGCACCCAGCGGCTCTCCGCGCCGAGCACGGGCGCAGCACCGGCGACGACGCCAGGGGTGGACGACAAGGTGTAGCGAGGCCCCTCGACGACCGTCGTGGCGAGCTCGGGATGGGGGAGCCGGCGCAGGTGGTGGCGGTGGGCGAACTGCGGGTCGTCGCAGAAGTCGGCCGAGGTGGCCGAGCGGTGGGCCGGCACGCCGACCGCCTGCAGCTCCCGCTCGACCTCGTCGGCCCGCCGGGTGGCGCACCAGTCGGCGACGAGCCGCTCGAGGTCGGCGGCGTGGCGGAGGCGACCGCCGGCGGTGGCGTAACGCCGGTCCGCCGCCAGCCCCTCCCCGCCGACGCGGCGGGCGAGCGCCTGCCACTGGTCGTCGGTCGTGACGGCGACCGCCACGAAGCGCTCCCCGGCACCGGCTGCCTCGTCGTCCAACGTGGGGAACACGCCGTGGGGCGCATGCAGGGGATCGGCGTTGCCGGCCCGGGCGGCGACGGCGCCGGTGGCGTGGTGGTGGGCGATCTCGGGGGAGAGGAAGTAGACGCCGCACTCGACCTGGGAGAGGTCGATCGCACAGCCGGTTCCGGTCGCGCGCCGGCGGTCGAGCGCCGCGAGGACCATCGCCAGGCCGAATCGTGGCGCCACGTAGTCGGTGTAGGGGCCGAACGGGCCGAGCGGGGGGCGGTCGGGCCACCCGCCGAGCGCCTGGAACCCGGAAAGGGATGCGCCCGTGTTGCCGAACCCGGCGAGGCGCGCGAGGGGGCCGTGCTGGCCGCCGAGCGACGAGCTCAGCATGACGAGCCCCGGGTTGACCTCGGCTAGGCGGTCGTAGCCGAGGCCCCAGCGGGCCATGACGCCGGGGGCGAAGGACTCGATCAGCACGTCCGCCCAGCCGGCCAGCTCGGCGACGACCAGGCGGGCCTCGTCGTGTCGCAGGTCGAGCGAGATCGACCGCTTGCCGGCGTTGCAGTTGGCGTACACGGAGGACCGCTCGAGCCCGGGGGTCCCGCCGAACAGCGGCTTCATCCCCCTCGTCACGTCCGGGCGGGTGGCCGACTCGACCCGCACGACGGTGGCGCCGAAGTCGGCGAGCGCCCGGCCGACCATCGGCCCGGCGACGACCCAGCTGAGGTCGAGCACCTTCAGGTCGTCGAGCGCCCCTGCCGGCGCCGGGCCGGGCGGCGGCGCGGGGAGGTGGCGGGAGTGGACCGGCACGGTGCCCCGCCACTCGGCGAGCACCTCGGCTGTGTGCTCGCCGAGGCGCGGCGCCCGGCGGTGGTGTCGGTAGGCGTCCACGCTCACCGTGGCGAACCGCCCGGGCAGCGGGGCGGCGCCGTCGCCACCGAGGCGCACCCAGACGTCGCGCGCCTCGAGGTGGGGCGCAGCGACCACGTCGGCGATGTCGCGGATGCCCGAGCAGCTCAGGCGGTAGGTAAGGGCCGCCTCGTTCACCTCCTCCTTCGTCTTGCCGGCGAAGAAGGCGCCGACGACGCCGCGCAGGCGGTCGCGCACCGAGGGGTCCGCCTCGCCCCGCTCGAGCTGCTCGGGGAGGGTGTCCCAGTCGACGGCGGCGAGGTCGTCGGGCAGGACGCCCTCGTCACGAAGCCAGGCGCACAGGTTGGCGGTGAACCGGCCGGTTCCGGGCCCGACGGCGAGGTGCCACTCGACCCACCCGTCCCGGCAGCGCCACTTCTTCTGGCTCGACGGCGTCGACGAGCCGCTGCCGCTGCGATCGAGCGGGCCCTGCTCGAACTGCCAGCCTGGCTCGGTGTCGTGGACGGCGTGGGCGAGCATCCGGCTGATGGTGGCCATCGCCGAGGACACCTGCGCCGACACCTCGACGAGCTGCCCCCGGCCGGTCCGCATCCGGTGGTGGTGCGCGACGAGCGCCCCGCAGGCGGCATCGGCCCCGGCATGCAGCCGGGCCTGCTCCGAGCTCAGGCGCACCGGCGGCCGGTCGCCGTCGCGGTTCGGCTGGAGGGCGCCGCTCGCCGCCCAGACCACGAGGTCGCTCGCGGCGTAGGTCGACTTCGGGCCGGTGAGGCCGAAGGGGGACACGTGCACGTAGACGAGCGACGGGTGGCGTGCCGACAGCTGCTCCCAGCCGAGGCCATCGGCGGCCAGCGTCTCGGGGTCCTGCGAGGTCAGGAAGAAGTCGGCCGCGGCGACAAGCTCGGCGAGCGCAGCCCGCCCGTCCGGGCCGGACCGGTCGAGGGCGAGGCCGCGCTTGTTGGCGGCGAAGGCCGCCCAGTAGGCCGACCGCCCGCCGTCGGTGTCGACCGGCGCGCACGCCCGGGCGGGCGACCCGTCCGGTGGCTCGAGCTGCACCACGTCCGCCCCGAGGTCGGCGAGCAGGCGACCGGCCATGAGCCCCCACTCGGCCGTGTCGTCGAGCACCCGGTAGCCGGCCAAGAGCGCCACGTTCCCCTCCCGTCGTGGTCGAGCGGCACAACGGCGTCCATTCTGGCGCAGCCCGTGCCGACGCCTGGCTGGGTGCGCCGCCGTGCGGGCGCCCCCGCTTGCGACCTTCGGAGCCGCTCCGGTTCGGTCCGACGTCAGATGCCGTTCGCGTCGCGGCCGTGAGGCTCCGGCGACCGGCCGACGGACGCGGCGTCGACTGCCCGGCCGAGCGGGAGGCTGCGGCGGCAGACCTCCCCGCGCCGGCGAGAGGGGAAGAGGCGTGAGGCAACCGGTGGGTCGTCGCAGCCAGGCGTGGTTCGGGGCGTCCGGCCGGACGGGGATGCTGTACCGGTCGTGGGTGCGCAACGAGGAATTCGGCGGCG
Organism: Actinomycetes bacterium; assembly: GCA_021809425.1. Lineage (GTDB taxonomy): Bacteria > Actinomycetota > Acidimicrobiia > Acidimicrobiales > Bog-793 > JAKBAA01. The sequence goes on along the minus strand of JAKBAA010000005.1, from coordinate 56,440 downwards.
AGGTGTTCGACGGTCGCCCGGTGATCGGGATCGCCTCGACATGGTCCGAGCTGGCACCGTGCAACGCCCACCTCGACCGAGTCGCCGAGGCGGTGAAGCGCGAAGCCACCGAAGACCAAGCCCGCTCCACGGGCTACAAGAAGGCCAAGCGCCAGGTGGCGAAGCTGCATCGCCAGGTGGCCCGCCAGCGGAGCGACGATGCCCGCAAGTGGGCGAAGGGCGTCGTCGCAGCCTTCGACCAGATCGCCGCCGAGGACTTCCGACCGAAGTTCCTCGCGCGCTCGACGATGGCGAAGAGGCCGGCCGAAGCAGCGATCGGGGCGACGAAGGCGGCGCTCGTCCACATGGCCGACAAGCACGGCCGCGACCTCTGCCTCGTCGATCCCGCCTACACGACGATGGACTGCTCGATCTGCGGTGCGAGAGCCAAGCACCGCCTGGACCTCTCGGAACGAACCTATGCCTGCAAGGCATGCGGCGTGGTGCTCCCGAGGGACAAGAACGAAGCGGCCGTCATGGTCGAGAGGGCCGGTTTCGTCCCTCTGGTGCCGAGGGCGCAAGACCAGGGCCGGAGCCTCCGGTCCTGGCTGCATGAGCCAGGAATCCCCCGGCTTCAGCCGTGGGGAGGATGCAATGCATGACGATGGGCACCGCTTCCACGATGGCCTGCATGGCGGAGGCGCTCGGCATGCAGCTCCCCGGGTGGCGCCGACTGGCCGGCCGTGGACGCCCGACGCTTCGAGCTGGCCCAGCTCGACGAGCTGGCGCGGCCCGTTCCCACCCTCGTCGACCTGATGCCGTCGGGCGCGACTCGCACTGACTGCTGCGGTCGCCGGGGCGGGTCGGGCCCGTCGCCGACCGTCCCGATCGCCCGGCCACGGTCCATGGCCGGCTGTCGACCAGGAAGATCGATCGGACGTCCGACGTCGGGCTGGCCTTGGAGCAGGTGACCGTGCAGTAGGTTCGAGGCCCTTCGCATCGGGCTCGCCGGAGCGGGCCGGGCACGTGGCAACGGGGGAGGCAGGCGATGGACACCACCGGAGCGCGCGACGGGCGCCCGCCACGGCCGACGACCATCCCCGAGGTGCTGGCGCGTCGGGCCGAGGAGCGCCCGGAGCGTCCCGCCGTCGTGGACGACGGCGGGACGCTCACCTACGGGGCGCTGCTCGAGGCGGCGCACGACGGCGCCCGCCGGCTGCTCGGCGCCGGGCTCGCCCCCGGCGACCGGGTGGCGCTGCAGATGGCGAACGGGCGGGACTGGCTCGTCGCCTACTGGTCGGGCGCGCTCGCCGCCCTGGTCGTCGTCCCGATCGACATCCGCAGCCGGCCGTCCGAGGTCGAGGCGATGGTCGAGCGCTGCGGGGCGCGGCTCCTCGTCGCCGGGCCGGACGCTGGGCTCGCCGACCAGCTCGGCGCCGCCCGGGTGGCACGTGGCCTCGAGGCGGTCGGTCCGGCGGACGGATGGCCGAGCGGGCGCCCGCTCCCCGGCCTCGACGGCCGGGCGACGCCGGGCGACGTCCACCTGCTGCAGCTCACCTCCGGCTCGACCGGCCTGCCGAAGGCGGCCATGCTCACCCACCGCGGACTCCTCGCCAACGCCGCGGCGCTCGGCGAGGCCTGGGGGTTGGCAACCGGCGAGTCCATCGTCGTACCAGGCCCGTTCAGCCACATTCTCGGGTTCCTCACCGGCTGCCTGGTGCCGGCGGTCGTCGGCGCGACAGTGCTCACGATGTCGGCGTTCACCCCCGAGCGCGCCCTCGAGCTGATCGAGCGCCACCGGGCCGTCGCCGTGGCCGGGACGCCGACGCACCACCTGATGCTCGTCGAGCACCCGGCGCGGGCGCAGCGGGACTGCTCGAGCCTGCGCTTCCTCATGTACGGGGGTGCGCCGATGACCCGGGAGGTGGCTCGCCGGATCACCGAGGGGCTGGGCGTCGCCTGGCTGCTCGGCGGCTTCGGCATGAGCGAGACGAGCGGAGGGGTGACCTCGGTGGTCCCTGGTGATCCGCTCGACGTCCAGCTCGACTCGGTCGGACGCCCCCTTCCGACCTTCGAGGTGCGGGTGGTCGATCCGTCGACCGGGACGCCCTGCCCGCCGGGTGCGCGCGGGGAGCTGTGGGTGCGCGGCGAGCCGGTCTGCCTCGGCTACTGGGGTGACCCGGACGAGAGCGGGCGGGCCGTCACACCCGACGGCTGGCTGCGCACGGGTGACCTCGTGATCGAGCGGGCCGACGGCGCCCTCAGCTTCGCCGGCCGCCTCAAGGAGATCATCCTCGTCGGCGGCTACACCGTCACCCCGGGCGAGATCGAGCGGGTCTTGAGCGCCCACGCGGCGGTCGCCGAGGCCGTCGTCGTCGGGGCACCCGAGCCCCGGCTGGGGGAGATCCCGGTGGCCTTCGTCCGGCTCGCCGCCGGTGCGTCGGTCTCGGCCGCGGCGCTCGAGGCGCACTGCCGTGCCGCCCTCGCCAGCTACAAGGCGCCCCGCCACTACGTCTTCGTCGACACCTTTCCGTTGTCGCCGACCGGCAAGGTGCAGCGACGGTCGCTCGGGGACGAGGCGGCACTCGTCGTGTCGACCGCGCTCTCCGCCCGCACCGGCGCCGGCTGACGGCCGGTCGCAGCCGGGCAGCGGCGGACGCGCCCGGCTGCTGCTGCGTGCGACGCGGTGGGCACCGCCTTGCCGGCACCGAGCCACGCCCTGCTGCGCGCCATGTGCCAAGCTACGCGCGCCGGCGCCTCGCGCCGGCCGGCTGACGCCGAAGAGGGCCCTCGGAGGAACCATGCGCTGGAACCTGCCCCCTGACGACCTCCCGACGGCGTGGTTCAACGTGGCGCCGCACCTGCCGGCTCCCCTCGAGCCACCGCTCCACCCGGCGACGAGGGAGCCGATCGGTCCCGACGACCTGGCGCCGCTCTTCCCGATGGCGTTGATCGCCCAGGAGGTGTCCACCGAGCCCACCGTCGACATCCCCGGTCCGGTCCTCGACGTGCTGCGACTGTGGCGGCCGACCCCGCTCGTGCGGGCGACGCGGCTCGAGGCGGCGCTCGGGACACCGGCGCGCATCTACTACAAGGACGAGTCGGTCTCGCCGGCCGGATCGCACAAGCCGAACACGGCGGTGCCGCAGGCCTATTACAACAAGGTGGAGGGCGTCCCGCGACTGACGACCGAGACGGGGGCGGGCCAGTGGGGGAGCGCGCTCTCCTTCGCCACCTCGCTGTTCGGCCTCGAGTGCATGGTCTACATGGTGCGGGCCTCGTTCGAGCAGAAGCCCTACCGCCGCATGCTCATGGAGACCTGGGGCGGCAGCGTGGTCCCCTCACCGGTCGACGACCCCGGCCATCCCGGCTCGCTGGGCTCGGCCATCAGCGACGCCGTGCGCGACGCCGTCGGCCGGAGCGACAGCCACTACGCGCTCGGCTCGGTCCTCAACCACGTCCTGCTCCACCAGACCGTCATCGGGCTCGAGGCCAAGCAGCAGCTGGAGCTTGCCGGCGAGCGGCTGCCGGACGTGGTCATCGGCTCGTGCGGCGGCGGCTCAAACCTCGGCGGCATCAGCCTGCCGTTCGTTCCCGACGACGGCGTGCGCCTGCTCGCCGTCGAGCCCGCCTCCTGCCCGACGCTGACGGAGGGTCACTTCGACTACGACTTCGGCGACACCGCCGGCCTGACGCCGCTCCTTCCGATGTACACCCTCGGCCACGAATTCATCCCACCGACGATCCATGCCGGCGGCCTCCGCTACCACGGGGACTCGCCGATCATCAGCGCGCTCGTGCGGGCCGGCAGGATGGAGGCGGTCGCCTATGCGCAGTCCAAGGTGTTCGAGGCCGGGGTCCAGTTTGCCCGCACCCAGGGGGCCGTGCCGGCGCCCGAGACGACGCATGCCATCCGGGCGGCCATCGACGAGGCCCTGGTGGCGAAGGAGCTGGGCGAGGAGCGGGTCATCCTCTTCAGCTACTCCGGCCACGGCCTGCTCGACCTTTCCGCCTACGACGACTACCTGCACGGCAGGCTCACCGACTAGCCGAGGCCGAGGCCGGGTCCGCCCCCGGGGCCGCCGAAGCCCCCGCCCGGGCCGGCGCCGTTGCGGCTGCCGCGGGTCAGGACGGAGACCTGGACCGCGGCGAACGTGCTCCCGGTTCCGGGCGTGCCGGCCGCCACGACGAGCGACCCGATCGGGATCGCCGACAGGGTGGTGGTGGACGTGCCGCGCCGGAAGCGGGTGGCGGCGGTCGTGGTGATGGTCGTCGTTCCCGTGGTGCCACGGGTCGTGACGGTGAGCGTGCCGGTGGTCGTGTCCACGGCGGTGACCCTGCCGGCGACGTGGGGCAGCACGATCCGGATGGAGGTCGCGTCGAGGTCGGTGTGGTCGGCGGCGATCGTGCCGAGGGCGTCGATGGTGGTGCCCGGTAGGAGCGCATTGAGGCTCGAGGTGGCACCGGCCTCGGTGACGGTGGTCGACGACGAGGTGACGACGGTCCGGTAGAAGCCCTGGGGGTCGGCCACGACGATGTCGGAGCCGCTCACGCTCACGACCCGCCCGGCGATGTGCGGGCCGACCACGACGACGGTGGCGGCGCTCGGCGAGGAGGAGCCGGCGGTGGCCGCCGTCGGGACGACCACCACGTCCTCGCCGACCTGCAGGTCGCTGACCGAGATGGTCGCCGTCCGCTCTCGGTAGGCGGTCGATGAGGCGAGCGTCACCGTGACCGAGGCGCCGTTGGGCGTCGTGAGCGATATCGACCCGGCACCGACCGAGGCGATCGTGCCGGTGAGCCCGCGCCCGATCCCGGGAAAGCCCGGCCCGCCGCGGTGCCTCCCGCGCCAGATGACCGGCCCGCCCGGATCGGTCGTGGCGCTCGGCGACGGCGAACCGGTGGTCGCCGAGGTGAGATTGGCGAGCGACCCGGTGGCGCCGCCGGACCCGGTGACGGCACCGGCCGCGGCAACGCCGGTCGCTCCGACGCCGGCGGCGAGGACGGCGCCCGTGGCGAAGCGCGCGGCGCGCGGGAGGCGGCCACGGCGGCCGCTGCGGCCTCGGGCTGCCTGCCGGTGCTCCCCCTCGCCGGTCGAGGTCTTCTCGTGCTCGTTCATGTGCGCCTCCGTCCTGGCCGCAGGTCGGGCCTCGTGCTCTCACCATCGCGCCCGAACCTCGGACCCGGCTCTGGCGGGGCCGTGAGGTTGCTGAGAGTGACCTTTGGCCCTGGGAGGCGGGCGTGCCGCAGGCCAACCTGTCGGGCGTGTGTGACTACTGCGACTGTCGAGAGCTGGCGCCGATCAAGGAGCTGTCCGACGAGCACGAGCGCATCTCCACGCTCGCCGCGGAGCTCCGCCGGCGGGTGGAGTCCGGCCAGGCGACCGGTGCGACCCTCGCGTCGCTGCAGGCGGCGCTCGGCCCCCACCTCGCCAAGGAGGAGGCGGGGCTGTTCGCCGAGCTGGCGCGGCGCCCGGGCTTCGAGCAGTACCTGGCCGAGCTGCTCGGCGACCACGAGCAGGCGCGGGCCACCCTCCTCGCCTTCCCCCCGGCGGCGCCTGCCCCTGCGCCGGCCGTGCTCGGGGCGCTCGACGACCTGGCCAGGCACATCGAGACGGAGGAGTACGACCTGTTCCCGGCCAGCCGGATGATCCTCGACGACGCCGGCTGGCACGACGTCCAGGTCGCCCACCGGCGCGCCGACGCACACGCGGCGGCAGGGTCGAGCGGCGGGCGGGGCGCGGGACGCCGTGCAGACGCGACGGGGACGGCCGGCTCGTAGCGTCCCACGAGAGCGCGGGGACGCGGACCTGTCGCCTCGTGCATGCTGACGTCAGGAGCGGCCGGACCATGGAGGAGCGGTGGAGCAACGGCACGAGCACGGCGCCGCACTGGCATGGCGTCGTGGCCGCCAGTCGGCGGCGGCGCAGCGCAGCGCCGAGGGCGGCCCGATGAGCGTCGTGGCACCTGCCGGGGAGAGCGGCTACTGGCGTTGGCAGGCGATCGCCGACCCCCCGGACCACCGCTACCTGGTCCCGGCGGTCCTCGAGGCGCTCGGCGCACCGGCCGGTCGTTCCGTGCTCGACGTCGGCTGCGGCAACGGGGCGCTCAGCGCCAAGCTGGCGGCGCGGGGCTTCACGATGACCGGCATCGACTTCGAGCCGTCCGGCATCGCCCTTGCCGGTGCGGCCTACCCGCACATCACCTTCCGGCGTCACGACATCGGCGCCCCGCTCCCGTCCGACCTGCTCGGCCGGTTCGACGCCGTCGTGTCGACCGAGGTCATCGAGCACCTCCTGCTCCCTCGCCAGCTGTTCGCCCGGGCCCGCGAGGCCCTCCGGCCGGGAGGTGCCCTCGTCGTGTCGACGCCGTACCACGGCTACACGAAGAACCTGGCCCTGGCCCTTCTCGGCAGGTTCGACCGGCACTGGAGCGCGGGGTCCGACTACGGCCACATCAAGTTCTTCTCGCCGAGCACCCTCACGGCACTTGCGTCGGAGTGCGGCTTCGCCCCGGTCGGGCTGACCCGCGCCGGGCGCATCCCGCCGCTCGCCGCCACGATGGTGCTGCGCGCCACCGTGCGCTGACACGGGCCGGCCGGCGCACGGCGCCGATCGGGGGACGCCGGGCCCGGGACGTCACGGCCGGCCGCCGGCCGGTAGGCTCGGTGCCCGTGAGCGACATGAACGACTGGAACGCCCGGATCATCGAGGAGTTCCGAGCCAACGGCGGCAAGGTGGCCGGTCAGTTCGAGGGGGCACCGATCCTGCTGCTCCACTCGACCGGTGCCCGCACAGGTGAGGAGCGGGTCAACCCGATGATGTACCTCGAGCTCGACGGGCGCCGGTTCGTGTTCGCCTCGAAGGCGGGGTCCGACCGCCACCCGGACTGGTACCACAACCTGGTCGCCAACCCCCGGGTGCGCGTCGAGATCGGCACGTCGACCCTCGAGGCCATCGCCGTCCCGCTGTCGGGCGAGGAGCGTGGGGAGGTCTACGCCGAGCAGGCCCGCCGGTACCCGGGGTTCGCCGAGTACCAGGCGAAGACGAGCCGGGTCATCCCGGTCGTCGAGCTGCGCGCCGCCTGACCCCGTCCGACCAGGCCTCCGGTCCCGCCGCAGGCACGGCGCCGCCGCGGCGGCTACAACGGCGTGATGCGCATCGGGATCTCCATCGGCTCGACGTACCCCGGCGACGACCACCGGGCGGGGCCGGCAGCGGTGCTCGCCCAGGCGCGGGCGGCCAGCCTGGCAGGCCTCGACCACCTGGTGCTGGGCGACCACCACTCGATGGCGCCGAGCGCCTACGTGCAGAACGTGCCGATGCTCGGACGGCTCCTCGCCGAGTGGACCGAACGTCCGGCCGGCTGCCTCTTCCTCGTGCCCCTCTGGAACCCGGTGCTGCTCGCCGAGCAGGTCGGCACGCTCGCGGCGCTGGCGCCCGGCCCGTTCATCGTGCAGACGGGCGTGGGCGGGGGCGCAGCCCAGTTCGCCGCCATGGGCGCCACCCTGGCGGGGCGGGGCCGGCGGACCGATGACGGGATCCGGATCGCCCAGGCGCTCTTGCGGGGTGAGACGGTCGACAGCGAGGCGCTCGGCATCCGGGGGGCGGCCATCGCGCCGCTTCCGCCCGACGGCACCCAGTGGTGGATCGGCGGCGGCGTCCCGCGGGCGATCGACCGGGCGGCGCGCCTCGGCGACTGCTGGTACGGGAACGCCGACCTCACCCCGACCACCGCCGGCGACCTGCTGGCCGTCTACCGGGAGGCCTGCGACCGGTACGGCCGCACGCCGGTGCGCCTGCCGATCCGCAAGGACGTCCTCGTCACCGAGCGCCAGGCGGATGCCGAGCGCGCCGGCGATGCGCTGCTGGCCGCCGGCTACCGGGGCTTCGCGCGCGACGCCGTCGCCTACGGCGACCCTGAGCACGTCGCCGAGCAGCTCGCCCCGTACGGTGAGTTCGGCTTCACCGACCTCGTCGTGCGCACGATGAGTCCGCTCCCAGGCGACCTCGGTCCCGGCGCGGCCGCCCGGTCGGTCGAGCTGTGCGCCGAGGTGCTCGCCCACCTCCACTGACCGCCGCGCCGCCCTCCGCCGCGCCGCCCACCGCCGCGCCGCCCACCGCCGCGCCGCCCACCGGTGTGCCGACCAGCCGATCAGCCGATCAGCCGATCAGTAGAAGATGGCCCCCGGCGCCCCGCCGCCGGCGGCGATCACGTCGCCGTTCACGGCGACCGAGCGGGGTGAGGCGAGGAAGGCGACGAGGTCGGCGACCTCGCTCGCCTCGATGTACCGCCCGACGAGGTTGCGTGACGGAAGGGCCCGGCGCTCGTCGGACATCGCCTCGGTCACCGTCACGCCAGGGTGGACGGTGACCACGTTGATGCCGGTGCCGGCGAGCTCGTCGGCCAGGTTCTTCGTGAGGGCGGCGACGGCCACGTTGCGGATCGAGCCGACGACCGAGGACGCCTGGCGGGCGGCGAGGCCCGAGATGTTGATGATCCGCCCCCAGCCGGCCTGCTGCATCGACGGGACCACGGCCTGGGCGACGCGCAGGTACCCGAGGACCTTGACCCGAACCTCGTCGAACAGGTCGTCCTCGCCGACGGCGTCCCAGCGCGGCGCCGGCGCCTGACCGGCAGGGCGGGCGGCGGCGTTGACCAGGATGTCGACGCCACCGAGCGCCTCGAGGACCGCGCCGGCCATCGCCGTGACGGCGGCCGCCTCGCCGGTGTCGACGGCGACCCCGACCACCGGTCGGCCGGCCTCGGCGGACAGCTCGGCAGCAGCAGCAGCAAGACGCCCCCCGTCGCGAGCGGCGATCGCCACGTGGGCGCCCTCGAGGGCGAGCTGGCGGGCGATCGCCTTGCCGATGCCTCGGCTGCCGCCCGTCACGAGCGCCCGCCGCCCATCGAGCCCGAGATCCATGGTGCCCCCCCTCGTGCCGCCCGATCGGGCGTCGCCTGCCGAGATGCTACGGGCCGGCGCGGCCCGCTCGCCGAGCCGGAGGAGGTCCCCCCGGGAGCGGCCGGGCCAGCCGACGCCGCGGGGCCGTCAGGGCAGCCCTACCAGCGACCGCGGTGCACCACCTCGTCGAGCGGCCTCCGGTTGGGGCTGCCGATCGGGCGGAGCGGCCGGTCGGCGGGGTAGCCGAGCGCCAACAGGTAGCAGGGATCCTCGTCGGCCGGGATCGAGAGGATCCGCCGGCACTCCTCCTTGTCGCCGATGGCAGCGTGCCCGCTGCCGATGCCGAGGTCGGCGGCCACGAGCAGCATGGCCATCGTCGCCTGGCCGAGGTCGTACTGGTCGAGCAGCGCCACGCGCCCCTCGGCGTCTCCCGGCGTCACGAGCACGATGGTGGCGGCGCTCGTCGCCACGTGGCCCGCCCCCTGCCAGACGGCGGAGAGCGCCTGCAGCGTCGCCCGGTCGGTGACGACGACGAAGCCCCACCGCTGGCGGTTCGACGCCGACGGCGACCTCCAGCCCGCCTCGACGATCCGCTCGAGGTGCTCCGCCGGGATGGTCCGGTCCTCGTAGGCCCGCACGTTACGGCGGGCGCGCAATGCGTCCCAGGTCTCCATGGAGGCGACGCTACCTTCCCGCCTCGTGCAACGCGCCGGGAGGGACGAGCAAGGCGACCAGCTCGACGTGCTCGGTCATCGGGAAGGCGTCGAAGGCGCGCAGTGCGGCGAGCGACCAGCCGGCGTCGAGCAGCACCCGGGCGTCGCGGGCGAAGGAGGCCGGATCGCAGGCCACGTAGGCCACGGCGCGCGGTCGTCGCGCGTCGAGGGCGGCCATCACGGCCGTCCCCGCCCCGGCACGAGGCGGGTCGAGCACGACGAGGTCGAGCCGGTCACCGTCGAGGACGCTCGACGGCTCGACCGCCCCGACGCGCACCTCGACGGCGGGGAGAAGGGCGGTGTTGGTGACGAGGTCGGCGCTCGCCGCCCGGTGCCGCTCGACGGCGATCACCTTCCCGCGCGGGCCGACCGCCGCGCCCAGCGGGACGCTGAAGAGGCCGACGCCGGCGTACAGGTCGGCCACGTGCTCGCCAGGGCGCGGGTCGAGCAGGTCGAGCACCGCCGCGACGAGGGCGTCGGCGGCGGCCCGGTGGACCTGCCAGAAGGCGCCGGCGCTCACGACGTACCGGCGCCCGCCGGCCGTGGCGACCACGTGACCGGCTCCGTGCCGGCTGCGACCGGCGACGGTAAGGCCCACGCCGGCGCCGAGACGGGGCAGGGTCGACCGGGGGAGGGGCCTCGGCGCGTCCACGGTGACGAGGGCGGACGGCGCGTCGGGCGTGTCGACGGCCAACACCTCGACGTGACGGGCACCAGGCCACCGCCGCCCCACCACGTCGAGCGCCGCCACCTCCGGGGCGGCGAGCGGGCAGCTGCCGAGGGGCACCAGCTCGTGCGACCGGTGGCGGTGCAGCCCCAGGTTGCCCGCCCGGTCGGCGGCGAAGCGGACCCGCGTGCGCCAGCCGAGCCCATCCGGGCTACCGGGCAGCGCCTCCACCTCGACCTGCCGGCGCAGGCCGCCGAGCCGCTCCAGCTGCACCTCCACGAGGCGGCCCTTCAGCCGTCGCTGAGCGTCGAGCGCCACGTGCTGGTAGTCGCACCCGCCGCACCCGCCCGGGCCCGCCGCCGGGCACGGCGGGGCGACCCGCTCGGGTGACGCCGTGCGCACCTCGACGGCGTCGGCCCGTAGGTAGTGGGCGGTCTCGCCGGTCACCCTGGCGACGACCCGCTCGCCGGGGAGCGAGTGGCGCACGAACACCACCCGGCCGTCGGGCGCCCGTGCCACACAGCCGCCGCCGGCGGCAGGGTCGCCGACCACCAGCTCGACCAGGTCGGCCAGCCCGACCAGGTCGGCCCCGGCCCCGGCATCCGGCCCGGCGTCGCAAGCCGGCCCGGCGCTGGCGTCGGCACCGGCTCCGGGCGCTGCCGGTGGGGGTGCAGCGCTCATGGCCGATACCCGGCCACGCCCTCGATGCCCTCCACGTTGCCGTCCCCGGCGACCACGAGCAGGCCGTCGGCGGCGCTCGGGGCGGCGTAGGGCTCGGTGGCCACCAGCACCCGGCCGTCCCGCACGAGCGGCTCGCCGTGGATGGGCCCGCCCAGCCCCGACGCCTGCCATCGCTCGCGCAGCGGCCGGAGCGGTGGGCCCGACGTGCTGGACGTCCGCGCCATGTCGCCGCCGTAGGTGGTCCAGCTCGATCCGGCCGCCCCCTGCAGGCCGCCGGCAGCGCCGGCCCGCCCGCCGCCGGCAGCGCCGGCCCGCCCGCCGCCCACGAGCCCGACCGAGGCGAGCGCGCCGACCGCCACCCCGACGGTCCGGGGGCAGCGACGGGTGCGATGAGGGCGCCCGGGGCGCGGCGGGTGGGCCATCCCCAGATCATGCCCAACCCAGCCGACGGCCGTGACACCGGGCGTGCCCCTGCGGGCACGCCGTGACACCGGGCGTGCCCCTGCGGGCACGCCGTGACACCGGGCGTGCCCCTGCGGGCACGCCGTGGTAGGACGAGGTGATGCCGCCCGCCCCGTGCCCCGCTCCCTCTGCGGCCCATCCTGCCGGTTGCCGGCCGTGACGAGGTTCCGGGCGCTGCTCGCCGCCGAGCCGGACGGCACTCCGGCCCGCCTGGTGGGGCGGGCCGAGGACGAGCTCGGCGACGGCGACGTCACGGTCGAGGTGGCCTGGGCCAGCCTCAACTACAAGGACGCCCTCGCCGTCACCGGCCGGTCGCCGGTGGTCCGGCGGTTCCCCCTCGTCGCCGGCATCGACCTTGCCGGGCGTGTCGTGGAGTCGCCGCCCGGCGGTCCGGCAGTGGGCAGCTACGTCGTCGTCACCGGTTGCGGCCTCGGCGAGGACCACGACGGGGGCTTCGCCGAGCGGGCGCGCGTGCAGGCCGGCTGGTGCGTCCCGCTCGCCTCGGCGGAGGAGGCCCGGTGGGCGATCACCGTCGGCATGGCCGGGTTCACGGCGATGCTGTGCGTGCTCGGCCTCGAGCGTCTCGGCGCCCTCGACGGCCACGAGCCGCCCGTCCTCGTCACCGGAGCGGCGGGCGGCGTGGGCTCCTTCGCGGTCGCCCTGCTGGCAGCGCGCGGGGCCCACGTCGTCGCCGGCACCGGTCGCCCCGAGGAGGCCGCCTACCTTCGTCGGCTGGGCGCCGACGAGGTGGTCGCCCGTGCCGACCTCCTCGCCGGCCCGGACCGGCCGCTCGGGCGGGAGCGGTTCGCTGCGGCCGTCGACGTGGCGGGCGGCCCGCTCCTCGCCCGTGTGCTCACCGCGGTGCGTGCCGGCGGCGCGGTCGCCGCCTGCGGGTTGGCCGGCGGGTCCGACCTGCACACCACCGTCTACCCGTTCATCCTCCGCGGGGTCACGCTGATGGGGATCAACGCCGTCTGGCCCGACCCGACCGTCCGCGCGGCGGCCTGGGCACGCCTTCGCGCCGAGCTGCCGGCCGGTCTCGTCGGCGGCGTCGCCGAGGAGATCGACCTGGCCGACGTGATCGACCGGGCGCCGCAGGTGCTCGACGGCCGCGTCCGCGGCCGGCTCGTCGTGCGGGTGGCGCCGGCGGGCACCCAGCGCCCCGACCGCAGCTGATCGGGCTCCGGGCGACCCCTTGGGGCGGCGGGAAGGCGACCCGACCGGAGGGGCGACCAAGCACCCGGTCGGTGGGGCCGACGGGCGACCCCGCCCGCGGAGCCGGCGGTTACGGCGCAGGCGAGCCGGCTTCGCCGGCCGCCGACATGCGCTCGTCACCGGGAAGGCGGAACAGGCGATCGCGGTAGTAGGCGAGCTCGGCGACGCTCTCGCGGATGTCGTCCAGCGCCCGATGCGCACCTGCCTTCTTTGGCGCCCTGCCGTAGACGGCCGGTGCCCACCGCTTGCACAGCTCCTTCACCGTCGACACGTCGATGGTGCGGTAGTGCAGGTGCTCGTCGATCGCCGGCAGCTGGTGACGGAGGAAGCGCCGGTCGACACCGATGGAGTTGCCGCAGAGCGGCACCCGCTTGGCCTCGGGAACGTGCTGGCGCAGGAAGGCCAACGTCGCCTCACCGGCCGCCTCGAGCGTCACCGTCGAGGCCTTGATCGCCTCGAGCAGCCCCGACGTCGTGTGCATCACGCGCACCACGTCGTCCATCTCGGCCAGCTGGTCGTCGGCCGCCTGCACCACGAGGTCCGGCCCCTCGGCCACGATCTCGAGGTCGTCGGTCGTGACGAGCGTGGCAATCTCGACGATGACGTGCCGGGTCGGGTCGAGCCCGGTCATCTCGAGGTCCATCCAGACGAGCATCCGCAGCATGGTAATGGCCGCCGGCCGCCCGCCGCGAGTTGGCGCCCCCCCGGGCTAGCCTCCGCCGGTGCTCGAGGTCCCGCTCTGCCGGCTCGACCCCGGCCTCGACCCGCCGTCCTATGCCCGACCGGGCGACGCCGGTGCCGACCTTCGGGCACGCGCCGCCGTGCGCCTCGAGCCGGGGGGCGGCCGGGCGCTCGTGCCGACCGGGGTGGCCCTGGCGTTGCCGGACGGGTACGCCGGGCTCGTGCTGCCCCGCAGCGGGCTGGCGGCGCGGCACGGCGTGACCTGCCTGAACGCCCCCGGCCTCGTCGACGCCGGGTACCGCGGGGAGCTGCAGGTCCTGCTCGTCAACACCGACCCGCACGAGGCCTACCAGGTGGAGCGCGGCGACCGGATCGCCCAGCTCGTCGTGGTCGCCGTTGCCCAGGCGGCCTTCCTCGCCGTCGCTACCCTGCCGGCCAGCGAGCGCGGCGACGGCGGGTTCGGCCACAGCGGCCGCTGACTCTCCCGACCCACGCGGACGTGGGCGACGCGAAGTTGGTAGGATGACCTGCGCAACGCGGACGTGGCTCAGTTGGTAGAGCATCACCTTGCCAAGGTGAGGGTCGCGGGTTCGAGTCCCGTCGTCCGCTCCACAAGAGCCCCAGGTCGACGGCCTGGGGCCTGCTCGCGGGGCCGCGGTTTGCAGGCGGCGCCCTCACCAGCTGCTCGACCACGGCACCCTGAAGAGGGCACCTCCAACCCGCCGGGCGTACGCGCCTGCGCCGTGGCGTGGGGGTGTCGCTGCTACCGGCTGGCACCTGGCCAGCGGACGGCCGAGGGGGCCGCGCAGGCGGCACCTCGGCGCCGAGCGGGCAACCGGACGGTGGATGCCCGCCCGCGGCGAGCGCGTCCCGTCGCCCCCGCCCCACCCCCACCCCGCCCCCCGCCCCCCGGCGTCCCGTCGCTCACGGCACCGCACGGGCTGTCCCTCGTGCGCCTGCCCGCCCGGTGACAGGTGCAATGATACTGGCGGGGGTACCGACGCCTATGCCCCGACGGGTGCTGCGCAGCGGCACGTATGACATGGGTCATCCCATGTTGGACATCCTGCAGCGCTCGGGTTACGATGCAGGCGTGGCGAGACGGGCATGGGGAGCCCCCGCTCACGCCGGCTCCCGTTGCCGGTCGTGCACCGGCGGGAGGGAACGGAGCGCACGGGGGATCGGCCTCGGCTCCGGCCCCTTCCTGCCCGTGAGCGACGCGGTGGTCGGCGCGGAGCAGACCCGTCAGACCGCCACGGTCAACCATGCCCGGCAGGAAGGCCGCGCTGACGCGATCGGCGCTTCGCAGAGGAGGGAAGGCTATGCCGGAATCACCGTTGCAGGCTGACGGCGTCACGTTCAGCCGCCGCAAGCTGCTGGCAGGCGGCGGCGCGCTCGCAGGGCTTGCTGCCGTCAAGGGGGTCGGACGGGCGAGCGGCCTGTCCTTCCCGTCCGCCGCCAGGTCGGCGAGCACCACGCGCGGGAAGGCGAGCAGCATCCTGCGCTATGCCGAGGCCGGAGCGTTCGCCACGTTCAACCCGTGGCACGAGCAGCCGGTCGAGGAGGACATCGCCAACCAGATCTTCTCCCGGCTCCTCTACGTGAACAGCCAGGGAAAGCCCGTGGCGGACCTCGCCGAGTCGTGGACCCTTGCCCCGAATGCCCGGCGGCTGACGTTGAAGCTCCGTCCGAAGCTCACCTGGCACAGCGGCAAGCGGGTCACCGCCGACGACTTCGTTCGCATGTTCGGCTACCTCACCGACCCCGCGCTCAAGACCGACCTCGGCGTCGAGAAGATGACCGGGCTGTTCAAGCCGGTCGCCGCCGTCCGGGCGCCCGATGCCCAGACAGTGGTCATGGAGTTCAGCGAGCCGCTTCCGTACGCCTTCGACATCCTGTCGTACTGGTACCTCGTGAACTTCGACAAGCCGAGCGACCCCAACTTCACCTCCCACCTGCCCGACGGCACGGGTCCGTACGCGATGAAGCGATTCGACCCGTCACAGGGGGCGTACCTCGAGGCGTTCCCCGGCTACTGGGCGGGGCGCCCGGCCGTCTCCCAGCTGCAGTTCGACACGTTCGCTGCAGGGACCTCCCTCGTGTCCGACCTCCGCTCCGGCCTGGTCGACGGCGTGCTCGTGACGAACTACGCCGACATGAAGTCGATCCACAGCCGGCAGTACACCCACTCGCGCGTCCAGACCGGGGTCTGGGACCTAATGGTCAACTGCGCGAAGCCGCCCTTCAACGACAAGGCGGTCCGCCAGGCCCTCTCCTATTCGCTGAACCGCCAGCAGATCTCCCAGGCGGCCTACTTCGGCTACGAGAAGCCCGTGTCGACCCCCTTCTACACCCCGGCGGCCACCGGCTACGTGGAGAGCCTCGTCCACGCCCAGCCGTTCAACCTCGACACGGCGAAGACGCTGCTCGACTCGGCGAGCGTCGGGAGCCTCACCATGAACTTCCCGCTGCCGGTCGCCTACCCCCCCTTGCAGACCTTGGCAGAGATCTGGCAGGCGGACCTCGCCCGCATCGGGATCACCTTGAACATCCAGCCGGCCGACACCCCGTCGTGGCTGAGCAACATCACCAATCCGGCCACCGACGTGCTCATCTGGAACAACGGCCGGTGCCTGCTCGACGGGGGCGTCTTCTGGGGGACCCAGGGCAACTTCATCCCCGGGAACTCCCAGGCGATGGGGTACCAGGACAGCTTCGTCCTCTCGCTCATCGCCCAGGGCCAGCGCCAGGTGGACCCGAAGCAGCGCGCCCAGACCTACCAGGACCTGAACCGCATCGTGGTCGACAGCGCCCACTGCATCTCGATCGTCACCTACTCGAACACCTGGGCCTGGTCGTCGAAGGTGCGCGGCCAGTCCGCCGACCTGATCGGCAACCTCCAGCTCGGCGGGGCGTCGCTCTCGTGAGCGCCGCCGCAGGAATGGGGAGGGCGGCCTGATGCGCTCGAGCAGGCTGCCGGAGGCCCTCCGCAACCGACGACCGGCGATCGGCTCCGCCCACATGATCTCCGACGTGACCGTCAGCGAATTGCTGCGCAACGTGGACCTCGACTTCGTGCTCGTCGACACCCAGCACGTGGCGCTCTCCGTCGAGTCGCTGCAGCGGATGGTCATCGCCCTGCGACCGACCGAGCTGTCGGTCCTCGTCCGGGTCGCGAGCAACGACCCGGTGCGCATCGGCCAGGCGCTCGACGTGGGGGCGACGGGGGTCATCGTGCCCATGGTCAACAGCGCCGAGGAGGCGCGCCGCGCGGTCGACGCGGCGCGCTACCCACCCGAGGGGCGCCGGAGCTGGGGACCGAGCCGGCGCGCGACGGGGGGCGACGCCCTCGACTACGCGCGCGAGGCGAACGGGGAGGTCGTGGTGCTCGCCCAGGTCGAGACCGCGCTGGCCGTCGACAACCTCGACGAGATCCTCTCGGTCCAGGGGCTCTCGGGGATCATGGTGGGGCCGGCGGACCTTGCCATCTCGCTCGGCTACTCCGACGACCGCGCCAACTCGGAGGTCGAGAAGGTGTTCGTGTCGATCCGCGACCGCTGCCTCGAGCGCGACGTCCCGTTCGGGTTCTTCACCTCGACGCCGGAGCAGGCGACCCATTGGATCGGCGAGGGCTCGCTCGTGACGACCTGCTCGTCGGACACCGACCTCGTCGCTCGCGGCGTCCAGCGCCTCGCCGAGACGTTGCGGGCAGCGGCGCTGCAGGCAAGCAGGCCGGGATAGGTTGACGCCATGTGGCGCTTTGCGCTCGTCCGGTCGGGTCAGCTGCTCCTCACGCTGCTCCTGGCCTCGATCGCCGTGTTCCTCGTCATCCAGCACGCGCCGGGGGATCCCGCGCAGGTGCAGCTCGGGCTGACCGCCACGCCAGCCCAGATCGCCGTCGAGCGCCAGAAGCTGGGCCTCGACGCGTCGATCCTGCATCGGTACCTGATCTGGGCGACCCAGGTGCTGCACCTGAACCTCGGGAAGTCCTTCACCACCGGGCTGCCCGTGACGAGCACGGTCGTCACCGCCTTCGGCTACACGTTGCGCCTGGACGTGGTGGCGATCGTGCTCGGGCTGGTGCTCGGGCTGCCGCTCGGGCTCGTCGCGGCCCTCCGGCGGGGGAGCTGGGCCGACACGGCCATCTCGGCCTTCGCCGCGCTCGGGCTGAGCGTCCCGGTGTTCGCCCTCGGGACCCTGCTCGTGCTGGTGTTCGCCGTGCACTTCCGGGTGATGCCCGCTGCAGGCGCAGGCGTTCCCGGCCAGTCGTTGCTCTCGGCGCTCCACTTCCTGTGGCTGCCCGCCGTGACGCTCGCCATCCCGTTCGCCGCGGTGCTGGCACGCTACGTGCGTATCGAGCTCGGTGAGGCGATGGGGGAGCCGTACGTCCTGACGGCTCGCTCGCTCGGGCTCCCCCGGCGCACGGTGATCGCCAACGCCTGGCGCAACGCCGTGATCCCCACGATCACCGTCATGGGCATCCAGGTCGGCCGGCTGCTCGCCGGGGCGCTCATCACCGAGACCGTGTTCTCGTACCCCGGCATCGGGTACCTGACGGTGCAGTCGATCCAGAGCCTCGACTACCCGGTGGTGGAAGGGGTGCTCCTCCTCGGCGCAGCGGTGTTCCTGCTCGTCATGTTCGTCGTCGACCTCGTCGTCGGCCTGGCGAACCCGCGCCTTCGCGTGCAGGTACGGTGACGGCCTCCCCGGTGACGGCCGCCCCGGTGGCAGTGCGGGCCACGCTTCCCCGCGTGCGCGCCGGCGTCCGCCGGCTGTCGTGGCGCGAGCTCGTAGGCGGCGGCGGGCTGGTCGCCTTCGTGCTGGCCGCCGTGCTGGCGGGCGTCGTGAGCCCCTGGTCGCCGGACGCCCTCGCCATCGGCAGCAGGCTGCAGGGCCCATCGACCGCCCACCTTCTCGGCACCGATCAGCTCGGCCGGGACCTGCTCAGCCGGATCCTCTACGGGCTGCGGCCCTCGCTCGAGTCGGGGTTCGCCGCGATCGCCCTGGCAGCGGTCGTCGGCGTGCTGCTCGGGCTGCCGTCGGGCTACTTCGGCTCGGTGATCGACTCGATCGTGACGAGGATCCTCGACCTGCTCGTGGCGTGGCCAGCCGTGTTCCTCGCGCTCGCCGTCGTGCTCCTCCTCGGGACCGGCGAGCTCCAGGTCATCATCGCCATCGGTCTGGCCGAGGTGCCGGTCTTCTCGCGCCTCGTCCGGTCGATCGCGCTCCTCGCCGCGCGGTCGGACCACGTGGTGGCCGCCAAGGCGGCCGGCGCCTCCGCTCCGCGGATCATGGTGCGCCACGTCCTGCCCTTCGTCGTCGCGCCGCTCGTCGTCCAGTTCGCCATCGCCGCACCCCAGGCGCTCGTCGCCGAGGCCTCGCTCAACTACCTCGGCCTCGGGACGCACCCGCCGGCGCCGTCGCTCGGGGCCATGGTGAGCGAGGGTCAGGCCTTCCTCGCCTACGCAGCCGGGCCCATCGTCTTCCCGATCGCCGTGATCGTCGTCCTCGTCGTCTGCCTGACCCTGCTCGCCGACGGGCTGCAGGACCGCCTCGACCCCCACCGCGGGGCCGAGAGGCGCCGGCCGTGAGGGCCGTCACCGAGCCGGCCACCCCGGTCGGCGCAGCGACCGCCCTCGCGGTGGAGCGCCTGCGCGTCACGCTCGGGCCGCGCACGGGCGGGCACGACCTCGTCCGCGGGGTGTCCCTCACCGTGCACCGACACCGCACGGTCGCTCTCGTCGGCGAGTCCGGCTCCGGAAAGACGCTCACCGGCCTCGCCCTGTTGGGGCTCACGCCGCCGGGGACGTCGGTGGCTGCCGGGCGGCTCCAGATCGGCGGCGAGGAGCTCGCCAGCTGCTCCGACGCCGACCTCGCCCGGTTCCGCGGCCGGCGCATCGCCATGGTCTTCCAGAACCCGATGGTGGCCATGAACCCGGTCCTCACCATCGGGCAGCAGTTCCTGCAGGTGCTCCGGCACAACCTCGCCCTGTCACGACCGGCGGCGCGGGCCCGCGCCCGCGACTTGCTCGGTGCCGTCGGGGTCGCCGACGCCCCTCGCCGCCTCGACCAGTACCCCTTCGAGATGTCGGGCGGCATGCTCCAGCGGATCATGCTGGCGCTCGCCCTCTCGGCCGAGCCCGACGTGCTCGTCGCCGACGAGCCCACGACGGCGCTCGACACGACCCTGCAGGCGCAGGTGATGGCGCTCCTCGCCGAGCGCCAGGCCCAGCTCGGGATGGGCGTCCTGCTGGTCTCCCACGACCTCGGCCTGGTCGCCGGCATGGCCGACGAGGTCGACGTCATGTACGCCGGCCGGATCGTCGAGCGGGCACCGACCGCCGACCTCTTCTCGGCACCGGCCCACCCCTACACCCAGGCCCTCCTGCGCACGGTACGCGACATCGCCTCGCCCACGACCACTGTGCTCTCGGCGATCCCCGGCGCGCCGCCGCAGCTCGCCACGTTGCCGGCCGGCTGCTCCTTCGCCCCTCGCTGCCCGCTTGCCGCACCCGAGTGCACGGTCGCGCTCCCCGAGCTGCGCGCCGTCGCCGCCGGCCACGAGGTGGCGTGCGTCCGGGTGGGCCAGTGAGCGCCCCCCGGGCCGTTCCCGGCGCCCCTCCCGGCGCCCCGCCCGGTGCATCGCCGCTCGTCGAGGTCTCCGACCTCGTCGTGAACTACCGCGTGCGTGTCCGTGGGGCCCGGTCGCACGCGGTCGTCCGCGCCGTCGACGGGGTGTCGCTGACCGTCGGCCGGGGGGTGACGGTCGGCCTGGTCGGCGAGTCCGGCTCCGGCAAGAGCACCCTCGGTCGAGCCCTCCTCCGGCTCACGCCGGCCGCGGGCGGCGCGGTCACCTTCGAGGGCCACGAGGTCCTGAGCGCCGGACGTGGCTCCCTCAGGGTGCTCCGCCAGCGTGCACAGCTGGTGTTCCAGAACCCGATCGGGAGCCTGAACGGCCGCATGCGGGTCGGGAGCATCGTGCGCGAGCCGCTCGACATCCAGCGGATCGGTGACAGGGCGTCCCGTCCGCAGCGGGTCCGGGAGCTCCTCGACCAGGTTGGCCTGCCGGCCGGAGCGGAGCACCGCTACCCGCACGAGCTGTCGGGCGGCCAGCAGCAGCGGGTCGCGCTGGCCCGGGCGCTGGCGCCTGCGCCCTCTCTCATCGTCTGCGACGAGCCGGTCGCCGCCCTCGACGTCAGCGTGCAGGCGCAGGTGCTCGAGCTGTTGAAGGAGGTCCAGCGCGCCACCGGCGTCTCGTACCTGTTCATCGCGCACGACCTGAACGTGGTCCGCCACCTGGCCCGCGAGACGTACGTGATGTACCTCGGGGCCGTCGTCGAGCGAGGTGCCAGCAGCTCGCTGTTCGAGCGGCCTCGCCACCCCTACACCCAGGGCCTCGTGGCAGCCACGCCGGTCGCCGATCCTGCCCGCTCCTCGCCGCCGCCCCTGTTGCGCGGCGAGATCCCGAGCCCGATGGACGTCCCCGCCGGCTGCCGCTTCCACACGCGCTGCCCGTTCGCCCGCGACCGCTGCCGGACCGAGGTGCCGGTCCTGGCCCCGACGCCGGACGGAGGGGCGGTAGCGTGCCACCTCTGGGAGGAGCTTCCTCGTGCCGCCGCAAGCGGAGGTACGCTCCTTTCCGGACGATAGATGGGATGATCGATGTCCTACAACGACAGCGAGCCGGGGAGCGAGATGGTCGGGCAGCGCCGTCGTGGAGGACCACCGGTCGGCGCCACGTGCCGTTGCCCGCCCGGGCGAAGCGCGCTGCGGCCGCCGACGCGCCGATGACCGTCGATCGACCTCCGGGCGGTGACGCCTACCTCCGCAACTCGAGGCGACCCCCGCTGGTGCGCAGCAACTCGTCCCTCGACCTCCAGGAGCGGATCAAGGCCCTGATCCTCGAGCGCAGGCTGGCGGCCGGGGAGCCGCTTCCCACCGAGTTCGAGCTGATGAACGAGCTGAACGTCAGCCGCAACCCGCTCCGGGAGGCGTTGAAGGCGCTGCAGGCGGTCGGCGTGGTAGAGGTGCGTCGTGGGTTCGGCATGTACGTCGGCCAATTGTCGCTCGGCGGCCTCGTCGACGAGCTGACCTTCCACGGGCGCCTCTCCCTCCAGACGGGCCGGGAGAGCCTGCTGCAGCTGGTCGAGCTGCGCGAGATCCTCGAGCGCGGTCTGATCGAGTACCTCCTCGAGAATCGGTCCGAGACGGACCTGACCGAGCTCGAGTCGGTGCTGGCCCGCATGGAGGAGGAAGCGGTGCACGGAACGCACTCGGACGAGACCGACCGTGCCTTTCACGAGCTGCTCTACGGGCGACTCGGCAACCCGCTCGTCAACCGGGTGCTCGGGGCCTTCTGGGACGCCCTCCACGAGCTGCAGAGCGACCTTCCCCCGATCGCCGAGGATCCGTTCGCGATGGTGCACCGCCACCGGCAGATCTACGAGGCGGTGCGGCGGCGCAGCCAGAAGGCGGCGGTCGCCGCGATGGTCGAGCACTTCGCCGGGATCCGGGAGCGGCTGGCGGTCCCCGACACGAGGGCCCCGCTGGGGCCTCGACCCCGGCGCGGTCGCCCGACCCCCGCGTGAGCCCGGTGCGCTCGTGGCGGCCGGCGCCATGAGCGGCGCACGGCGGGTCGTCGTGATGGGTGTGGCCGGATCCGGCAAGTCGCTCGTCGGCTCCGCCCTCGCCTTGGCGCTGGGCGTGCCGTTCCTCGAGGGCGACGACCTGCACCCGGCCGACAACGTGGCGGCGATGCGCGCCGGCACCCCCCTCACCGACCGGGAGCGCTGGCCGTGGCTTGCGGCGATCCGCCAGGCGCTGCGCGACCGGCCGGCGGCGGTGGTGTCGTGCTCGGCCCTGCGCCGCTCCTACCGGGACGCGCTCCGTGCCGCCGGCGACGTCTGCTTCCTCTACCTCTACGTCGACCCGCTGGAGGCGGCCCGTCGCGTCGGGGGTCGCTCGGCGCATTTCATGGGCGTGGCGATGCTGGAGAGCCAGTTCGCCGCGCTCGAGCGCCCCGACCCGGACGAGACCGACGTGGCGTGCCTCGACGCCGGGCGAGCGCCGGGCGAGCTCGTCCAGCTGGCGCGCACGGCGCTCGCCCGGCTGACGCCCGGTACGGCCGTCGCTCCGCTCCGCCAGTGGGGCGGCGCGTCGGCCGACCTCCGGACCGACGACCTCGAGCAGCTGGTTGCCTCGCTCGTCGCCGAGCAGATCGTGCCGAGGCCGGCGCAGCGGATCCTGCTCGTCCCACCGGACCACACCCGGCTGGGCTCGCGGGGCGGCGAGCTGACGGGGCTCCTGCTCCACGCCCTCGAGGACGCGGGCGCCGAGGTGGCCGTCCTGCCGGCGACCGGCACGCACCGGCCGATGTCGGAGCAGGACTGCGCCCAGCTGTTCGGCGAGCGGGTGCCGCCCGGCCGCCTGCGCCACCACGACTGGCGCCACGGCGTGGTGCAGGTGGGGGAGATCGGGGCCGCCGAGGTGTCGGCCGTCTCGGGCGGCCGGCTCGAGGTGCCCGTCCCGGTGGCGGTCGACGCCCAGCTGCTCGAAGGCTGGGACCTCGTCGTCTCGATCGGCCAGGTCCTCCCGCACGAGGTGGTGGGGATGGCCAACTACACGAAGAACCTGGTGGTCGGGCTCGGTGGCGCCGCGACGATCGACCAGACCCACCTGCTCGGTGCGCTCTGCGGGATGGAGACGATCATGGGTCGGGCCTCGACGCCGGTGCGCGACGTGGTCGACGCCGCCTTCGACCGGTTCGTCGCCCCGCTCGTCGAGGTGCTCTTCGTCGTGACCGTCGTGGAGCAGCGTGGCGACCGGACCGTGCTGCGCGCCGTGCTCGCCGGGCGCGGCGGCTCCGGCGGGACGGGCGGCGCGGCCTACCGGCAGGCCGCGCAGCTCGCGGGCGTGTGCAACGTCCAGATCGTGCCGGAGCCGTTGGCGAGGGTGTCGTGCTACCTCGACCCTGCGGAGTTCCACTCGACCTGGCTCGGCAACAAGGCGGTCTACCGCACCCGGATGGCGCTGGCCGACGGGGCGCACCTCCTCGTGCTGGCGCCCGGGGTGGACCGCTTCGGCGAGGACGCGCAGATCGACGCCCTCATCCGCCGCCACGGGTACCGCGGCACCCCAGCAGTCGTCGGGGCGCTCGGCCGGGACTCGGAGCTCGCCGGGAACGCGAGCGCCGCGGCCCACCTCGTCCACGGCAGCACCGAGGGCCGCTTCTCGGTGACCTACTGCACCGACCCCGACCGGGGTGGCCTCACTCGGGCGGAGCTGGAGGCCGTCGGCTACGGCTGGCGACCGCTCGCCCAGGCGCTCGACGAGCTCGGCGTCGGGGCGGGCTCGCCGACCGGGCCGCGCCTCGACGCCGGCGGTAGCCCCTTCTTCCACATCGCCAACCCTGCCCTCGGCCTCTGGAGCACCGCCGCTCGCTTCGGCGGCGCGCAGGCGTGAGCGCCCCGCCCGGGGCGCTCTCGCGCTGACCGGCCGGGTCCGTCACGCCGGCGGACCGGGGGCCATGCCGGCGGCGCACGCACGGAAGCCGGGCCTGCGCGACGTTGACAGCCCCGGTGGGACTGGCTACCGTGCAACCGGTTGCAGCTTCGGACCAGCCGCTTCGATCGGGGAGCCATGAGGCCAGTGGGTAGCCCAGGCGACGTGCACGCAGCATCGGAGGTCGGGAAGGCGCCGGCGACGGCGCGGCACGGACCGGGGGCGGACGGCGCGGGCCTGCCGGGCGTGGAGGTCTACCGCGAGCACCTCGAGACCGTGGTGCTGCCGTTCTGGCTCGAGCGGGCGGTCGACGAGGAGGCGGGGGGTCTCTTCACCTGCTTCGACAACCGCGGGGAGCGGCTCCTCGGCACCGACAAGTACACTTGGTCCCAGGGTCGTGCCATCTGGCTGCTCGCTCGTGCCGCCGACCTCGCCGGGCGAGGGCTGCTCGACGCGCCGGCGGCGCACCTCCTCGACCTCGCCGAGCGTGCTGCCGACTTCGTGCTCGCTCATGCCGTGAAGCCGGACGGCTCGTGCTGGTACCTGCTGGACCGCCTCGGTGGCGTCCGGACGCCCGACACGCCGAGCATCTATGCCGATTGCTTCGTGGCGCTCGGGCTGGCCGAGCTCGCACGCGTCACCGGTCGCGCCGCCCTCGTGCACCAGGCGGTCGAGGTGTACGCCGCGGTGGCGGCCCGGGTGCAGACCGGCCGCTTCCCGTCGGCCCCGTACCCCGTGCCCGACGGCTACCGGGCCCACGGCGCGGCGATGATCCTGCTCGGCCTCGCCGAGCAGCTGTGCCGGAGCGTCGGGGAGCTCGGGGTCGAGGTCCGGGTCGCACCGGAGGCCGAGGCGTCCCGCTGGCTCGACGCCGTCGTCGGGACCTTCGTCGGCCCCGGCTCGTGCATCCGCGAGCTCGTGAGCGCCGCCGACCCGGGCGAGTCGGCCTTGCTCAGCCGGCACCGGACGCCGGGACATGCCCTCGAGGGGATGGCCTTCGCGCTCAAGGCGGAGCGCTCCATCGGACGGGACACCTCGGCGCTCGCCCGCGCGGTGATGCGGTGGGCGGTCGAGGTGGGATGGGACGAGGAGCACGGGGGACTGTTCCGCTACGTCGACGCCGGCGGCGGGCAGCCGACCGGCTCCAGGCGGGGTGGCTCGTTCGAGGAGCTGATCGTGGCGACGTGGCACACGAAGCTGTGGTGGCCGCACATCGAGGCGGTGTACGCCTTGCGGCTCGTCGTCGAGCGCACCGGCGACCCGGTGCTGGCCCGCTGGGCGCAGAAGGTGCACGACTACACCTTCGACACCTTTCCGGCCCGACCCGGCGAGGGGAGCGAGTGGATCCAGATCCGCGACCGGGCGGGCGCGCCGATCGACCGCGTGGTGGCCCTCCCGGTGAAGGACCCCTTCCACATCACCCGGGGCCTGATGGAGCTCGTCGAGCTGCTGGACGGGCGGCCCGGGGCGACCGGGGCGGGCCGGTGACCGCCGGCTCGTGCGCGCCCGTCGAGCGCCGCCGCGTCGGGCGCCTCGACGTGAACGTGTACGCGACCCGCACCGCTGCCGGCGCGGCGGCGGGCGAGCTGGTCGAGGCGGCGATGAGCGAGCTGCTCGACCGGCAGGAGCTGGTCCGTGTCGTCTTCGCCTCGGCCCCCTCGCAGCTCGAGCTGCTCCAGGCATTGCGCGCCAGCACGCAGGTCGACTGGTCGAGGGTCGTGGCATTCCACATGGACGAGTACCTGGGGCTCCCGCCCGACGCGCCGCAGCGGTTCTCGGCGTTCCTGCGCCGAGAGCTGTTCGACCTGGTGGCGCCGGGCGCGGTCAACCTCATCGAGCCGTCGGACCCGGACACGGAGCTTGCACGGTACGAGGCGCTGCTGCGCGACGCGCCCATCGACCTCGTCTGCTGCGGCATCGGCGAGAACGGCCACCTGGCCTTCAACGAGCCCGGCAGCTGCAGCTTCTCCGACGAGGCGTGGCTCGCGCTCGTCCCCCTCTCGGAGGCGTCCCGCCGCCAGCAGGTGAACGACGGCTGCTTCGCGCAGCTGGCCGACGTTCCCGTGACCGCCGTCACGATGACCGTCCCGGCCCTCGTCTCGGCCCGGCGCATCGTCGGCGTCGTGCCGGGCCCGACCAAGGCCGCGGCACTGGCCCGGACGATGGACGGGCCGATCGACGAGTCGTGCCCTGCGACCATCTTGCGCACGCACCGGGCGGCGACGCTGTTCGTCGACCGCGACGCGTTCCCCGTGCCAGCGGCCCGGGGGCGGTGAGGTGGGCGAGCTCGTCGGGCGCCTCGTCCAGGGCGGGCGCGCCGTCCGCCTGACCTACGAGGACGGCGTGATCGCCGACCTGTGCGCCGCCGACGAGGCAGAGGCGGAGGAGGCGGAGGCGTGGATCGCGCCGGGGCTCGTCGACCTCCAGGTGAACGGGGCGAGCGGGATCGACCTCAACGACGACGACCTCACGCCGGGACGCGTCTGCTCCCTCGCCGAGCACCACTGGCGCGCCGGGGTGACGGCGTGGTGCCCGACCCTCGTGTCGGCCTCCGAGGAGGCGATGGCGCACCGGCTGGCGGCGATCGCCGGGGCGCGGCGCATGGACCCTCGGGTCGCCGCCGCGCTCCCGCTCGTCCACCTGGAGGGCCCGTACCTGAGCCCGGAGGACGGCGCCCGCGGTGCCCATGCCGTCGCGCACCTCCGGCCTCCCGACCTGGACGAGATCGCCCGGCTGCAGGTGGCGGCCGAGGGGGCGATCGGCATGGTGACGGTCGCCCCCGAGCTGCCGGGAGCGCTCGAGCTCATCCGGTCGCTCACCCTGCAGGGGCTGATCGTGGCGATCGGCCACACGTCCTGCACGGCGCAGGACGTGACCCGGGCGGTCGACGCCGGCGCGCGCCTGTCGGTCCACCTCGGCAACGGGGCGCCGGCGGTGCTGGCGAGGCACCCGAACCACCTGTGGGAGCAGCTGGCCGACGACCGGCTGGCGGCGAGCTTCATCGCGGACGGTCACCACCTGCCGGCGGCGACGCTGACGGCGATGCTGCGGGCGAAGGGCGTCGAGCGGAGCATCCTCGTCAGCGACTCGACCGCCTTCACCGGGATGCCGCCGGGAGAGTACGAGGCGCACATCGGCGGGCGGGTTGCGCTGACGGGCGACCGGCGGCTGTCGATGGCCGGAACCCCGTACCTCGCCGGCTCGGCGGTCGGCCTGGTCGACTGCGTCGCCGGCGCCGTCCGCCACGGCGGCGTGTCGCTCGGCCAGGCGGTCCAGATGGCCTCGGCCAATCCCAACGGCCTCCTCGGCCGGGCGGGCGGGGCGGTGCGCGTGGGCGCGCCGGCGGACGTGACGGTGCTCGCCTACGACGCCGACCGTACCCGCCTGGAGGTCGTGCGGGTGCTGCTCGCCGGGTGCGTCGTGGGCGGCGGGGAGGGGTGAGCCGGTGGCGCCGGTGAGCGCCACGGTGCGCGACGTGGCACGCCTCGCCGGCGTGTCGCCGTCCACGGTCTCCCGGGCGCTCGCGCGCCCGGAGATGATCTCCGCCGAGACGCGGGGGCGGGTGCTCGAGGCGGCGCGCGCCCTCGACTGGGTGCCCAACCGGCTCGCACGCTCCCTGACGAGAGGGTCGACCGAGAACATCGCGGTGGTCGTCCCGGACATCGTCAACCCGTTCTTCCCGCCGCTCATCCGGGGGGGCCAGCAGGAGGCATGGCGGCGGGGCTTCAGCGTCCTGCTCGGCGACAGCAACGAGGACGCGGCGCGCGAGCTCCACGTGGCGAACGAGCTTGCTGCCCAGGTGGACGGGCTGCTGCTGATGAGCTCCCGCCTCCCGGCCCGCGAGATCCTGGAGCTCCGTGAGCGGTGCGAGGTGGTCGTCGTCAACCGGGTCGTCCGGGGCGTCAGCGGGGTGGTGATCGACACGGCGCCGAGCGCGCGCCGGGCGGTGCGCCACCTCGTCGGGGCCGGCCACGACGCGGTCCACTACGTGAGCGGTCCCGCCGACAGCTGGTCGAACAAGCAGCGGGTGGCGGCCGTGCAGGCGGCGTGCGACGCGAGCGGGACCGCCTGCCACGTCCTCGCACCGAGCGTCGGGGCGTTCGAGCGTGGCCGCGCCTGCGTCGACGACCTGCTGGCGGCGGGTGCGACGGCGGTGCTGGCCTACGACGACATCACCGCCCTCGGGATCGTCGCCGGGCTCGCCGACCGGGACGTCCGGGTTCCGGGCGACGTCGCCGTGATCGGCTGCGACGACATCCCCATGGCCGGCCAGCTCGGCCTGGCGACCATCGGGGCGCCCTTCGACTCGGTGGGGGCGGCGGCGGCCGGCCTGTTGATCGAGCAGATCGCGCGCCGGGCCGGCGGGGCGCCCCGGCGCAGCCGGCTGGTGCGGGTGCCGAGCACGCTCTTCCTCCGCCGGACGGCCGGGCCGGCCCCGGCAGGTGGACCCGCCCTCAGCGGCGAAGGGGCGGCCATGCCGGCTCGATCGAGACGGTCGCCTCGAGCTCGGGCGTGAGCGCCTCGGCGTGGAGCAGGACGAGGCGCGTGGTCGGCCGGGTGAGCGCCACGTACAGGTCGTTGGCGCCCCGCCGGCCGTGGCGGGCCAGCTCGCCGGGCTCGACGAGCAAGACGGCGTCGAACTCCAGGCCCTTCACGTCGGCCACCTCGAGCAGCGCTGCCGGGGCGCCGAGGGGGTTGGCGGCATCGAAGCGCGGGCCGAGCGTCGTCGAGAGGGCCGCCCGGAGCGCCTCGAGGTGGCGCCGGGGCGAGACGACGACGAGGCGACCGCCGCCCTGCTCGTCGAGCAGGGCGGCGGCGACCTCGGCAGCCACGTCCGGGAGCGCCGCCGGCAGGGTGGCAAGGCGGGTGGGGGCCCGTCCCGACGCCCGGACGGCGACGGTCGGGCGCACGCCGGGCGCGGCGACGGCCAGCACGGCGTTCGCCACCGCCATGATCTCGGCCGGTGTCCGGTAGTTGGTGGAGAGCTCGACGAGCCGCCACCGTCCCGTGGCGAAGGGCTCGAGGACGGACGACCAGCGTGCCGGCGCCCACGGTGCACCGCTCTGGGCGAGGTCGCCGAGCACCGTCATCGAGCGGTTCGGCACGCGGC
Organism: Actinomycetes bacterium; assembly: GCA_021809425.1. Lineage (GTDB taxonomy): Bacteria > Actinomycetota > Acidimicrobiia > Acidimicrobiales > Bog-793 > JAKBAA01. The sequence continues at coordinate 27,528 of JAKBAA010000005.1, read as the reverse complement.
GGAACACGGCCCGCCAGGCCATCGGGGACAGCTCCTGGGCCTCGTCCACGATGACGTGGCCGAACCGCCAGCTGCGGTCGTTGGCCGCCTGCTCGGCGAGGCTCGGCCGGTCGGTCGCCGTGAACCGCTCGACGAGCTGCTCGGGGTCGACGTCGATGCCGAGGTGGAGGCCGCGCAGCACCGAGCGGGCGTAGTCGACCTGCTCCCGCCGCTGCGCCGCCTCGGCGCGCCGGGCGCGGCGATCGGCCTCGCTCGACCACGAGCCGAGCTGCTCGGCCGCTTCGTCGAGCAGGGCGACGTCCTCGACCGTCCACGGCGTCTTGTCCGGGTCGCCGCTGCGGGGTCGAACGAGCAGGTGGTGGTCGACACCGGTCAGCCCCCGGGCGGCGGACCGGGCGAGCGCCGGGAAGCCGAACAGGTCGCTCAGGAGCTGCTGGGGGGTGAGCACCGGCCACAGCTGCTCCATGAGCACCCGCACGGCGCGCGTCCGGCGCAGCCGCCGGCGCTGCTCGGCCAGCTCGTCCGGGCGGGGCTCGGGGAGGCCGGAGGCGGCCCGGTCGCGGCGGACCTGGGCGATGGCGGCCTCGACGATGGCGGCCTCGACGAGCGGGCGCGCCTCGTTGTGGGGGCGGTTGGCCCGCCGGCCGCGCTCGACGGCGCGCGCCAGCAGCTCCCGTGCGAGGACCACCCGATGGCGCTCGAACACCAGCTCGGCGTCCTCCCTCGGCGTCCGCTGGCGGTCGAGGATGGCCTGTGCGAGGAGCCGGGCCATCTCCGGCCGGCTCTTCACCTCGGCCACGGCCGGCACGTCGTGCTCGGTCGGGCGCACGCCGGGGAAGAGCGAGCGGATCGTCGCCATGAGCGCGCCGGTCTCGCCGAGCGAGGGAAGCACCTGCTCGATGTAGCGCAGGAACACGGCGTTCGGGCCGACGATCAGCACGCCGGACTGGGCCAGCCGGCTGCGGTGGGTGTAGAGCAGGTAGGCGGCGCGGTGCAGGCCCACGGCGGTCTTGCCCGTGCCGGGGCCACCCTGCACGACGAGGGCGCCGGACAGCTCCGAGCGGATGATCTGGTCCTGCTCCCGCTGGATGGTGGCGACGATGTCGCGCATCTGGCCGGTGCGCGACCGGCTCAGCTCGGCGAGCAGCGCCGCGTCGCCGTGCAGCTCGTGCACTGCCTCGCCGCCGAGCGCTGCCGGGTCGAGCACCTCGTCCTCGATCGACACGAGCCGCCGGCCGCGGGTGATGAAGTGGCGGCGGCGCACGACCCCTTCGGGCGAGCCCGGGGTGGCCCGGTAGAAGAGGGCGGCCTTCGGGGCGCGCCAGTCGACGAGGAGCGGGTCGTCGCCGTCGCCGGACAGGCCGACCCGACCCACGTAGAGCACCGAGCCGTCGGCGAGGTCCAGCCGGCCGAAGCACAGCGGGAGGTCGCCGATGGCGAGGGCGTCGAGCCTCCGCTCCAGCTGGCGGGCGAGCACGTCTCGCTCGGTGCGCGACTGGGGCGTCCCGCCCCGTGGTGCGAGCCGCACCTCGGCGAGGCGCTTCCGCTGGAGGGCGCGCAGCTCGTCGAGCCGCCGGTACAGCAGATCGAGGTAGGCGGCCTCCCGGCCGAGCTCGGTCGCCGGCCCGTCGCCGGCCCGCCCCGACCCGGCGCCGTTCCCCGGGCGCGCCGGCGACCGGTCGATGTCCCCGGGCTGGAAGGACGCGCACATGGAGCGATGCAGGATAACGCCACCAGGGCCCGGGGGCGCTCGCCGCCCGGCGTGCCGGCTTCGGTCGGCCCGCTCCCGTCCCTAAGCTGAGGCTGACCGGCAGCCGTGCACCGGGCTCGTCGGTGGCGACGCGGGAGGGGCGACATGCCGACGAGCCAGCAGGGAGACAGGCCTGGAGCGGGTGCCCCAGGGCGCCGCGGCGTGTCACGGCGGGACTTTCTCGCCCGGAGCGGCCAGGGCGCCCTCGGCCTGGCGGCCCTGTCCGCCGGCGGGGCGCTCGAGCTCGGCCGCGCCCCGGTCGCAGGGGCGGCGGCCGCCCCCGCCCCGGTGGTGCGGCCGCCCCGGTTCAAGTCGGCGCCCAGCCTCGTGCCGCCGCACCTCCAGGTGGTCGACCTCGGCATCGTCCCGGCGACCGGCCTCCTCATGACGACGCCGAGCCCGTTGCCGACGGGCCGGGAGCTGACCACCGCGGAGGCGGTGGACGAGCGGCTGGGGATGAGCGGGATGATGATCTCGCACCCGAACGGCAGCCTCGTCTGGTTCCTGCCCGAGCAGGGCTTCTCGACCAACCTGCAGGTGCAGTCCTACCGGGGCCGCCCGGTCCTCACCTACTGGACCGGCCGGATCGACAGCGGCATCGGCTACGGCAACGGGTACGTCCTCGACCAGCAGTACCAGCCCGTGGCGACGGTCAAGGCCGGGAACGGCCTCCAGGCGGACCTGCACGAGCTGACGCTCACCCCGCAGGGGACCGCCCTGCTCACCGCCTACCGGGTGCGCGCCGCCGACCTCAGCGCCATCGGCGGTCCCGCTGTCGGGCAGGCCTTCGAGAGCGTCGTGCAGGAGGTCGACGTGGCGACCGGCAAGGTCCTCCTGCAGTGGAACAGCCTCGACCACGTCCCGGTGGCGGAGTCGTACATGCCGATGCAGGGGAAGGGGCCCCAGGACTACTTCCACGTCAACTCGGTGGCGCTGTGGGACGCCGACCACCTGATCGTCTCGGCACGCAACACGTGGACGGTGTACCTCGTCGACCGTCGCACCGGTGCGGTCGTGTGGCGCCTCGGCGGCAAGCGGTCCGACTTCTCCTTCGGCACCGGGGCGCGCTTCTACTGGCAGCACCACGTCCGCCGGCTCGGCACGGCCCAGCTGACGGTGTTCGACGACGGCGCCTACCCGCCCGAAGAGCCCCAGTCACGTGGGCTCGTGCTGAACATGGACACGACGCACCGCCGTGTCGCCCTCGCGAAGGCGTTCACCCACCCGGCCAAGCTCCTCACGTACTACGAGGGGAGCGTGCAGGTCCTGCCGAGCGGCAACGTGTTCGTGGGGTGGGGCACCGAGCCGTACTCGAGCGAGTTCGCCTCGAGCGGCGAGCTGATCGCCGACTACCGGTTCCCGACGAACGACCAGTCCTACCGCGCCTTCCGATACCCCTGGACGGCGACCCCGGGCGAGCCGCCGGCGGTGACGCTCGAGCGGGACGAGATCGGGGGCTACGCGCTGCGGGTGAGCTGGAACGGCGCCACCGAGGTCGCCCAGTGGCAGGTGCTCTCCGGGGCCAGCGCCGCGACCCTCGAGCCGGTCGCCGTGGTGCCGAAGTCCGGCTTCGAGACGGCCATCACGAGCCACGCCAAGGGCCCGTACGTGGGCGTGGCGGCGCTCGACGTGCACGGGAAGCGCCTCGGCGCCTCTGTGCCGGTCAAGCTCTGACCGTCGCTGCGGCCGCCGTGGCGTGCCGTGGGCGCAACGTGCCCACCGTCGGCGTGCCAGGCGCGGCCCGGCGCCTCCGTCGGCCGACGGACCGGGCGTGGTGGCCGTACCCGCGCACCGCTTGACAGGCTCGTGCGCCGTCCCTAGCTTGTGCCAGAATCGCCTTCTGGAAAAGCCCCGGATCCTGTGGGTCGTGGGTCCCGGGCGGGGGGCGCGCGAGGTGGCGGTGGGCCGCCGCAGAAGGTGTCCTCCCTTCGGAGCTCCTTCGACGCAGGGGCAGCGTGACGAGGGCGGCCGAACGGACGGGAGGTCCTGATGACCGGAAGGCTCCGAGGGTGACCGTCCGGCTCACCGTCGCCATGAGCGACTACGAGCACACCCGCGACCTGGTCGAGGAGAGAGTCCGGGCCGAGGGCATGGCGCTCTCCTTTCTCTCGTTGCCGGTCGAGGAGATCTTCTTCCGCTTCATCAACTACCGGGAGTGGGACGTCTCCGAGCTGTCCTTCGCGAAGTACGTCGCCCTGCGCGCGGCGGGCGACGAGTCGGTCGTGGCCCTGCCCGTGTTCCCGTCGCGGGTGTGCCGCCACTCGTCGATCTACGTCACGCCGACGGGGCCGCGGACACCGGACGAGCTCGCCGGCGCGCGCATCGGCGTGCCCGAGTGGTGCCAGACCGCCGCCGTCTACAGCAGGTCGCTCCTCATGCACGAGTGGGGCGTTGCGCTGTCCGACGTGGAATGGTTCCAGGCTGGCGTCAACCAGGCGGGTCGGACCGAGAAGGTCGAGCTGAGCCTGCCGGACGGTGTCCGGCTCACGCCGGTGAAGGACCGGACGCTCGACGAGATGCTCCACGCCGGCGACCTGGACGCGGTCTTCTCGGCGCACCCCCCACGCAGCTTCGAGGAAGGCGACCCGGGGATCGTCCGGCTCTTTCCCGACCACCAGCCGGTGGAGGAAGCGTACGTGCGCAGGACGGGCATCTTCCCGATCATGCACGTCGTGGTCCTTCGCGCCCGGCTGCTCGAGGAGCATCCGTGGGTCGCGATGAACCTCTTGTCCGCCTTCGAGGAGGCAAAGCGCCGCAGCGAGGCTCGCCTCGCCGACATGACGGCGAGCCGGCTGCCCATCCCGTGGATCCCCGAGCGCATCCGCGAGCTGACGGCGCAGCTCGGGGGCCCATTGTGGCCGTACGGCCTCGAGCCCAACCGCACCACGATCGAGGCGTTCCTGCGCTTCGCCCACGAGCAGGGGGTCGCCCGCACGTTGTTGACCCCCGAGGAGCTCTTTCCCCGCCAGGTGCTGGCGAGCTTCAGAGTCTGACCAGCGACGCCGCTCCGGGCGGCGGAGCGGACCGGCGGACGATGACCGGCGCACGGACCGGCGCACGGTCACCGGCGGCGGTCCCGTCGCGAGGGTTCAGGGCAGCGCGTCCTCGATGTCGTGGGCCGCGCCAAGGGCCGCCTGCACGACCTCTGCGCGGATCGTGGGCGTGAGGCGCGAAAGGGGGAGGGACACCGAGATCGAGGCGACCGCTCGACCCTGGCGGTCGTGGATCGCGACCCCTACGGAGCCGACGCCCTCCTCGCTCTCGTTCGCGTTCTCCGCATAGCCTCGCTCACGCACCTCCTGAAGCTCGGCGAACAGGCGGGACCTGGACGTGATGGAGGCGGACGTGATCGAGGCAAGCTCGATGGAGGGGTAGAGCTCGAGGAGCCGCTCGTCGCTCTCCTCGGCGAGATAGGCCTTGCCGACCGAGGTGCAGTGGGCCCACATGGACGCGCCGATCCGGCCGGAGACGCGCAGGGCCTTGTTGCTCTCGATGGAGTCGACGAAGAGGATCTCCGGTCCCTTCGGCAACGCGAGGTGGACGGTCTCCCCGACCTCGTCACGCAGCTTCACGAGGTAGGGCCGGGCGATGACCCGGATGTCCATCTCGCGGATGGCGCCGAGGCCGAGCCGGACGAGCACCGGCCCCGGGGCATACACCTTCGAGACCGGATCCTGCTTCACGAAGTCGTGGTGGAGCAGCATCGCGAGAAGCCGGTGTGCCGTCGAGACGGCGATGCCGAGCTTGGCGCTCGCCTCGGAGACCCGGATCTCACCGTGTGCCTCGATCAGGAGGAGAAGTCGCAGGACGTTGTCGACCGACTCGATCGGGTAGTTGGGCCGCCGCTCGTTGGCGCTGGCGCCCTTGCTCGTCCTCCGTGGGTGATCCGTCATCGAGGCCTACGCGAGACGGCCGATGGGCCCGGTCCGCAAAGATGGCACGTCGCCCATCCTATCGAGCCGATCTCGGAACGGCGGGATCACCTGGGACGACGCTGCGCTTGACGTGTCGGGCGCCCCGGAACACAATGAAGAAGTCAATTCTGCTCAGGGGGATGCATGGGGCGGTCAAGGGGGCTGGCGTGCTGGTGCAGCCGCACGTGTCCGTCGGCCCGGGCCGGCGGCCCTCGCCCCGTCGCACACGCGCTGCGGTGAGCTCCACGTGGCAACTGCTCGAGGGCGTCGAGGCGTTCGAGCTCCGCACGGTGGGGATCGACGTCGGCTCCTCCACCACGCACCTCTCCCATTCCAAGGTCCGCCTCGAGCGGTTGGCCACGGCGCTCTCGAGCCGATACGTGATGACCGGGCGCGAGGAGCTGTGGCGCTCGCCCGTCCTGCTCACACCGTACGCCGACGACGGCGGGCTGATCGACGCCGCGCGCCTCGCGGACTTTCTCGCGGCGTCGGAGCGAGCCTCGGGCCTGGGCTTCGAGGAGGTCGACACGGGTGCGGTGCTCCTCACCGGAGCGGCCCTCGAGCGGAGCAATGCGCAGGCCGTGGCCAATGCCATCGCCCGCGACGCCGGCCGCTTCGTGTGTGCCGCTGCCGGCCACCATCTCGAGGCCGAGCTTGCCGCGCACGGGTCGGGCGCGGTGGGTCGCTCGAGGGCGACCGGTGCGGCGGTCCTGGCGGTCGACGTCGGAGGGAGCACGACCAAGCTGGCACGCTGCGAGGCAGGGGCGGTCGTCTCCACCGGGGCGCTCGGTCTCGGGAGCCGTCTCATGGCTTGGGGCGAGGGGCGCCGGATCGTCCGCCTGGAGGGGAACGGTCGTGCCATCGCTGCCGCCGTCGGCGCCGACCTCGAGGTCGGCTCGCGGCTTTCGCCGCAGCTGGAGGAGGTCCTCGCGGCCCGCATGGCGGAGGTCCTGGTGGCGACGATCCTCGGGCGGGACGACCCGCTGGCGAGGGCGCTCTGGCTCACCGAGGCGATCCGGTGGTCTCCGGTGGCCGCGGTGAGCTTCTCGGGAGGGGTCGCAGAGTTCCTCTCCGGGCGTGAGCAGGGAGACTTCGGCGACCTCGGCCGATCGCTCGCCGAGGCGATCCGATGGCGCCTCGCCGCCGAGGCCTCCTCGCCGGCCCTGCTGCCCGCAGGCGAGGGCATCCGGGCAACGGTGATCGGCGTCGCACAGTTCTCGACCCAGGTGAGCGGGAGCACGGTGCTCGTCGGGGACGAGGCGGTCCTTCCGGCGCACGGTGTCCCGGTGGTGCGGCCGGCGATCGACCTCGAGCACCCGGAGCGCAGGGCGATCGCCGAGGCGGCTCGTCGGGCGATGGCGACCCGTCGGGAGGCCATCGAGGCGGCGCGGGCGGTCGCCCTGGCCTTCTCGTGGGAGGGCGACCCGTCCCACGAGCGCCTGCTCGCGCTGGGCGCCGGGGTCGCCGACGCGGTGCGCACCTCGGGCGGCGACGGCGTCGAGCTCGCCGTGCTCGTGGTCGATCGCGACCTCGGCGCCTCCCTCGGCCGCATCATGGCCGAGGAGATCGGGCTCGTCTCGCCAGTGGTCGTGGCGCTCGACGGCCTCGAGCTGGGCGGCATGGACTTCGTCGACCTGGCGCCACCGCGCCGGCCGAGTGGGGTCGTGCCGGTCGTCGTCAAGTCGCTGCTGTTCGCGCCGCCGAGCCGTCTCGTGGCCGAGCCGACGCCGGAAAGGTCAGGGATGCCACGATGGGGCGACGAGAGCCCGGGGGTGTGAGTTGAGCGAGAACGTCGACGAGCTCATCGCCGCAGCGGCGACCGAGGGAAAGCTGCTGGTCGACCCGTACGACCGATGGGTCCGGAACGAAGGGATCCCGATCGTCGAGGACTTCGGGGTCGACCTGCTCGAGGTCGAGGTGGCGCCATGGGCCCGCCTCGGCGTGCCGGCCGCGGTCGTCCACCTGCTCGGTCGCGGTGACAACGTGAACGTGGTGGTGGCCGAGCTGCCGCCCGGCGGCTCGACCATCCTGCAGCAGCACCTCTACGAAGAGGTCGTCTACGTCCTCTCCGGGCACGGCACGACGACGGTCGAGCGTGCCGACGGCCGGGCCCATAGCTTCGAGTGGGGGCCCCGCAGCCTCTTCGGCCTCCCGCTCAACGCTCGCTACCGCCACTTCAATGCCAGCGGGTCGGCACCGGCGCGCTTCGCCTCGGTGACGAGCCTGCCGCTCGTGATGAAGGTGTTTCGTCAGGAGCGCTTCATCTTCGAGAACCCGTGGTCCTTCGAGGAGCGGTTCGGGAGGGACGGCCGGTTCGCCGGTGAGGGCGACTTCGTCGGCGTGGCGCCGGGTCGGCACATGTGGGAGACCAACTTCGTCCCCGACCTCCGCCAGTTCGAGCTGCCGGCCTGGGCAGCGAGGGGCGCCGGGAGCCGGAACCTCAAGTTCGTGCTCGCCGACTCGACGATGCACGCCCACGTGTCGGAGATGCCCGTGGGGACCTACAAGAAGGGGCACCGGCACGGTCCGGACTTTCACGTGTTCACCGTGGACGGGCACGGCTACAGCCTGTTGTGGTACGAGGGCGACGAGGAGTTCCGGCGGATCGACTGGCGCCACGGTGTCGTCTACGCGCCACCCGACCAGATGTTCCACCAGCACTTCAACACCTCCGAGTCGCCGGTCCGCTACCTCGCTGTCGCCTATGGCGGCCTTCGCTATCCACTGACCGACGAGCGGAGGCGGCACTTCCTGGGTGTGGACAAGTCGCTCGAGGACGGAGGCCGCCAGATCGACTACGAGGACGAGGACCCGCGCATTCGGGCCATCTACCTGGAAGAGCTCGACCATCGCGGGGTCGACTGCCAGATGGAGCCAGCAGGGCACGGCCGCTGAGCACGGCCGTCGGGCGCGCCTGCCCGAGCAGCCGTCGCCGGCCCGCGCACGGCCGGCGGTGAGGCGAACGATGAGGTTGCCAGAAGCGGCGGGCGGTCGCCTGCCTCGATGCTTGGGGGAGAGGTCATGGAGCTCGAAGCGGTCTGTGTGGACGTCGCAATGTGCACTCGACTGCTGGTCGAGGCCGGGATCCTCGGCTACAGCGGGCACGTGAGCGCCCGCGTCGGGGAGCGCGAGATCGTCATCCAACCGGTCGACGACGTGCGCGCCGAGCTCGCGCCCGAGCGCCTCCTCGTGGTCGACCTGGACGGGTCGGTCACGAAGGGCGAAGGCAAGCCCCCGTCGGAGGTGTTCATCCACACCGAGATCTACCGGGCTCGCCCCGATGTGGGATCGGTCGCCCACTTCCACCACGACAGGACGACGCTGTTCAGCATGGTCGAAGGCCTGGAGCTCGTGCCCGTCAAGAACCACGCGAGTCGCTGGTCCGGGGGCATCCCCGTGCACCGCGACGTCTCGCACATCGACAGCCCCGCCAAGGGAGCGGCGCTTGCCGCAACGACGGGTGACTGCCACGCCACCCTGCTGCGGGCGCACGGCGAGGTCGTGCTCGCCGAGAGCCCCCGCGCCGTCTTCGTGGACGCCCTGCACCTCGTCGAGAACGCCGAGGCGCTGTCGCAGGGTCTGCTGCTCGGGCAGGTCGATCGCCTCAGCGACGAGGAGATTGCCTCGTTCCTCTCGACGTTCCGACGCGAGCGTCATGTCGAGAAGGTCTGGAAGTACTACGCAACGGTGGCGGCCCACGCGGGCGTCCTGCCGGAGACTTGGCTCCATGCCTGAGCGCCGGGCCCTGGGCAGCCGGTGCCGGGCAGCCGGTGCCCACGGGCCCGCGGCGCCGCGCGCCTGCTCGGATCCGTCAGGCACCATGGCATGAGTTGACGCACTCGGATCTGGCGGCTATACCGCAAGAAACGGTTTCCGTTTAGGGAGGGGGATCCCAGCGTGGGGGAAAGTCTGCAACATGCAAAGGTGACGCGTCGTCGGGGTCTGGCGAGAGGGCTTCGCCGGACGGTCGTCGGGGCGGTGCTCGTCACGATGACGGCGGGGATGACGGCGGCCTCGGGAGCGAGCGCGCCGGCAAGGGTCGGGTCACGAGCGGGCTCGACGCCGACCCACCTGGCGTTCCGCTCGAACGGGACGCCGATCCTCAACGGGATGACCTTCAACCTCGGGAACGCGGCCGGCAGCGCCCACGTCGGGGACACGAACGTGCACAACCTTGTTCGGTTCCTCCAGAAGTGGGGCGCGAACGCGTCGCAGACGAACGCCTCGCAGAACGCCACCGAGCTGGCCGTCGCCGGAGGGAAGCTCGTGGCGACGTCGGGACCGCTGCCGACCGAGGTGGACGCAGGCCTCGTCGCCTTCGGTCCGAACCAGGTGCACCTCGACGACGAGCTGCTCGCGAGCCCGAGCATCAAGACCCTTGCCGATCTGAAGGGCAAGTCGGTCGCGTACTGCTGTGGGGCGTCGCCCGACGGCGTGATGCTGAGCGCCGTGCTGGCAAAGGCGGGGCTGAAGCAGTCCGACATCCACCTCATCGCCACCGGCGCAAGCTCGTCCTCGCTGAACGCCCTCGTGGCCGGCCAGGTGGACGCGGCCTTCACGGCGGCTGCCGGGTTGCCGTCCTCGATCACCTCCAAGTTCCACTCGCTTGCCACGGCGACGGAGTTGCTTCCGAATTACGCCGACAGCTTCATGGCCGCCCAGCCGTCCTGGCTGAAGGCCAACCCGGCGGAGGCCGAGGCGATCGACCTTGCCTGGCTCGCGTCGGCGAAGCTCTTCAACGGCAACGAGGTGTCGTGGGTGGCGAATGCGGCGACCTACACGAGCAACGCCGACCCGGTCGCGGACTACGAGCTGGCTTGGCGGCAGCTGAAGCACCTGAACGGCTGGCCGCTTGCCTTGTCCTCCTTCAGCAAGCCGCAGTTCACGTACAACCTGAAGGTCGCGAAGCAGCAGGCTGCGCTCACGGGCTCGGGTCTCCGCCCGGCCTCGCAGGAGGCAAACTACGGCCCCTGGCAGGCGGCGTGGAAGCAGTTCAGCGCCCACGCCCGTAGCTACTAGCGCCAGCGCACGAAGCTGATGGCGGACGACGCGCCCACCCGTGGACGGGCCACGGGTGGCGCGCGTCGGCCTCTGGCGGGCTGGAGGCGGGCGCCCCTCCAGCGACTCGCGGAGGGTCGGACGCCAATCCGGGAGCGCTACCCGCTGACCCTTGCAGTCGGAGTGCTCGGCGCCCCGATCGGCCGTCCCGCACGGGTTGAGCCGGCCGGCGGGGCGGCAGGGGCGCCGGCGCCGGCGCCGGTCACGAGCACGGCGAAGCGACAAGGACCAGAATCGGACAACGTGGAGCGCGAGGCATGGTGGTGAGCGGAGGAGAGCGGGGCTCGCCGGTCGGCGTCGACGCGGGCAGGCTCGTCGGTGTGGCGGTCGGGGATCCGTCGGCCGAGCGCGCGAAGGGAGGAGGCGCTGCCGTGGCGACGATCTCGATGCCGGTCCCGGCTCGTGGGCGGAAGTGGGACCTGTCCAAGCGCTACCGCGACCACGGTCACGTGCTTGTCGGGGCGGTCGGTGTCGTCGCGGCGATCGGCATCTGGCAGCTGACGGGTCTGTTCATGAACCCGATCTTCGTCTCGACGCCGAGCGCGGTGGTCCGGGCGCTCGCGCACATCATCGCCTCTGGCGCGCTCCCGTCCGCCTTCTTGCGGAGCCTCCTCGAGATGCTCGGGGGCCTGCTCGCCGCCACGCTCGTCGGGGTCGGCGTGGGTCTCTTGATGGGGCGGGTCCGCCTCGTCGAGAAGGCGCTCGATCCGCTCGTCGCCCTGGGCAACGCGACCCCGACCATCGCGCTGCTCCCGGTGATGGAGGTTTGGTTCGGCTTCGGCACGACGGCAAGGGTGGCGTTCATCATGGTGATCGCCGTCTGGCCGATCCTCGTGAACACCTATGCCGGGGTGCGGACGGCCCGGTCCCGCCTGACCGACGTCGGGAAGGCGTTCGGCCTGAGCCCGTGGCGCCAGACCTGGAAGATCTACTTCCCCGCCTCGATGCCGTACATCCTCGTGGGCATGCGGATCTCGCTGGCGGTCGGCGCCGTCGGGATGATCCTCGGCGGCCAGGAGGTGGGCCAGGCAGGTCTCGGCGGGCTGACCGAGGTGTACGCCGAGTACAGCCAGACCTCCGACCTGATCGCTGCCATCATCACGACCACCGGTCTCGCGATGCTCATGTTCCTCGGTCTCCGCATCGTTCGGGACCGGGCGTTCCCCTGGATCGCGGCGACGTCAGCCGGGCGGCGGCGGTGACGGTTCGAGAGGGTACGAGAGAGGGGCGTGCAGGGATGGAGGAATCCGTGACGGCGACGGCGACGGCGGTCGCCCGGGAGCCGGATCAGGGCAGAGCGCTCCTCGAGGTCGTCGAGGTCTGCAAGATGTTCTCGGGCGGTGAGCGCACCGTCGTCGCCCTGGACCGCGTGACGCTGCGGGTCCGTCGAGGGGAGTTCGTCTGCCTCGTGGGGCCGAGCGGCTGCGGAAAGACGACGCTGCTGCGCATCATCGACGGCCTCGACGAGGCGGACGCGGGAACGATGTTCCTCGACGGCCAGCAGCTCACCGGGGTCTCTCGGGACATGGCGTACGTGTTCCAGGACATCAACCTGCTGCCATGGAGGTCGGTGCTCGACAATGTCGCCCTCGGCCTCGAGGTGCGTGGCCTGCCGAAGCAGGAGCGCCAGCAGCGGGCGATGGAGGTGCTCGAGATGGTCGGCCTCGCCGATGTCGCGAAGAGCCCTCCGTACACGCTGTCCGGAGGGATGCAGCAACGGGTGGGGGTCGCCCGAGCGTTGGCGATGCATCCCAAGGTGTTCCTCATGGACGAGCCGTTCGGCCAGCTCGACAACTTCACCCGCGAGGGCCTCCAGGTCGAGCTCGCCCGACTCTGGGCCGAGCTCGGGGCGACGATCGTCTTCGTGACCCACGACGTGGACGAGGCGATCTTCCTCGGCGACCGCATCGCGCTGTTCCACGTCAACCCCGGGCGCATCACCGAGATCGTCGACGTCGATCTCCCCCGGCCGCGCACCGAGTACGACTTTCGGTCGGACCCGCGCACGTTGGAGCTCCGTCGGCACATCACCCAGCACCTGGAGGTCGGAAGGCTGGGCGGGCGATGACCTCGCTCGCGCCGCACGCCCGGGACGAGGGCATGGAGGCGTGGGTGGCGGCGGCCGCCAGAAAGCGGCCGCGCTTCTCCGAGCGGCGCCTCGTCGGTGTGCTCGCGCCCGTGGTGGCCGGAGGCATCGTCCTCGGCGCGTGGGAGATCGCCGGCCACTTCATCAACCCTGTGCTCATCTCGTCGCCCCAGCAGGTGGCATCGGACTTCGCAGGCCAGTTCAGCCGGGGTGCGGTGACGAGCGCGCTCGCCATCTCGCTGCGGGAGCTCTACATCGGTCTCGCGATCGGGTTCGTTGCCGGCGTGGTCCTCGGGGTCGTGATGGGACGCTACCGGATGCTGAACAGCCTCTTCAGCCCCTTCGTGAACTCGGCGAACGCCACGCCGCTCAACGTGCTCATCCCGCTCCTCATCGTCTGGGTGGGGATCTCCGCCGAGGCTCGAATCCTGTTCGTCGTGCTGATCACGATGTTCCCGGTCCTTCTGAACACGGCGAGCGGTATGCAGAACGTGAGTCGCGGGTACGTCGAGGTAGGCCAGACCCTCGGAATGACGGAGCGGCAGCTCCTCCGCAAGGTGATCCTCCCGGGGGCGGTGCCGTACATCTTCGCCGGGGCGCGCATCGGTGTCGCGCTCGCCGTGATCGGGATGATCGTCGGCGAGATCGAGGTGAGCAACGTCGGGATGGGCTACCTGTTGAACTTCTACGGGAACGGCTTCCAGACGGGGGACCTGCTGGCGCTGATCGTCGTCGCCGCGCTCATCGGCGTGGTGAACGTCACGATCGTCCGGTTCCTGCAGGCGCGCTTCTTCCGGTGGACGTTGGTGGCGCGCTAGGGAGGCGCGGGGCGGCAGCCGGCGACGGCACGCCGTGGGGCCGCGGGTCGGCTCCGTGACGGAGCGGCTGGGCGATGGGCCGGGGCTCGTCCACGAGCCGTCCGGGCCGTTACGGATGGACACAGTGCAGATGACCGTCGAGGGAGGTAGTGCTGTGGCGATCGCCACTGGGAAGGCAACGACATCGAAGACCTACGACCTTCGGGGATGGCTCGAGCGGGTAGAGGAGCTCGGGGTGCTCCGAACGGTCGAGGGGGCATCGGTCGAGGGGGAGATCGGGGAGGTGACCGACCTCCTGCAGCACTCGGAGCGGGCGCCGGCGGTGCTCTTCGACAAGATCCCCGGCTACTCGCCGGGGTTCCGGGTGCTCGTGAACGCCCTGGGGAGCGTCGACCGCATGGCGATCGCCCTCGGTGCCCCGATGGGGCTCACGAAGCTGCAGCTGTCAGAGGTCTGGCGGGAGCGCATCCTCGGGCTCGAGCCGAGGCCGGCGGTCGAGGTGGCCGACGGGCCGGTCATGGAGAACGTCCTGAGGGGTGACGAGGTCGATCTGACGCGCTTCCCGGCGCCGCTCTGGCATCCAGGCGACGGGGGTCGTTACCTGGGGACGGGCTCCTACGATGTCACGCGGGACCCGGACGACGGCTGGGTGAACGTCGGGACGTATCGGGTGATGGTCCACGACGCCCGGCGGCTCGGCTATTACATCTCGCCCGGCAAGCACGGTCGCCTGCATCGCCAGAAGTACTTCGATCGCGGCGAGCCGTGCCCGGTGGCGATGGTCTTCGGATCGCATCCGCTCCTGTTCCTCGCTGCGAGCAACGAGGTGCCGTACGGGGTGAGCGAGTACGACTGGGCCGGTGGCATCCTCGGCGAGCCGATGGAGGTCCTTCGCGGCCCGATCACGGGCCTGCCGATCCCGGCCTGTGCAGAGATCGTGGTCGAGGGCTTCGCCAGTGACCAGGAGATGCTCCCGGAGGGCCCGTTCGGCGAGTGGACCGGCTACTACGCCTCCGGGGAGCGTGCCGAGCCGGTGCTCGAGGTGGCGGCCGTCTACCACCGGAACGACCCGATCATCCTGGGCTGCCCTCCCGGCCGACCGCCGGACGAGCTGGCCCGGTACCGCGCTCCGCTCCGCTCGGCCCTGCTGCACGAGGAGCTGCTGAAGGCGGGCGTTCCCGAGGTGACCGGCGTGTGGCAGCACGAGGCGGGCGGGAGCAGGATGCTGCTCGTCGTGGCGATCCGCCAGCGCTACCCCGGCCACGCCCGCCAGGTGTTGCACGTCGCCTCGCAGTGCCACACCGGCGGGTACGCCGGGAAGTACGCCATCGTCGTCGACGACGACATCGACCCGTCGGACCTCGAGGAGGTGATGTGGGCGGTCTGCACGCGCTCGGACCCTGCCGAGTCGATCGACATCGTCCGCCGGGCGTGGAGCACCCCGCTCGACCCTCGCCTGACCCCTGCCCAGCGGGCCGCTGGCGACTTCACCAATTCACGGGCGCTGATCGACGCGACCCGCCCCTTTGAGTGGCGCGACCGGTTCCCCCCGGTGAACGTGCCGCCCCTGTCCGCCCGCCGCGCGGCTCTTGCCCGCTGGGCCTACCTGCTCGAGTAGGGAGGGGGATGGGCAGCGACACGCTCGTCTCGAACGGGTTGGGGCTCGGTCGGGCCGGGCGTCTCGACGCGGTCGCCAAGGCGACGGGCTCGGCGCGCTACACGGCGGACGTGCACCTGCCGGGGCTGGTGCACGCCGCCGTGGCCCGAAGCTCGGTGGCGCACGGGGTGATCCGTGCCGTCCACGTCGGCCGAGCCCTTGCGGGCGACGGCGTGCTAGGCGTCTTCGTGGCCGACCAGCTCCCCGCAGGTCTGTTCGGTCGACGGGTTCGCGATTCGCCGATCCTTGCCACCGGCAAGGTGCGCCACATCGGCGAGCCGGTTGCCGTGGTCGTGGCGAGACGCCGCCAGGACGCAGAGCGCGCTGCCGACCTCGTCGAGATCGAGGTCGACGAGGTCCCTGGGGTCTTCGATGCCACCGAGGCGCTCGAGCAGGACAGCCCGAGGGTGCACGAGGCGCCGTGGGCGTACCCGGGGGCGGTCGTGTCGGAGGGCGACGGGGTCAACCTGCAGTCGCGCGTGGTCCACGGAGACGCCGCTCGCGTCGAGGCGGCCCTGCGGGGTGCCGCCTTCGTGGTCGAGCAGACCTACGAGACCGTGGCGGGCCATCAGGGGTATCTGGAGCCGCAAGCCTGCGTGGCGAGGATGACCGGGGAGGGGGTCCTCGAGATCTGGGCGAGCAACAAGGCGCCCTACCGCATGCGCCAGCAGTTGGCGGAGACCTTCGACATGGAGACGTCCTCGATCATCCTCCACCCGGTGCTGATCGGCGGGGACTTCGGAGGCAAGGGGACGTCGGAGCTCATCCCGCTGTGTGCTGCGCTGACGCGCCTGGTCGGCCAACCGGTCCAGATGGTGCACTCCTACAACGAGGAGCTCATGGCGGCGAGCCCCCGCCATCCGGTGCGCATGCGAGTGCGCCTCGGCGCCGACCGGGACGGTCGCCTGGTCGCCTTGCAGCTGGAGGCGGTCGCCGACGGGGGTGCCTACGCGGGCGGGAAGCCGATCCCCTCGGTCGGCCTGCACGGGATGGAGCTCGTCGGGACGACCTACCGGATCCCCCACGTGCACGTCGACGCCCGGATCGCCTACACGAACAGCGTCCCGAAGGGGCACATGCGCGCCCCGGGATCTCCGCAGGTGACGTTCGCCTTCGAGTCGGCCCTCGACGAGCTCGCGCACCGCGCCGGCATCGGTCCCGAGGAGATCCGCCGTCGGAACCTGCTCCGTACCCCGGAGGTCGCGCACAACGGCGCGTCCTTCGTCGAGATCCGAGCCGTGGAGGTGCTGGAGGCGGCGCTTGCGGCGTACGAGCCGCTCCCTACCCCGAGCGGGTGGGCGAGCGGGCTCGGCATCGGCGTCTACGACCGGGAGACGGCCCCGGGAAGGACGAGCGTGCGCCTGCGCGAGGGGGAGGCCGGACGCATCGTCCTCGAGCTGCCGCTCCCTGAGACGGGAACGGGGAGCCATACGGTCGCTCGAGATGGCCTTGCACGGCTGCTCGGCGTCGATCCCGACACGGTGGACGTGCTGCAGGTGAGCACGGCGGAGCTGCCCTACGACGTCGGCGTCGGCGCGAGCCGCGTCACGGCGGAGCTGAGCACGGTCCTGGCCGAGGCGGCCCGTCGGTGGTCGCAGCGTGGCGCCGAGCGGGCGGTGACCGCGGAGATCGACGGTGCCGGTCCCTTGCGGGTGACGTCCTGCTGCGTGCAGCTCGCCCAGGTGGCCGTGGACCCTGCCACTGGTCAGGTCCGCGTGCTGCAGCTCCTGACGGCGCTCGACGTCGCCGAGATCATCGAGCCTGCGGCCCATCGGATGCAGATCGAGGGTGGTGCCGTGATGGGCTACGGGTTCGCCTGCATGGAGGATCTGCTGCTCGAGGATGGACAGGTGTGGGCGGGGAGCCTTGGCGAGTTCCGGATCCCGGCCGCTCGCGAGGTTCCGCAGCTGCGAACCGTCCTCGTGACCGGTAGCCGGGGGATCGGCGCCCTGGACGTGAAGGCGGTGGGCGAGCTTGCCAACGTGCCGACCGGGGCGGCGATCGCCAACGCGGTGGCGGCGGCCACCGGGGCGCGGCTCCGGCGCCTTCCGGTGAGCGCCGAGGATGTCTATCGCGCGCTGCACGCTGCCGGGCGCGGCGGTGCGACGTGAGGGTGGGCTTCCGGCTGAACGGGAGTGCCGTCGGCCTCGAGGTCGAGCCGGACGCGCTCCTGCTCGATGTGCTGCGCGCCCGTGGGCTCACCGGGACGAAGGAGGGTTGCGGGGTCGGGGTGTGCGGGGTGTGCTCGGTGCTCGTCGACGACCGGCCGGTCAGCTCCTGCCTGTACCTGTGCGCTGCCCTCGAGGGCGCCGAGGTCT
The DNA here is from genome assembly GCA_021809425.1 of Actinomycetes bacterium. GTDB lineage: Bacteria > Actinomycetota > Acidimicrobiia > Acidimicrobiales > Bog-793 > JAKBAA01. The sequence continues at coordinate 9,927 of JAKBAA010000005.1, read as the reverse complement.
GGACGATCGAGGGCCTCGCGGAGCGGGCGCCAGGCCTCGTGGCTGCGTTCGTCGAGCACGAGGCGATGCAGTGCGGCATCTGCACGCCGGGCCAGGTCGTTGCCGCGGCGGCGCTCGCGCGGGCGTGCCCGTCCGCGTCCGAGGAGGAGGTGCGCGAGTACCTGTCCGGCAACCTCTGCCGATGCACGGGTTACGGCACGATCGTCGAGGCGGTGAGGCACTATCTCGCAACCTTGTGAGCTCGTCGTCGCCGGCACGGTCGCCGAGGCCTGTGCGGCGCTGCAGGCACCGGGCGCCGTCGCGGTCGCCGGTGGCACCGCCGTCGGCCTGCTGCTGCGCGCAAGGCTCCTCGCGCCCGAGCGCCTGGTCCTGCTCGGACGGATCCCCGGCCTGTCGGGGATCGAGCTCGACGCGGGTGGGACCCTCCGCCTGGGTGCGATGGCGACCCTGGCGGAGCTCGCGGCAGACCGCCGCGTCCGGTCCAGCTGTCCGAGCTTGGCGGAGGCAGCAGCACGAGCGGCCAACCCTCGGATCCGTGCCGTCGCGACGCTTGGCGGCCACCTTGCCCACGCCGACCCGCGCCAGGACCTGCCACCGGTGCTGCTCGCCCTGGGCGCGGTGGTCACGGTGTCGGGACCGCACGGTGTACGTCAGATCCCGGTGGGGGAGCTGCTGACGGGGTTCATGGCGACGGTGCTCCAGCCGGACGAGCTGGTCGTCGAGGTGGGCATCCCGCCACGGGCGGGGAGGCGGGACGGCTATGTCCGGTTCGCGCCGAACAGCGCCCTCGACTTCCCGACCGTCGGGGTCGCCGCCGAGGTGGTGCTCGACGAGTCGGGCGTCGTCACGGCGGCGAGGGTCGCCCTCGGCGGTGTCGCGCCGACGGCGGTGCTCGTGGCGGGCGCCCCGGCGGCCCTCGTCGGCCGGCGACCCTCCGCCGGCGATCTCGACCGGTTGGCCGAGGCTGCGGCCGAGGCGGCGGCTCCGACGGACGATCAGCGGGGCTCGGTCGAGTACAAGACGGCGATGGCCGCCGTGTGGGCGCGCCGGGCGGTCGCGGGTCTTGTCACGCCCCGCCGTGGCGGCTGACCGGGTCAGATCACGACGGCCGTCTCGATGCCGGCGGTGAACACCTCGGCGGGGGTCGCCTGGCGCTGGGCGATGCCCTGCTCGTGGGCATAGCGCAGCAGCAGGGAGAAGGTCGGGAGGTTGGCCTCGAGCCCGAAGGGGAAGGGGTCGCCCTCGAACAGCTGGGCCATCCGCTGGCCGTATGCCGGCAGCCAGGCGAGCGGGTAGCGAGAGACGGCCGGGTCGAGCAGGCGCTCGAGGCTGCGGCGCTTGGACTCCGCGAAGGCGTTGTACAGGTTTCGCGGCACCCACGGGTGCGCTTCGACGAGGTCGCGCCGGAGGGCCACGATGTGCATGATGGGCCAGACGCGGGTGCGGCGGTAGTAGTCCTCTTCGCGCGCTCGGAAGTCCGGGAAGAGGCGGACGACGTCCGGATGCCCCTCGAGGAAGCAGGTGGGCGGGCGGGCGATGATGGCGGCGTCGAGGTCGCCCGAGGCGAGCATGTCCGAGAGCGAGCGGTCGGCGACCCGCGTGAGCGAGACGCCCTCGGGCAGCTCGATCTGGACCTTCTCCCTCCGTCCCGGGGCATTGGCCCCGGCCTGGTACCAGTCGACCTCGTCGAGGCGGACGCCGACCTCGTCGCCGAGCCACCCGCGCATGTACACGGCGGCGGAATGGGCCCACTCGGGTGAGCCGACCCGCCGCCCGCGCAGGTCGGCTGCCTCCTTGATCCCGCTCCTGCGGTTCACGTAGAACGAGCCGAAGCGGAACAAGCGCGAGCAGACCACGGGGAGGCCGACGATGTCGGCGTCCGGTCGCGTCACCTCGGCGGAGAACTTGGCGATGGAGAGCTCGCTCACATCCCACTCCCGGTGGGCGGCGAAGCGGGCAAAGATCTCGTGGTGGCCGAGAAGCGACCAGATGGGGTCGATCCCGGCTGCGCGCACCTCGCCGAGCCGGAAGTCCCGGAAGTGGTCGTAGTCGGTGGTGGCGATGCTCAGGCGAAGCGCACCCATCGTCGTCCCCCTCGTCGCGCTGCGGCGGCCACCCTCGGGCGAGGGTCGGCGTGGGCACCTAGCGCTATCGGTAAAAGAAATATATTCTTGCCGCATGGCACTGGCGCGTGAGGATGACGTCGAGGAGATCGTACGGTTGGCCGTCGAGGCCAACCAGGTGCTCGGCGCCGAGGGGCAGGGGGATCTCGTCTGGGGTCACGTGTCGGTCCGGGACCCGGGTGGCCGGGGCTTCTGGATGAAGGCCTCCGGCCTCGGGTTCGAGGAGGTCGATCCCTCGAACCTCCTGCTGCTCAGCTTCGACGGCGAGATCCTCGCAGGCACGGGGTCGCGTCATATCGAGTTCCCGATCCACGGCGAGATCCTTCGGCGACGACCCGAGGTCAACTGCGTCGTCCACACGCACTCGGCGGCGGCGAACGCCTTCTCGTCGCTCGGCGTCGCGCTTCGGGCGCTCTCCCACGAAGGGGTGCTCTTCTCGCATCCGGAGCTGCCGCGCTTCTTGCAGACCGGGAGCCTCGTGAAGACGAGGGAGCTGGGGGCCGACCTCGCGAGCGCCCTCGGCGATGCCCGGGCGTGCCTCATGCCACGCCACGGCCTCGTCACGGCCGGCGAGACGGTGGCGGCCGGTGTCATGACCGCATTGCTCCTCGACCGGGCATGCCAGGTACAGCTCGCGGCCATGGCGGCGGGCGAGCTCGTGACGTGGTCCAACGAGGCCGAGTCGGCGCTGAAGCGGGAAGAGGTGTGGAACCCGCGCCTCATGGACTCGGGGTGGCAGTACCTGCGGCGGAAGGCGAGCGGCTTCTCGACGAACGGAGCCGGTGCGCGCCACCCGCTCGACGGACGGGCGATGTCCGCCTCAACCGGCTGAGGCTGGCCCTGTCCGGTCGGTCGGCGCCCCGGCGAGGTCGTGGAGGCCGAGGAGCGACGCAGCGTTCGCGAAGGCCACGGCGGCGAGGTCGGCCTTCGGGAGCTGGAGCGAGGCCATGGCGTCGACCAGCTCGGTCATCGTCTCGGGGCTGTGGGCCTCGAGGGGGTAGTCCGATCCGAAGCAGACACGGTCGGCCGAGACGATGTCGAGCGCGGCCCGCACCACTGGCGTCCATCCTCCGTTGCCGGCGGTGTCCACGTAGAGCTGGCGCCAGAGACGCTCGAACTGGTCGTTTAGACCCTCTTCGTGCAGCTCCCGCTGGGTGCGCGGGAGGCTTCGCGGCCGCTCGCCAGGTGCCGTGTGGAACATCTGGAGGCGTCCCTTCAGGTAGGGAGCGGTGCCCCCGCAGTGTGGCGCGACGAAGCGAAGGGTGGGGTGCAGGGGGAGGACGGCGTGCATGAGGCGCACGATGGCCGTCGTGGTGTCGAAGGGCCGAGCGCAGGAGCGCTCGAGCCCGTGGTCGGTCGAGGCGCCGACCGGCAGGGAGGCGGGGTGCAAGATGATGGGAAGGCCCAGCTGCTCGGCCTTGTCCCAGAGCGGCGCCAGGGACGGGTCGTCGAGCTGGAGCGCCGGGGCAGAGGTCGGGAGGGCGAGCGCCCGGAGGCCGAGCTCGGACTCGCATCGGACGAGCTCTCGCACGGCGGTCGCCGGGTCGCGAAGGTCGACGTGCGCAGCGCCGAGGAAGGCTGCCGGATGGTCGGCCTGCAGCTCGGCGACGGCCTCGTTGAGGCTCGCGCAGACCTCCGGACCGAGCGCGCTGAGGGCGGAGTAGGCGACGACGGCCAGGTCGATCCCTGCGCGCGCCATGGCCTCGAGATGCGCCTCGACGTCGGCAAGGTCCGGATTGAGGGTCACCGACACGAGGTGGTTCACGAGGCGGGCCTTGCCGTTGGCCAGGGCTTGCAGCGAGGTCAGCAGGGCCGGGGGGATGTAGTGGTGGTGGAGGTCGATCACGGGTAGCCCGGAGAGCACGGGTCGCTCCTCCTCGTCGGAGATCGTCGGATGTGGCGGACCATCCGCCTCGTGGAGCTGCTCCGGCGCCGTGCGGCCTCGAGCGTCGGCCGTTGCCAGCGGATCGGCGTGTTGCTACGCTCGCTGCACTAGAAAGGGATTCTGCTCCAAGGCAAGGGTACCGTGTGGCGGGGCCGGGCCTCGTGATGCCGGCCGGCCGGCGACGCGAGCGCTGCGCGGTCGGGCGACCTGATGGCGGCGACGGGTCAGTGCTCGCCGGCGATCGCCTCCAAGCGAGAGGCGACCTCCTCCCACCGCTCGAAGCGAGCGATCTCGGGGCTGGCGACGAAGGTCATCGGTGCGAGCGCGATCCCGAGCGAGTCCGCCTTGTGGGCGACGAGCTCGCACGAGGCGACGAGCAGCTCGTCCGCCTCGTCCAGACGGAGCAGGCGCAGCTTGCAGTGGTGGACGGTGTCGCCGAGGGCGACGAGCAGCAGCCCGCGGCCTCGCTCGTGGAGGTTGCCCCGAGTCCCCGGGCTCGTCACGGCGAGCTGGATCTCCGACCCGGTCGCAGCGATCTGGCCACGCGAGAGGAGGCAGCCGTGGGGGAAGCCGGCGGCGTCGACCGTGAGGAGCGGGATGACCGACTCCGCGGTGCCGAGGGCGGGCATGCCCGAGAGGTACGCGACGAGCTCGCGCGGAACGGCTAGTCCCATCGCCGGAACAGCTCGTGCTCGATGCGGAACTGGTCCAAGACCTTGCCGGTCGTCTGGGCAAGCAGGTCGTCGATCGACTCGGGATGGTGATAGAAGGCGGGCATGGGTGGCAGGATCGTCCCGCCGGCAAGGGTCACCGTCTCCATGTTGCGGAGGTGGATCAGGCTGAGCGGCGTCTCTCTTGTGACAAGGATGAGCGGGCGTCGCTCCTTCAAGGTGACGTCGGCCGCTCTCGTGAGGAGATCGGTCGAGGTTCCGGCGGCGATGGAGGCGAGGGAGCGCATCGAGCAGGGGACGACGACCATCCCCATCGTGAGGAAGGAGCCCGACGAGATGGCGGCAGCCAGGTTGTTGTTGTCGTGAACGACGTCAGCCAGCGTGGCGACGGCGTCGGGGTCATGGCTGGTCTCGAGCTTGATGGTGAGCTTGGCGCCTTCGGTCAGGACGAGATGGGTCTCGACGGTACGGAGCTGGTGCAGGACCTCGAGGAGCTTGATGCCGAGCTGCGGTGCGCTCGAACCCGACATGCCGACGACGAGCCGGCGCGGAGAGGACGTCATCGCCACAATCTATCGCACTCGGGATGAGACAGAGCGCGCGACATGTGGCGCTGCGCTGAGAACAGGAGACGGGAGGAGGCAGAAGGCCTGGTCTGCCGGGCTCGGCGGCGCCCCCCGGCGGGAGCGGCAGGTCCGCTCCGCCGGGGGGTGCCGTGCCGGCGCCCGGGCCGGCTAGCCCCAGAGCTTCTTCGCCTGGGCGATCGCCGCGAGGTCTGCCTGCAGGCTGGCGGAGAGCGGGATGAACGGCATCTTCGGCAGCTTGGCGTAGGAGGGCAGCCCCTTCGGCGCCGGCGAGCCGGGAACCGGCGAGTAGTCGCCGTTGGCGGCGATCACCTTCTGCGCCGTCGGGGTGAACAGGAAGTCCTCGTACAGCTGCGCGGCGAGCGGGTCCGGTGCCCCCTTCAGCAGGCCCATGTACAGCGTCGTCGTGTAGTTGTCCTTCTGGAGGAGCGAGAAGGCGATCGGGGCACCCGCCTTCGCCGCGACCTCGTAGAAGTTGTAACCCTCCTCGATGCCGATCGCCTTGGCCCCCTGGGCGACGGCGGTGAGGGCGCCGGTGACCTCGGACGCCGGGAACAGCTCGACCTGCTGGGCGTGCAGCTTGGCCATGTAGTCGGCCATGCCCGGTGCCTTGGCGAGGTGGGCGAACACGTCGTCCATCTCGCCGATGGCGGTCGGGTCGACGATCCCCATCTTGTTCTTCCAGCGCGGCGCCAGCAGCGCCTGCCACGTCTTCGGCACCTGGGCGGCGGTGACGGCCGAGGTGTTGTAGATGGTGACGAACGGCGTGATGCTCGTCCCGTAGAAGGTGTTCCCCGGCCCGACGTCACCAGCCGGCAGGCGGCTCGCCGCAGGGGCCGTCGCCGGGGTGAAGGGGACGAGCCAGTGGGCCTGGGCGTACTGGAGCATGTTGGTGCTGCCGGTGTAGGCCAGATCCGCGACGTGCTTGCCGCTCGAGAACTCTGCTGCCAGCTTGGCCGACATGGGCGGGCCGACGACCGGCACGCCGGTGACCGTGATGCCCGGGAACTCCTGCTTGAAGGCGTTGTACAGGGCGGTGTCGGTGCCGGCGGTCGGTCCGTAGATGACGACGCTGGTCTGCTTGGCGGCCATCGCCTTGTGGTACAGGGCCGACAGTGGCGACCCACCGTGCGCGCGCTGCCGGCTGGCCCGCTGTGGTGACGAGGCACCGGCGACCCCGCTACCGACGAGCGCGATCCCGGTGACCGTGGTCGCGGTCGCCGCCATCACGGCCTTCTTGAGCTTCATGTTCCCTCCCTGGTGGATGCTGCTGGTCGATGGTGGTGTGGCCGGGTCTCGGCCGGCCGTGCCCCGGTGTCGTCGAGGGCGACGGCGCGGGTCGGGGCGACGCGCACGAGCACGGCGTCGCCCGGCCGCAGCACGTCGGGGTCGCCCTCCGTCTCGGGGCTGCGGGCGAGCAACCGCTGACCGCCGACCTCGACGGTCCGCTCGACCCGGTCGCCGGCGTCCTCGGTGGACACGAGCGTGCCGAGGAGCCCGCCGGCCGGGTCCCCTGGGCTGCCGGCCGTAGGCACCGGCTCGCAGGCGATATCGCCGGCGCGCACGGCGAGCACCACGGTCTCGCCGGCGAGGCGGGGGTGCGTGGAGCTTGCCATGACCCCACCACCGGCACCCGCCAGGCGGAGCCCGACCCGGTCGCCGCCGCCGCCGACGACGGTCGCCGTGAGCAGGTTCTCGAAGCCGAGGAAGTCGGCCACGAACCGGTTCGCCGGCCGCCGGTAGATGTCCCGGGGAGTGCCGACCTGCTGGACGACGCCGCGGTCGAGGACGACGACCCGGTCCGAGAGCGTGATCGCCTCCTCCTGGTCGTGGGTGACGTACACCGAGGCGGCGCCCGCCTGGTCGTGGACGGCGCGGATCTGGCGGCGCATGGCGATGCGCAGCTTGGCGTCCAGGTTGGAAAGGGGCTCGTCGAAGAGCAGGACCTGTGGCTGGGCGACGAGGGCCCGGGCGAGCGCCACGCGCTGCTGCTGGCCGCCGGACAGTGCCGTCACCGACCGCTCGGCGTAGGCCTCCATGCCGACGGCGGCGAGGACCTCGAGGACCTGGCGGCGGATCGTCGCCCGATCGCGCCGGCGGATGCGGAGTGGGTAGGCGACGTTCGAGAACACCGTCATGTGCGGCCAGAGGGCGTAGCTCTGGAACACCATGCCGATGCCGCGCCGGTTGGGTGGCTCGTGGACGCCCGCCGCCGGCGAGGCCACGAGGCGGTCACCGATGTGGATCTCGCCGCCGTCCGGCCGCTCCAGCCCGGCGACGCAGCGCAGGGTCGTCGTCTTGCCGCAGCCGCTCGGGCCGAGGAGGGTGAGCAGCTCGCCGTCGCCCACCTCGAGGTCGAGCCCCTCGAGGACGACCTTGCCCTCGAAACGCTTGGCGAGCCCGCGGATGCGGACCCCGGCCATCAGCCGACCCCGCCCGCCGGCGTCGTGCCCGCCCCCTGCGGCGCCCGGTCGCCCCCGAGCAGGCGTCGTGCCCGCAGCCCGAGCACACCGCGGACGGCGGCGCCGAGGGCGAGGACGCAGGCGATGCCGGCGAGCAGCAGGCAGAACACGGCGGCGGCACCGGCGAGCGAGCCGTTGTCGTACAGGTTGTAGGCGACGAGCGGGACCGTCTGGTTCGTCGGCGACGCCAGGAGGATCGGGATGTCGAGGTTCCCCGAGGCCACGATGCCGGCGAGGAACCACGACACGGCGAACGCCGGAAGGACGAGGCGGAGCAGGATGCCGACGGTGGCCCGGAACGCCGAGGCGCCGGCGGTCCGGGCCGCCTCCTCGAGGTCACGGGCGATCTGGCCGATCGGGCCGGAGAGGGCCCGGCTGGCGATCGGGGCGGTGCCGACGACGAGGGCGAGGAGGACGATCCACTGGGTGGCGTACAGGCGCTTCAGCCCGGGAACCGAGAGGTAGGCCCAGATGATGCCGAGGCTCAGCGTGATGCCGGGCACGGCCCACAGCAGCCACAGCGACAGGTCCGGCAGCCGTCGCAGGCGCGACCGGGAGCGCTGGCCGACGAGGGCGATCCAGACGGCCAGGCACGACGCGCAGAACCCGGCGACCACGGCCACGACCACGGTCGTCCAGAAGGCGCTGCCGGTGCCCGCCGTGCCGAGCACGGTCCGGTAGTTGACGAGCGACAGGTGCTTGTACACGCCGAAGTACGGCTCGAACGAGCCGAGGACGAACTGCCCGAGCGGCAGGACGAGCGCGAGGAGCCCGTAGACGAGGATGACGGCCGTACCGACGTAACGGGCCTTGCCGAGGCGCAGCCGCTCGCGGCGGAAGCTCTTGCCCGTCATCGTCGTGAACGACCGCCGTCCGATCAGGCGTTGCTGTGCGGCGACCAGCACGAGCACGACGGCGACGAGCAGCAGCGACAGGGTGCTGGCGCCGGCGTAGTTCGCCGGGCTGGTGCCGTCGATCAGGCGGTAGATCTCGGTCGGCAGCACGTAGATGCCGGCGGGCTCGCCGAGCAGCAGCGGCACCGTGAGGAAGCCGAGACCGAGCACGAAGCCGAGGATCATCACGCCGAGGATCGACGGGGCGAGCGCCGGCAGCTCGATCGTGACGAAGGCGCGGAGCCTGCGGGCGCCGCTCACGAGCGCCGCCTCCTCGAGCGAGCGGTCGAGCGCCAGGAAGGGGCCGAGCAGCAACAGGTACTCGGCGGCGGTGGCCGCCAGCACGCTCACGCCGATCATCCCGTACCACGACTGGGCGTTGAACGGGGCCACGCCGAACAGGGCGTGGAGCGCCTTGTCGAGAAGGCCGACCGGCTGCTGGCCGAGCATCGCCCAGCTGAGGGTGAAGAACAGGGGCGGGATGGCGAAGGTCATCACCATCATCGGCGTGACCAGCCGCCGCAGCGGCGTGTCGGTGCGGGTCACGGTCCAGGCCAGGTAGACGGCGAGCGCCGTCGACAGGAGCACGGTCGAGCCCGACAGAAGGATCGAGTTGCCGAACGCCTGCCACATCGAACCGTCCGAGAGCGTGGCGAGGAACCCGTGTGCCGAGAAGCTGCCGCCGAGGTCCGGCGGCGCTGTGCGGAAGGCGCCGTAGGCGAGCATGAGCACCGGCCAGACGAACAGCACGAGGCAGAGCGCGCACAGCACGAGCAGCCCCGGGGTGATCCGCCGGGGCGGCCGGCCGGCGCGGCGCCGGCCGCGCCACGCCCCGGTGCGTGCCGAGCCGGCCACGTCAGCGGGCATCGCCCCTCGAGGCGACGCCTGCCGCCTCGAGGTGGAACAGCGCTACGGCGTTGCCTTGGAAGATCTGGGCCCGGTCCTCGTCGCCGAGCCACTCGATCTCCTCGACGAGCACCTTGATGTCGTCGTACCACCGGCCGGTCGCCGGGTTCCGCACCGACCCCGTGCCGGGCTTCTCCGAGCCGAAGCAGCACCGGTCGGCGCCGACAGCCCGGACGAGCAGCTCGATGGCGTCCCGGGTGTACAGGCAGGTGTCGAACCACAGCGTGCGTAGCTGGTCGCGGAGCTCGACGCCGCTGCGGGTGGCGCCGGCGAGGAAGCGGCCCATCTGGTAGGGGATGGCGCCGCCCCCGTGGGAGATGACGAGCTTCAGCTCCGGGAAGTCCCGCGCCACGTCCGAGGCGAGCAGGCTCGCCACCGCCACGGGATGCTCGAGCAGTAACTG
>JAKBAA010000066.1 GCA_021809425.1 Actinomycetes bacterium | reverse complement strand
GCGCCTGGCGGACCTCGCCGTGGCCGACGTCACCGGGATGGTGACGTCGACGAGTGGCCGCACGATCGGGGTGGTCGCCCTGGCCCCACCGGCGTGGGCGCGGCGGTCGCTCGAGCGGTGGCGGCCACTGCTCGAGCGGGTCGCCACGGCGCTCGCCCCGTCCAGCCCTCCGGCGGTGGCCGGCCCGGGCGAGGAGGCGGGGGGCGACCTGGCGGCCATGCTCGGACAGTGGACGACGGCACTGGCGCCGGCGATGACCGCCCTGCAGATCGGGTCGGTCGTCGGCCACCTGGCCCGCCGCACGCTCGGGCAGTACGACCTGCCGCTGCCGCGACCGGGCGACGACGAGCTGGCGGTGGTCCCGGAGAACGCCCGCCGGTTCGCCGAGGACTGGAGCCTCGATCCCGTCGAGGTGACGCTGTGGCTGTCCGTGCGCGACGTGGCGACCCACGCCGTCCTCTCGCGACCGCACGTGGCTGCCCGCCTAGAGCGGCTCCTCGTCGAGCACGCCGCCCGCTTCCGGCCCGACCCGAGCGCCCTCGAGGAGCGCCTCGGCGACCTGCCCGGCGGGGGCCTCGGCGACCTCGGCGAGCTGACCCGGCTGCTGGGCGACCCGACGGCGCTCACCGAGGTGGCCGAGACCCCCGAGCTGGCCCGCATCCGACGCGAGCTCGAGGCGCTGGGCGCGGTGCTCGGCGGCTACGTCGAGTGGGTCACCGACACGGCCGCCGCCCGCCTCGTCAGCTCACGGGCGACGATCCGGGAGGCGATGCGCCGCCGGCGGGTCGAGCGCGGTGCCGAGGAGCGGGTCACCGAGGCCCTGTTCGGGCTCCGCCTCGACCAGGACCAGCTGGACCGCGGCGAGGCATTCGTCCGCGGCGTGCTCGAGCGCGGCGGGCACGACGAGCTGGCCCGGCTGTGGATGGCCGAGGCAAGCCTGCCGACGCCCGCCGAGGTGGACGCCCCCGGCCTGTGGATCGAGCGGGTCAACCTGCCGCCGGACCCGCCGGACCCGCCGGACCCGGCCGGCGAGCCGGGGAGCGCCTCCGGCCCTACGGGTGGGCCGCCGGCTCCTCCTCGGGAAGGCCAAGGTCCCACTCGAGCATGAGGTTCTCGCGCTCCGCGTCTCGCACGACCCGCTCCCGGTTGCGCCGGAACTGCGGGTCGTGCGGCGGGAGCAGCACGAGCCGGGCGAGCGCCCGCTCGCGGAACCCCTCGATGACCGCCCGGTCGCCGAACTCCGACTCGACCTCCCAGTGCGGGGCGACCGGACCCAGGTAGACGACGCGCACGTGGCCTCGGGGTGGCTCCGGGGCGACGGTGTCACCGGTGGGCATCGTCATCATGGGCGGCAGCTCCTTTGCTCCATCGGCCCCAGTCTACCGAGGGGGGCCCGCCGGCTTCGCTGCTCAGCCGGTTGCCGGCCCGTTCACAGCTGGCTCTGAGGGTTGGGGGCAACAATGGGTAGTCAGCTCGCACCCGAAGGGTGTAACCTGTTCGTAATGTAACAGGGCCGCAGGTTCGGCCCGGGGGGCGTTCCCCCGCACCGTCCGCCGCCCTGTGCGACCGCCCTGCCACTTGCAGTGGGCATCGGTGGGGCAGAATGGTGGTGTGATGGACACGGTCTGGATGTCGGAGGGCAAGTGCCGTGACCTGCCCCCGGAGACGTTCTTCCCGAGCGACGGGGTCGGCGTGGAGATCGCCCGGCGCATCTGCGCCGACTGCCCGGTGAAGTCGCCGTGCCTCGAGTACGCCATGGAGAACCACATCGACCACGGTGTCTGGGGCGGCACCTCCGAGCGGGAACGGCGGCGCATCGCCCGCCAGCGTCGCCTGGTGTCGCTCCACCGCGTCCACTAGCCACGGGCGCCCCATGGGCGAGCGCAGCCCAGGGCGGGCCGCGAGGGCAGCCCCGGGGACGGTGCGCGGGGGGCGGCCGGACCCGTTGAGGGGCGTGCCGTGCTGACCTGCGTCGTCAACGTCAGCGAGGGTCGGGACGGCGCCGTCCTCGGTGCCCTCGCCGCCGCCTGCGGCACGGCCTTGCTGGACGTGCACCGTGATCCCGACCACAACCGGAGCGTGCTCACCCTCGGCGCAACCGATCCGGAGACGGTGGAAGCGGCCGCCTTCGCCCTCGTCGAGGCGGCGGTCGATCGGCTCGACCTGTCCGGCCACGTCGGCGTCCACCCGCGCCTCGGGGTGGCCGACGTCGTGCCGTTCGTCCCCCTCCTGCCGGGCGCCCACCTCGACGCGCTCGGCGCCGTCACCCTCGACGAGGCGGCGGCGGCCCGCGACCGGCTCGCCGCCGCGGCGGCGGCCCGGCTCGACCTGCCGTGCTTCCGCTACGGACCGCTCGAGGGCGGGTGCGAGCGGACGCTGCCAGAGGTGCGCCGCCGAGCGTTCGTCGACCTGCTCCCCGACCTCGGCCCGGCGGCGTCCCATCCGAGCGCCGGCGCCAGCTGCGTGGGAGCGCGTCGGGTGCTCGGCGCCTACAACCTGGTGCTCGCCAACGCCGACCTCGCCACGGCACGAGCCGTCGCCCGGTCACTGCGCACTGCAGAGGTCCGGGCCCTCGCCTTCGCCGTGGCCGGCGGTGCCCAGGTCTCGTGCAACCTCGTCGCCCCCTGGCGGGTCGGGCCGCTCGAGGTCTACCGGGCCGTGCAGGCCCAGGCAGCGGTGGCCGCGTGCGAGCTCGTCGGCCTCCTCCCCCACGCCGTCGCCGCCGCCGTCCCGCCCGGACTGCGCGAGCGGCTGGACTGCCCGCTCGAGCGCACCCTCGAGGCCCGACTGGACGGTGCCGCCGCCGGCTGACCGCTCGCCGGCCCGCTGCCCCGGGCGGGCGGGCGGAGGCCGGGGGCTACGAGGCCGCGGCCTCCCCGCGGCGCTCGAGGACACGGGCCCGCCGGACGCGCCGGCGCTCACGCTCGCTCATGCCGCCCCAGATCCCGAACTTCTCACCGTTCGCGATGGCGAACTCGAGGCAGTCCTCGGAGACGACACACCCCCGGCAGACCTCCTTGGCCTCGCGCGTCGACGAGCCGCGCTCCGGGAAGAAGAGCTCCGGATCGACCCCCATGCAGTTCGCCCGCAGCTGCCAGCCGCCCGGTGACGTCGTGGCCGTGAGCGCTGAGATGTCCACGGCACCTCCCTTTCTGCAGCGGGGCCGCCCCAACGGCGAATGGCACCGTTGGAACTACATCGGTGTGATCATGATGCTCTCCCAGCTCAAGCGGCGCAAGGGGTAGTTGCTGGGCTGCCCGACCAGGCAGGTGCGAGCCCGCTGCCCGACCGCGCCGGGCGACCCGACGCTGCCCGAAGGGCGCCGGGCGACCCGACGCCGGCCGTCAGGCGCCGGGACGGAGCCGACGCTGGCGGCGGGAGCGGCGGTGCTCGACGAAGTCGAGCAGCACGTAGTCGCCGAGGCGGTCCGGGGTGGTGAAGAAGGCGCGGCCCTTGTTGCGCCGCGTCATGTCCTCGACGAAGGCCCGCAGCGAGCCGGTGGCGTCGAGCACGAAGGTGTTGATGGTGATGTGCTCGGCTGTGCAGCGGCCGACCTCGAGAAGGGTCGCCTTCAGGGTCTCGGGGGAGGGTGGGTAGTGGAAGAAGACCTCGCCGCCCGCCATGGCGTGCGCCGTCGGCTCGCCGTCGGTGATGAGCAGGATCTGCTTGCTGCCGACCCGGCTGGCGAGCATGCGGCGGGAGAGGGCGAGGGCGTGCTGCAGGTTGGTGCCGTAGGCGAAGTCCCAGGACACCTCCGGGAGCTCGCTCGGCCGGATCTCGCGGGCGGTGGCCGAGAAGCCGACGAGACCGAGGAAGTCGCGGGGGTACTGGGAGGCGATGAGCGCCTGCAGGGCGATGGCCACCTTCTTCGCCGAGAGGAAGTTGTCCCGCATCGGCATGGACAGCGACAGGTCGAGGGCGAGGACGGTGGCGGCGGCGGCGGCATGCTCGGTCTGCTCGACGGCGAAGTCGTCGGGCGACAGCCGGACCGGCAGCGCGCCGGCCCCGGCGCCGGCCTCGGCGGCGTTGCGGACGACGGCGTTGCGGATGGTCTCCTGGATGTCGAGCTGGAAGGGGTCGCCGAACTCGTAGGGCTTGGTCTGGCCGGCCCGCTCGTGGCCGGTGCCGGGCTGGGGCAGGGGGTGGTCGCCGAGGCGGGCGCGGCCGAGACGGCCGAACACCTCGGCGAGGGCCCGGTTGCCGAGCCGGCGCAGGCCGCGCGGCGTGAGGGCCAGGCGGCCGTCACGCCGGTCGACGAGACCGGCCTCCTCGAGGCGGCGGGTGAGGGTGGCGAGCGCCTGCAACGAGTCGGCGGCGTCCGGACCGAGCAGCCGGGCGGCCGCCTCCGGGTCGACCTCGAGCAGCGAGGCCGGGTCGAGCGAATGGTCGAGCAGCTGCTCGAGGCGCGTCAGCTCGGACAGCTGCTGGAAGAGGTCGCCAGCCTCGCCGAGGCCGAGCGGCGGCCCGTTGCCGCCGGGGACCGGCCGATCCCAGCCGAGGTCGGGAAGGGCGCCACGCAGCTGCTCGCCGAGCTGGTCGAGCTGCCAGGCCAGGTCGAGGTCCGACAGAAGCTCCTGGCGCAGCTGCTCGAGCTGGGCGCGCTGCTCGGCGTCCATCGAGGCGAGCAGCGAGGAGGCGGCCGCCATGCGCTGGGCGAGCTGTGCGAGGAGGTCGTCGAGGGTGGACGCACCGGGGAACAGGTCGCCGAAACGGTCCATGAACTGCTCGAAGGTCGGATCGAGCTCGTCCCCGGCCGCCCGTTGGGCGAGCATCTGGTTGAGGGCCGCCAGCCCGTCGCGCAGGTGAGCCCGGTCCTCGGGGCCCGCCTTGGCCGCCGAGGCGGCGGCACGGTCGAGGAAGAGCTGGGCGAGGTCGTGGCGGAGCTGGTCGAGCAGCTCCTCGAGGCGCCTCGCTGCCTCGGGCGAGGCGAACTGGTGCTGCTGGAGCGCGGCCAGCTGGTCAGCCAGGCCCTCGGGCAGCAGGTCGAGCTCGGCGTGCCCTTCGGCCGCCTGCTCTGCGGCAGGGCTGCCCGGCGGCTCGCGCCGGAGGGTCTCGTCGAGGGCGCGACGCTCCATCGACAGCACCTCGTCGAGCCCGCGCACGAGGTCGTCGGTGAGCCCGCCGAGATCCCTCGCCGCGAGCTCCTGTCGGCGGCGCCGGAGACGGGCGAGCAGCTCCTGCAGGCCCTGGACGCGGCGGCCGTCGGCCGTCTGGAACCCCTCCTGGAGGAGGCGGCGGAGGGCGGCGTCGAGGTCGCCGTGGTACAGCAGGTCGTCGGCCACCCCGCCGAGGACGTCGTCGGCGTCCGGTGCCGCCAGCTGCTGGCTGCCGTCCCATCGCGAGTACCGCCAGCGGTCGACGCCACGGCGGCGCGGCGGTCGGGGCGGCGGCGTGCCGGCGGCCTGGGGGCTCCCCGCCGCGGCGGGACCGCCCTCGCCGCCGGGGGCGGCGTCACGGGGCAGGTCGGCCATCGGCTGCCCTAGCGTCCCCGGTAGGTGGCGAGGCCGTCCACGCCGTCCTTGTTGAGCCGGCGCGACAGGTGCAGGCCCTCGAGGACGAGCTCGACGGCGCTCGCCGTGGCCGCAGGGGTGCGCTGCTCACCGAGCAGTGCCTCGACGACGGCGCCCAGCTGGGGGATGTCGGCGAGCAGCGCCTCGTAGCGGGCCGCCGGCACCTCCGGACCGACCTCGGCGGTCGTCCCGGTCGAGAAGGCGCCGACCACCTCGGGCAGACGCTCGGACGGCACCAGCTCGCGGAAGGTCTGCTGGACCGCCCGGTCCAGCAGCTCGCCGAGCAGCTCCTCGTCCTCGCCGTCCTCGAGCGCCTCCACCTCGATCTTTCCGAGCGTCGAGGCGAAGAGCGCCTCGAGGTCGCTCACCCGCGGGGCAGCGTCCACCTCGCCGAGCCGGGCGGCCCGCCGAAGGGCAGCGGCGACGAGGGTCTCGCGGTTGGCGATCGAGAGGCGCACCGAGACCCCCGAGCGCTGGTTCACCCGGGCGCTCGCCCGCGCCGCCTGGCTGGTGCGGGCGACGATCTCGTCGATGAAGCGGGGGACGACGAGGCTGACCCCGTCGCTGTCGGCCGGGTGCGCCTCGGCCTGGACGATGGCCACCTCGGTGGCGACGTCCTCGGGGTAGTGCGTGCGGACCTGGGCCCCGAAGCGGTCCTTGAGCGGCGTGATGATCCGGCCGCGGCTCGTGTAGTCGTCGGGGTTGGCCGTCGCGACGAGCACGACGTCGAGCGGTAGCCGGACGCGGTAGCCGCGGATCTGGACGTCACGCTCCTCGAGCACGTTGAGCAGGCCCACCTGGATCCGCTCGGCGAGGTCGGGCAGCTCGTTGATGGCGAAGATGCCACGATTGGTGCGCGGCACGAGCCCGTAGTGGATGGTCAGCTCGTCCGACAGGTAGCGGCCCTCGGCCACCTTGATCGGGTCCACCTCGCCGATGAGGTCGGCGATCGAGGTGTCCGGGGTGGCCAGCTTCTCTCCGTAGCGGTCGCTGCGGTGCACCCAGGCGACCGGGGTGTCGTCGCCGTGGCGCTCGACGAGGTCACGGGCGTGGCGCGACACCGGGGCGAACGGGTCGTCGTTGATCTCCGAGCCGGCCACCACCGGCAGCCACTCGTCGAGCAGGTCGACGAGGGAGCGGACGATACGGGACTTCGCCTGGCCGCGCTCGCCGAGCAGGATGACGTCGTGGCCGGCGATGAGCGCCCGTTCGAGCTGCGGCCCGACCGTCCGTTCGAAGCCGAGGACCCCCTCGACGAGCGGCTCGTGGGCCGCCAGCCGGGCGAGGGTGTTGCGGCGGAGCTCCTCGCGCACCGACACCGGCCGGTAGCCGGAGGTGCGCAGCTCGCCGAGGGTCGAGGCCCCCGGCGGGGCGGACGCGACGGGAGTCATGCGGCGAGACTACCGACCGGCTCCGCCCGTGGGCGCACCGGCCGCCGGCGACGTTTCGCTTCACGGTCCTCGTTGGCGCGAGGATGTCGGGCGGCTCGCCGGCCCCGGTCCGGCGAGCGGCGGCGTCAGGGGCGGTTCGGCACCGCGCGTCCGGGGTGTCGCGGTGCCGCCGGCAACGGAGCCGGCGGAACGGAGGCAGGCACAGGTGACGGTCGTCGAGGAGTCGCCCCGGCAGGACATCCCGGGCGTCCCGGTCCGCATCGGACAGGCACGTGGCGGGCCGCCTCGCAGCCAGGTGCTGCGGCGGGACAATTGGCGGTTGCAGCCGATCCTCGTGGCAGCCGGGCTGCTCGTGTTCATCGGGTACTCGACCTGGGCGGCGCTCCGCAACGGCGACTTCTACGCCGGCCACCTCGGTCGGGACTACCTGTCCCCCTACTATTCCCCCTGCCTCACCCACTCGTGCACCACCGCAGGCTACGTGTGGGGCGGCTGGAGCTGGTGGCGGATCTCGCCGGCGTGGCTCATCCTCGTCTTCCCCGGCGCCTTCCGGACCACCTGCTACTACTACCGCAAGTCGTACTACCGGTCGTTCTGGCTGTCGCCGCCGGCCTGCGCCGTGGCCGACGCCGGGTCGACCAACCCGGGAGGCGTGCGCTCCCGCTACACCGGGGAGACCCTGTTCCCGCTCATCCTTCAGAACGTCCACCGCTTCACCTGGTACTTCGCCGTCATCTTCGCCGGCATCCTCACCTGGGACGCCATCGCGGCGTTCCGCTTCCCGAACGGCATCGGCCTCGGCGTGGGCACCCTGCTGTTCGTGGCCCAGGCCGTGCTCATCTGGGCGTACACCCTCGGCTGCCACGCCTGCCGCCACCTGTGCGGCGGCGGCCTCAAGCGGCTGTCGAAGGCGCCGGTGCGCCACTTCTTCTGGAAGCACGTCTCGACGCCGTTGAACCACCACCACCAGCTGTTCGCCTGGTGCTCGCTGATCTCGATCATGGTCACCGACCTGTACGTGTGGCTGGTGGCGAGCGGGACCATCCACGACCCGAGGATCATCTGATGGCCGAGCTGGAGACCCACGAGTTCGACGTCATCATCGTCGGGGCGGGAGGTGCCGGACTGCGGGCCGCCATCGAGGCCCAGGCGACCGGGGCCCGCACGGCCGTCGTGTGCAAGTCCTTGCTCGGCAAGGCCCACACGGTGATGGCCGAGGGTGGCGTCGCCGCCGCCCTCGGGAACGTGTGGCCCGAGGACAACTGGCAGGTCCACTTCCGGGACACGATGCGTGGCGGCAAGATGCTGAACAACTGGCGGATGGCCCAGCTGCACGCCCAGGAGGCCCCGGCCCGCGTCCTCGAGCTCGAGGCGTGGGGGGCGCTGTTCGACCGGACGCCCGACGGGCGCATCCTGCAGCGCGATTTCGGCGGCCACCGCTACGCCCGCCTGGCCCACGTCGGCGACCGGACTGGCCTCGAGCTGCTGCGGACGGTCCAGCAGCGCTCGGTGGGCCTCGGTGTCCAGGTGTTCATGGAGTGCAAGATCGTAAGCCTCGTCCTCGACGGCTCCGGCGCCGTCGCCGGTGCCGTCGGGCTGTGGCGCGAGACGGGCAAGTTCGTCCTGTTCAAGGCCCGCTCGATCGTCCTCGCCTCGGGCGGGGTCGGAAAGACGTGGAAGTTCACCTCCAACTCGTGGGAGTCGACCGGCGACGGGCACGCGCTCGCCCTGTGGGCCGGGGCCGACCTCATCGACATGGAGTGCGTCCAGTTCCACCCGACCGGGATGGTCTGGCCGCCGTCGGCCCGGGGCATCCTCGTCACCGAGGGGGTGCGCGGCGACGGCGGCGTGCTGCGCAACGCCGAGGGCCGCCGGTTCATGTTCGACTACATCCCGGCGTTCTACGCCAAGGAGACGGCCGACTCCATCGAGGAGGCGGACCAGTGGTACGACAACAAGCGAGACTTCCGCCGGCCCCCCGAGCTGCTCCCCCGCGACGAGGTGGCCCGGTCGATCAACGCCGAGGTGAAGGCCGGTCGGGGCAGCCCGCACGGCGGGGTGTTCCTCGACATCGCCTCCCGCCGCTCCGCCGACGACATCCGCCGGCGCCTGCCGTCGATGTACCACCAGTTCAAGGAGCTCGCCGACGTCGACATCACGGCCGACCCGATGGAGGTCGGCCCGACCTGCCACTACATCATGGGCGGCGTCCGGGTCGACGCCGACACCCAGGCGACGAACGTCCCCGGGCTGTTCGCCGCCGGCGAGGTGGCAGGTGGCATGCACGGCTCGAACCGCCTCGGCGGCAACTCGCTGTCCGACCTGCTCGTCTTCGGGCGGCGCGCCGGCCAGTACGCCGCCGAGCACGCCCTCGGCCTGTCGGCCCAGCCTGCCGTCGACCTTGCTGGGGTCGACGCCGTCGTCGCCGACGCCCTCAGCTTCTTCGACCACGACGGCGGCGAGAACCCCTACAGCGTCCACCAGGACCTCCAGGACACGATGCAGTCGCTCGTCGGCATCGTCCGCACCGAGTCCGAGCTCGTCGAGGCCGACCGCCGCCTCGGCGACCTCGAGGCACGGGCCGCCAAGGTGGGCGTCGAGGGCCACCGGCAGTTCAACCCGGGCTGGCATCTGGCGCTCGACCTGCGCTCCATGCTGGCCGTGGCCCGCTGCACCACCCTCGGGGCCATCGAGCGCAAGGAGTCCCGGGGCGGCCACACCCGCGACGACTTCCCCGCGGCCGATCCCGACCACTTCGGCAAGGTCAACATGGTCACGCGCCGCGCCGACGGCGCCGTCACGGTCCACGAGGAGCCGCTCCCGCAGATGCCGCCGGAGCTCCAGGCCCTCTTCGAGGAGGCGCACTGATGTCGGTCCCCACCGAGCCGCGCACCGCCGGTGCCGTCGCCGGCAACGGCACCGCCGGGGCCGGTGCCCCCGCACCCCACGGCACGTCGGCCACGGCCGACGCCACCGGCCCGCGCCAGCTCCACCTGCAGCTGTGGCGCGGCGACGCCGACGGCGGCGGGTTCGTCGACTACGAGGTGCCTGCCCTCGAGGGCGAGGTGGTGCTCGACGTGGTCCACCGGATCCAGGCCGAGCACGCCCCGGACCTCGCCGTGCGCTGGAACTGCAAGGCCGGCAAGTGCGGCTCGTGCAGCGCCGAGATCAACGGCAAGCCGCGCCTCATGTGCATGACGCGGATGAGCACGCTCGACACCAGCCAGACGATCACCGTCTCGCCGATGCGGGCGTTCCCGGTCATGCGCGACCTCGTGACCGACGTCTCGTACAACTTCGTCGTGGCCGCCCGCATCCCCCCGTTCACGCCTGGCCCGCCCGAGCCGGACGGCACCTACCGGATGGCCCAGGTCGACGTCGACCGGGGCCAGGAGATGCGCAAGTGCATCGAGTGCTTCCTCTGCCAGAACGTCTGCCACGTCATCCGGGACCACGAGGACAACAAGCCCCACTACGCCGGTCCCCGCTTCTTCGCCCGCCTTGCCGAGCTCGAGATGCACCCCCTCGACACCCTCGACCGGCGGCGCCTCGTCTCCGAGCAGCTGGGGCTCGGCCTGTGCAACATCACCAAGTGCTGCACCGAGGTGTGCCCCGAGGGGATCCACATCACCGACAACGCCATCATCCCGCTCAAGGAGCGCGTGGTGGACGCCCGCTACGACCCGGTCGCCTGGCTCGGTCGCAAGCTGCTCCGGCGGCCTCGGCCGGCCCCGGCTTCGGCGGTCGCCGTCGACCTCCCCGTCGCCCGCGGCGCCCACGACCCGACGATCGACGGCCGCAGCGACCCGGCCGTGCTGGGGCGGAACGGCCGGCGCTCGGATGGCTGAGCCCGGCGCCCTCGGCGGCGGGTCCCCGATCGGCACCCCCGCCTGGCGCGACCGACTGGCCGCCCGCCTCGGCGCCCTGCCGCCGGCCGGTGGTCGCCGCCTCGCCCTCGGCCAGGTGGTGCGGGCGCCCGACGGCGAGCGCTCCTGGACCGTCGTCGCCGGCGGTGGAGCGCCCGCGGCCGTGCACGACGGCGTCACCCACGCCGAGGTCTGCCTCGTCGCCAGCCTCGACGCCGCCGAGCTGCTGGCGTCCGGCACCTCGGCCGCCGACCTGCTCGCCGACGGCCGCCTCAAGGTGCGCGGCGACGGCGACGCCCTCGTCGAAGGGCACGAGGCCCTCGCCCACCTCGCCGCAGCACTGCGCGGGGACGACGGCACCGGCGACGGCGACGGCGACGGCGACGGCACCGGGGAGGGACGATGATCCTCGAGCGAGCGGCCATCACGGTGCGAGACGGCGAGCAGGAGGCGTTCGAGGCGGCCTTCGCCACGGCCCGCCAGCTCCTGGACCGCTCACCAGGGTGCGCCTCGGTGCAGCTGGTGCGCGGGATCGAGACCCCGACGAGCTACCTGCTGCTCGTCGTCTGGCACCGCCTCGAGGACCACCTCGACGGGTTCCGCAACTCCCCCGACTTCGGGCAGTGGCGAGGGCTGGTCGGCCCGTTCTTCGCCGTACCTCCCGAGGTAGAGCACTTCGCCTTCGTCGCCGCGGCCGAGCCGGAGGGCGGCCCCGGCCCCGGCCCCGGCCCCGTCCACCCTCCCGCCTGAGCGCCGGGCCACCGGGCCGTCGGGCCACCCCTGCCGCCGGGCCGCCCCTGCCATCGGGGCGCCGGGGCCGGCGGGCGCCGGCGGCGGGTCAGGCCGGGCCGAGCAGCTCCGCGACGTCGGCCTTCTCGGCCTGCAGCTCCTCGGTCGTGAGGCGGAGCTTCTCCTTGGCGAAGGCGTCGTGCTCGAGCCCTTCGACGACCTTCCAGCCGCCCTTGCCGTCGCTGTGCACCGGGAAGCCGAACTGCAGGCCCTCGGGGACGCCGTACTCGCCGTGGGAGACGACGGCGAGCGAGGTCCAGTCCCCGTCGGCCGTGGCGGTGCGGGCCGCGACGACCGAGTCGATGGCCGCAGAGGCGGCCGAGGCGGCCGACGAGGCGCCACGTGCAGCGATGATGGCCGCGCCACGCTGCTGGACGGTGGCGAGGAACTCGCCTTCGAGCCAGGTGCGGTCGCCGATCACCTCGGGCGCCGGCCGCCCGGCGACGCGGGCGTGGAAGGCGTCGGGGAACTGGGTCGAGGAGTGGTTGCCCCAGATGGCCAGGTTGGTGACCTCGGCCACCTGGACACCGGCACGGTGGGCCAGCTGCGACTTGGCCCGGTTCTCGTCCAGGCGGGTCATGGCGAAGAAGCGCTCGGCCGGGATGTCGGGGGCGTTGGTGCGGGCGATGAGGCAGTTGGTGTTACAGGGGTTGCCCACCACGAGCACCCGGACGTCGCCGGCGGCGTGGGCGTTGAGCGCCTCGCCCTGCGGCTTGAAGATGCCGCCGTTGATGCCGAGAAGGTCCTTGCGCTCCATGCCGGCCTTGCGCGGGATCGAGCCGACGAGGAGGGCGTAGGAGACGCCGTCGAACGCCTCGCGTGCCGACGACGTGCCGACGACGCCTGCCAGCAGCGGGAAGGCGCAGTCGTCGAGCTCCATCACGACGCCCTCGAGCGCCTTCATCGCGGGCTCGACCTCGAGCAGGTGGAGCACCACCGGCTGGTCCGGCCCGAGCAGCTGGCCGGCGGCGATGCGGAACAGGAGCGAGTAGCCGATCTGCCCGGCGGCGCCGGTGACGGCGACGTGGATCGGCGCAACAGAAGAGCTGGTCGTAGCGGTCACGTCGGGAGGCTATCGCCGCCACGGGCTGCTGGTCAGATCGAGGGGCCGGCGGGCCGGCCGGCAGGCCCCGCGGAGCGGCCGGCGCCGACCCTAGGAGGCGTCCGCCCGGCGCTCGGCCGCCCGCACGGTATTGACGAGCAGCATCGCCCGGGTCATCGGCCCGACGCCGCCGATGCGGGGGCTGAGCCACCCGGCGACCTCGGCCACGTCGTCGTCGACGTCGGAGAGGACGCGCTTGCCGTCCCACGACACCCCGGCCGCCACGACGGCGGCACCGGGCTTGACCATGGACGCCTTCACGAGGCCGGCGCTCCCGGCGGCCGCCACGACGACGTCGGCATCGGCCACGTAGCGACCGAGGTCCGGCACGCCGGTGTGGACGACGGTCACGGCGGCGTTGCAGCGCGGGCGCTTCATCGCCATCAGCAGCGACAGGGGGCGACCGATCGTGAGGCCGCGGCCGATCACCACCACATGGCGCCCCTCGACCGGGACGTCGTAGGCGTCGAGCAGCTCGACGATGCCCGCAGGGGTGCACGGCAGCGGGCCGTTCGCCCCCATGACGAGCCGGCCGAGGTTCACCGGGTGGAGCCCGTCCACGTCCTTGTCGGCGTCGACCGCCAGCAGTACCTGCTCCTCGTCGAGGTGCTTCGGCAGCGGCAGCTGGACGAGGTAGGCGTCGATGGTCGGGTCGGCGTTGAAGCGGTCGATGACGGTGAGCAGGTCGTCCATCGACACGTCTGCCGGCAGGTGCTCGTGGTGCGAGGTGATCCCGGTGGCCTCGCAGTCGGCGTGCTTCATCGCCACGTACCGGCCGCTCGGCCCGTCGTCGCCGACGAGGATCGTCCCGAGCCCGGGCGTGACGCCGCGGGCCACCAGCCCGGCCACCGTCGTCTTCAGCTCGTCGCGCACGCGGGAGGCGACGGCCTCCCCGTCGAGGGTGATCGCGCTCATCGGGCCGCCTTCCGGTCGCGCCCGCACTGCAGGCCGTGTTCGCACATGGCCACGATCCTAGGCCGGCCACCGGAGGCCGTCGCCGGGGCGTGCCCGGGCGCCCTCGCCGGGCGCCGGCCACCCGGGCGCCGGGGACGTCAGTGCCGGAAGTGGCGCTCGCCGGTGAGCACCATGGCGATGCCGCGCTCGTCGGCGGCAGCGACGACCTCGTCGTCGCGCACCGACCCGCCCGGCTGGACGACGGCGGCGACACCGGCGTCGGCCACGGCGTCGAAGCCGTCACGGAAGGGGAAGAAGGCGTCGCTCGCCGCCGCCCCGCCGGCTGCCCGGCCATCGGCCTTGGCCGCGGCGAGGCCGGCGGCGTCGACCCGGTTCTGCTGGCCACAGCCCACCCCGTAGGCGGTGGCGTCCTTGACGAGGACGATGGTGTTCGACGACGTCCGGGCGGCCACCCGCCAGGCCACCTCGAGGTCGCGCCAGGTCGCCGTGTCGGGCTGGGCGCGGGTGACGACGCGCCAGCCCGATCGCGGCACGAGGAAGCGGTCGGGCTCCTGGACGAGGAAGCCGCCGTCCACCTGGCGGAGCGAGAGGGTCGGCGCCGAGGGCGGAGGGGCGGAGAGCGCCCGGAGGTTCTTGCGCTTGGCCGCCAGCAAGGCGGCGGCGTCGGGGTCGATGGCCGGGGCGATCAGCACGTCGGCGACCGGGTTGGCGACGACCGCCTCGGCGAGGGCCAGGTCGACCGGCGCCGTGACGGCGACGATCCCGCCGAAGGCCGACACCGGGTCGGCCGAGAAGGCGGCGGCGTAGGCGGCGACCGCCTCGCCCCGAAGGGCGGCGCCGCACGGGTTGGCGTGCTTCACGATCACCGAGGCGGCGCCGTCCGGGTCGAGCTCGAGGAGCTCGTAGGCGAGCCGCCAGGCGGCCTCGGCGTCGAACAGGTTGAGGTAGGACAGCTCTCGCCCGCCGTGCTGGACGGCGGCCTCCCAGAACCCGGTGGCGCCGGTCCCGGCCGCCATCCGGTAGCGGGCGCCGGCCTGGTGGGGGTTCTCGCCGTAGCGCAGCGGGGCGGCCCGCTCGAGCGCGAGGTGGATCGACGGCGGCAGCACCTCGCCCGCCACCGGCGGCGGCCCGTCGGGGCCGTCGAACCAGGCGACGATGGCGGCGTCGTAGGCAGCGGTGTGGGCGAAGGCGGCCCGCGCCAGCCGCCGTCGGGTGGCGTTGCCGACGGCGCCGCCGAGGCGCAGCTCGTCGAGCACGGTGCCGTAGTCGGCCGGGTCGACGACGACGGCGACGTGGGCGAAGTTCTTGGCCGCCGCCCGCACCATGGTCGGACCGCCGACGTCGATCAGCTCGACCGACGGCGCCGAGGTGAACGGGTAGAGGTTGCACGCCACGAGGTCGATCGGGGTGATCCCGCGCGCTTCCAGGTCCTCGAGGTGACCCGGCAGCGACCGGTCGGCGAGGATGCCGCCGTGGATCGACGGGTGCAGGGTCTTGACCCGACCGCCGAGCATCTCGGCGGCACCGGTCACCTCGGCCACCTCCCGGTGGGCGATGCCGGCCTTGAGGAGGGCCATCGACGTCCCCCCGCTCGCCACGAGCTCGAAGCCGAGCTCCGCGAGGCCCCGGGCGAACGCCTCGATCCCGGTCTTGTCGTATACCGACAGCAGCGCCCTCACGCCCGTGCCCTCCGTTCGCCGTGCTCGTCGCTCGCCCCCAGGCCCTCGCAGAAGGCCCGGACCGTCGCCGGGTAGAGGCGGCGCTCGACCGCCTTGATGCGCTCGTGCAGGCGCGCCGCGTCGTCGCCGGCAAGCACCGGCACGACCTCCTGGGCGAGGATCGGCCCCTCGTCGACCTCCAGCGTGGCGACGTGGACGGTGCAGCCGGTCTCGGCGACCCCGGCAGCGAGGGCCTCCTCGACGGCGTGCCACCCCTTGAAGGCCGGCAGCCTCGACGGGTGGGTGTTGAGCACCCGACCGGGGTAGGCGCCGTGGAACGCCTCGCCGAGCACCGTGCCGAAGCCGGCCATGGCGAGCACGTCGAGGCGGTGCGGGGCGAGCGCTGCCACCACCTCGCCGCTGTAGCGCTCACGGTCGAACCCGGCACCGAAGTCGGTGCGCTCCACGACCTCCACCGCCAGGCCGGCGGCGGCCGCCACCTCCTCGGCACGGCAGCGGCGGTCGACGAGCACGACGGTCACCGGCAGGCCGGCCTCGAGCAGCGCCTCGAGGATCGTGCCGGTACCGGACGCCAGCACGCCGATCCGCACGCCGCCGACGCTAGCAGCGACGCCGGCGGGGCGGCACCGACGCCGGCGCCGCGGCACGAGGCCGGCGCCGGCGCCGGCAGGGGCGCCGGCCGGTCTCAGCCGAGGCCGGCCACCACCCCGGCCATCAGGTCGGCCGCCTCGCTCGGGTTGCGGGCCACCTGCGCCCCGGCCGCCTCGAGGGCGGCCATCTTGGCCGCCGCCGTGCCCTTGGAGCCCGACACGATGGCGCCGGCATGGCCCATCTTGCGTCCCGGGGGGGCGGTGACCCCGACGATGTAGGCGACGACCGGCTTGTCCATCTCGCTGGCGATGAACTCGGCCGCCCGCTCCTCCTCGGCGCCGCCGATCTCCCCGATCATCAGCACCGCCCGGGTGGCGTCGTCGGCCTGGAAGGCGGCGAGGCAGTCGATGAAGGTGGTCCCCGGGACGGGGTCGCCGCCGATGCCGACGCCGGTCGTCTGGCCCACCCCCTTCTGGGTGAGCTCGTAGATCGCCTGGTAGAAGACGGTGCCGGAGCGGCTGACCAGACCGACCGGGCCAGGGCTCGCGATGTCGGCGGCGGTGATGCCGATGTTGGCCTTGCCCGGGCTGATGAGGCCGGGGCAGTTCGGGCCGAGCAGGCGCGTCCCGGGAAAGTCCCGCCGGAGCCGGGCGAAGGCCCGGGCCTCGTCCTTGGCGGGGACGAACTCGGTGATGCACACGACGAGGGCGACGCCGGCCTCGGCGGCCTCGAGGATCGCCCCGGCGGCGGCGGCCGGCGGGACCGAGATGAACGAGGCGGTCGCCCCGGTCTCGGCCACGGCCTCAGCGACGGTGGCGAACACCGGGATGCCCTCGATCGTCTCGCCGCCCCGGCGCGGGTTGGTCCCGGCGACCACCTGGGTGCCGTAGTCCCGGTTCCGCAGGGCGTGGTACAGCCCCTGCCCGGTCGGGCTGAGGCCCTGGACGACCACCCTCGTGGTCTCGTCGAGGAAGATGCTCATCGGGCGGCCTCCCCTGCCAGCTCGACGGCCCGCCGGGCCGCTTCGAGCATCGTCGGTCGCTGCTCGAGCCGGGCCGAGCCCAGCCCTTCGAGGATGGCCCGTCCCTCCTCGGCGTTCGTGCCGTCCAGCCGGACGACGATCGGGGCGTCGAGGTGGACCTCCTGGAGCGCCTGGGCGATGCCCTTGCCCACCTCCTCGCCGCGGGTGATGCCGCCGAAGACGTTGACGAAGATCGACCGCACCCTCTCGTCGGTGGCGATGACCTGGAGGGCGTTCGCCATCACCTCGGCGCTGGCCCCGCCGCCGATGTCGAGGAAGTTGGCCGGCGACCCGCCCACCTGCTGGACGACGTCGCACGTGCTCATGGCGAGGCCGGCCCCGTTGGCGATCACCCCGACGGTCCCGTCGAGCCCGACGTACTGCAGCCCCTTCTCGCGCGCCAGGCGCTCCCGGTGGTCGAGCGCCTCGAGGTTGGCGTAGTCGGCCCACTCCGGATGCCGGAAGGCCGCCGAGTCGTCCAGGGTCACCTTGGCGTCGAGCGCCACCACCCGCCCGCCGTCGGTGAGGATCAGCGGGTTGATCTCGACGAGGTCGGCGTCGCCCTCGTCGTAGCAGCGCCACAGGTCGACGAGGATCGAGGCCACACCGTCGCGGGCCGCCTCGTCGATGCCCGCCTCGGCCACCATCGCCGCGGCGTCGGCCGCCGTGAAGCCGGTGAGCGGGTCGACGTGGCGGCGGACGATCGCCGCCGGGTCGGTCTCGGCGAGCTCCTCGATCTCCATGCCTCCCCGGGCCGACAGCATGCACAGGTGGTCCTTGGCCGTCCGGTCAAGGGTGAAGCTGGCGTAGTACTCGCGGGCGATCGCCGAGGCCTGCTCGATCCACAACCGGTGCACGACGTGGCCCTTGATGTCGAGGCCGAGGATGGCCCCGGCCACCTCGGTGAGCTCCGCCTCGCCGGCGGCCAGGCGGACCCCGCCGGCCTTGCCGCGCCCGCCGGTGAGCACCTGGGCCTTCACGACCACCGGGTACCCCAGCCGACCGGCCGCCGCCACGGCGGCCTCGACCGAGTCGGCCACCTCGCCTTGCGGCACCGGCATGCCGAAGCGGGCAAACGTGGCCTTCCCTTGGTACTCGTAGAGATCCACCGGCAGGGCCTCCTCTCCCGGACGCCCGCGGCGCCCGCGGCGATCCTAGGGGGGCGGCGCCGCCGCCCGACAGTTCGGGGAGCGGACGGCTGTTCGGCGAGCGCCGCCCGGGCTCACGCCCGCTTGAGCGGCGTGAGGGCGAGCAGGAACCGCTTCTCGCCGCGGCGCGGGAAGGCGATCGTGGCCTCGGCACGTGCCCCCTCGCCGCTCACGGCCACCACCCGCCCCTCGCCCCAGCGGGCGTGCACCACGGCATCGCCGGCGACGAGCCCGAGCTGGTCGGCACCGGTCGCCGATGCCCCCCCGCCGGCCGGCGCCCCGCCGGCCGC
>JAKBAA010000160.1 GCA_021809425.1 Actinomycetes bacterium | reverse complement strand
CCCAGCTGGCGTTGCTAACCAACTGGTCCTATCACAGCTTGATCACTGACCGCCCTGGCGACCCGATCGCCCTCGACAGCTGGCACCGGGCTCACGCCAACGTGGAGAACGCCATCAGAGACCTCAACAGGTCCCTTAAGCACTGCGCCTTCATCTCCTCATGGTTGTGCGAACAGTCCAACCTGGTCTGGTTTCACCTGGACACGCAGGCCGCTGCGCCGTCCCCGCCGGACGTGGACGGCGGCGAGCTCACCGCGTTGGACCTTGTTCAAAACGGTCTGGCGAGCAACGCCGAGGGCCTTGGCGGCCTGGTCGAGACCGAGCCAGCCGTCGGGGGCTTCCTCGGCGACTTTGGAGCGCAAGGCGTCGTCGAGGCGGATCTGCCAGGGTGCACCCGGGGTGGGCTGCTCGCCGGCGATGAAGCCGTCGGCCAGCCACCTGTAGATGGTGCCGATCCCGACGCGAAGCTCGGCGGCCGCCTTGCTGACGCTGACCACCATGGCATCATCGCAGGGGGGTGTGACCTTGGTCGGTCCGATGGGGATGTGGTGGTGTTTTCGTAGCTCGGCGACCCTTGCCTTGGTGTAGGGCAGCCCGCTACCGGTGCGGCGGTGCTGGCGGCCGAGGACCTGGGCGATCGTGTCGTCGTCGTGGAGGACGGCCAGGCGTCGGACGAGGTCGACGCTGGAGGTGTCGGTGGTCCGCCACGGCGCCCCCAGACGAGGAAGTGGGACGTGGACTTCGCTGGTCGCCCCGCCCTCCCAGTGCAGGGTCAGGTCGGCCCGACGGGCGGCACGCTCGATGGTGACGCCGACCTCGACCAGCAGCGCCCGCAGCAGCTGCTTGCGTTCCCGGGCGGTGGTCGTTGGAGCTTCAAAGACGGCGCGCAGGTCGGCTCCCGCTACGTTCAAGAACGCCAGCTCGTCTCCCGACAAGACGGCGGGAGCCCGGGCGCCTTCGGTTGCCAGAGCGGCTTCGGCTTGCTTGACGGCGCTGAGGCGGGCTTCCCAGGCGGTTTCGAGGCTGCGGGCCACCAGGCGGTTCTCCGGTTCGCAGGCCTCGTACTGGCGTCGAGCCCGCTCGGCGTCGTAACGGGTACGCTCGACGGTCGCCTCGAAGACCCGGAGACGGCCGGCTCGGCAAGCCTCAGCCTCATTCAGGGCTTTGGCGGTGGCGGCCAGCGCGGCTGGCTCCAAGACGGCGAAGACCTCGGTGAGGACAGCGGCTTCGATCTGGCGGCCGCCGACGTCGTTGCATCTGACCCCGCCGGTCGAGAAGGCCTCAGCGGAGAGGCAGATGTAGCGCGACGAGACACCCGGCGAGGCCGAGCCGGCTGGTGCGGCCCGACCCGAGTAGCCGACGCGCATCATTCGACCGCACACCCCGCAGCGCAAGATCCCCTGCAACAAGGCGGTTCCTTCTCGCGCCGCCCCGCCGCCTTCTCCTTTTGGAGCGGCGTTGTTGGCCGCCAGGCGGCCCTGGTTGGCCTGATAGGTCTCCCAGGAGATGTAGGCGGGATGGTGGTCGTGGATGGCCACAGCCCAGCTGTCTTCGCCGACGGGCGCCTTGGAGACCACCACCCGGCCCTGGTCGTCGAGGCGGCGGCCGGTGCGCGTACGACCGAACGCGTAGACCCCTGCGTAGGTCGGGTTGGTGAGCATGGCATGAACAGCCCCATGGGTCGCCGGCGTCCACTCGACGCGGCCCTTGGGGCGGTGCCGCGGCAGCTCGAGGCCGTCACCGAGCAAAGACACCAGCACCTGGCGCGCCGACCCGAGCTCGTCGAAACGCCGGAACACCGTGGCCACCGCCTCGCGCACGGCCTCGTCGGCGCTGAGCACCACCGTTCCGTCAGGGTCGTAGGAGTAACCGGCAGGCAACGCCAGGCGAAGCTCACCCCTGGCGGCCTTGTGACGGGCCCCGGCGGTGAGCCGACCCCGCAGCAAGTGCAGCTCCGCTTCGCTCATGGTGCCCTTGAGGCCGAGCACGAGGCGATCGGAATAGTCGGCGGGGTCATAGATGCCATCTGCGTCGCCGATCAGAGTGGCGGTGAGCGCGCACAAGTCGAGCAGGTGATACCAGTCGGCGTTGCGTCGGGCCAGTCTGGAGACCTCGATCCCCAACACCAGGCCGACCTTGCCGAGCCCGACGTCGGCCACCAAGGACTGGAACCCCGAACGGGCGACCGCGTCGGCGGCCGAACGGCCGAGGTCCTCGTCGATCACCCTCACGCTCGATGGGTCCCAGCCCAGCCCCGTCGCCCGACAGACTAGCTCGTATTGGCGTCGCAGGCTCTCGGTGTTAACCTGCGTCTGGGCCACCGTCGACTGGCGGACGTAGACCACGGCCAGCCGGCCGTTGGCTCGATGAGAAGCGGACACCTTCGAATCGGTCACTTCACGACACCTCCTCGTCGGCGAGCTCGGCTACCTCTCTGGCGATGAGACGAGCCAGCAGCGCCAGCACACGGTCCTGAGTGTCCTCGGGCATCTGGGCCCACACCGGCGGCCGGGCATGGCCCGATGGGAGCGATACCAGCTCCAGTTGGACGGGTGCGACTATCTTGAGCCTGGACAAGGCTCACCTCCCAGGGTTTCGGTGGCACGTTCCCTGGGAGGCTGAGCCTACGTCCGTGCCGTGATCCCCAACGGGATGGCCCCCCGGCGGGCCACGCCAAGCCGCCACCACGGTCATAGCCGCCTCCACCGCCGGTCCTACACCAGCCTAAGTGTATGCTTACCCATACGCTATGGGAGAGACCCGACGCGATCACTACCTCGCCCCGGCGGCCGACAGCGGCACCGAAGCCGTGCTCGGCGCCGCCATCGACCGCTTGGGTGAGCGGCGCGGCCTTCCTGCGCCCCGAGACGCCAGCGCCCGTCTGCACCTGCTGGCCAGTCTCAGCGCCGAAGTCAATCGCCTCGTGCCCCTCGCCGTCGCCGACGCCCGTGCCGAGCAGTGCTCGTGGGCACAGATAGGCGACCTGCTCGGCGTCACACGAGCCAGCGCCCAGCAACGCTACGGCCGCGCCGGCACCGACGAGAGCTGAGACCCAGGCGACATCGGGCCCTCGCTCGGTCACCGCTGACCCCTTCCCGGCCCGGACCGGCTCCCCTCCGCCGCCGGCACGCCCAGAGCCCCCCCGTCCCCGGCCCGGGAGACGAGCAGCTCCCGCAACCGGCGAATGCCCTCGAACGACAACACCAGCCCACACTGATGGTTCTGCGTCGTTGATCCAGCAAGAAGGTCCGTGTCCTCCAGGCGCACCCGGGCCGGCGCCCCATCGGGATGAGCGAGCACCAACCACAGCTCACCCCTCCACCGATGTGCCCGCTCCGCGAGAACCCTCTCACCGAACAGCGGGTGACGGCGATTGGTGAGCGTCACGTTGCACGGCAGCCGGCCGCGAATGTGTTGCAGTGTGTCGCTGACTTCAAATACGGCGTCGGGCTCAACCATCTACCCTCCGGGCACTTCGGAGCGAACGCCGCGTGGCTCGCATTGAACGTGATCGCCCACAATCTGGCCCGCCAAACCGCCCGCATCGGCGGCATAGACATCGTCGAGCGCCCAACAATACCCCCCGCCGGTCACAACACCGCAGTCCGGCCACGACAGCCGGGACAGCGTCGGCGCCCCGGGGAACGCAAAAACTACCTCGCTACCGACACCCTGCGACGCCGCTACCTGGCCATCCCCGGCCGTCTCGCATACTCCGCCCGTCGATTCACCTTG
>JAKBAA010000065.1 GCA_021809425.1 Actinomycetes bacterium | reverse complement strand
CATCAGCGGCTAGTGCCGCAACCGGGATCGTTTGCGCTGTTTGACCGTCACATCCGTGCCGGCAAGAGGAGCGCGCCGAGTGGGAGCGGGGAGGCGTCGACCAGCCTCCCGATGGTGCCAGTGTCGATCTGTGCGCCCGGATCGTCAACGCATAGTTGACGATCCGGGGTCGGCAACTTAGAGTTGACGCATGCTGCCGGATCGCATCTCAGTCGACAACCTGATCGCCTACGTCCGCTCGCTGCATCCCAACGGCGGACCCCTCGACCACCTGTCGGACGCCATCGTCACCGGACGGGAGCTGAGCGACCAAGCGGACGCCGTCATCGGCCACTTCGTGGACCAAGCACGCGCGTCGGGCGCCTCCTGGAGCCAGATCGGCCAAGCCATGGGCGTGACCAAGCAAGCAGCGCAGAAGCGGTTCACCGCCCGAGACGAGCCGCTCGTGCCCGAGGGCAAAGCCTTCACTGGCTTCACCCCGCGGGCCCGCATCGCAGTGGCCGCCGCCGGCCAGCTCGCCGAGGCCGACAAGGACGGCACCATCGACACCGCACACCTTGCGGCCGGCGCGCTCCTCGACCCAGCCGGGCTCGCCGCCAAGGCGACCCGCCGCCTCGGCGTCACCGCCGAGCAGGTCTACGACGCGCTCGACGTCGGCATCCCAACCTCCAGCGCCGATCCCGAACCCGAAGCACTGCTCGGCCTGCACTACTCGCCGGGATGCCGCGAGGCCTTCAAGCAGGCCCTGCGAGCCGCCCTACGGCTTGGCCACAACTACATCGGCACCGAACACCTCCTGCTCGGTGCCGTCGCCAACGACGGTCCCGTCCCCGAAGCCCTCGCGACACTGGGCCTGCGGGCCGACCTGGTCGAAGGCGCCATCACCATCGAGATCGCGGACGCCGTGCTCCAGCGGCGACGCGACCTGGCAGGCGCCCCAGCTCAACAGCGACACCAACCCGGCTGAGCACCGAATCTCCCATCGGGGTGGCAACAAAAGGGCCGTCCGACGCTCGAGCCGAAAGCCGATCGGCCGCTGTGGAGCGGTTCGGAGGCCACCGGCGTCGGGGCGAACGTTGCCGGTCACGGCACTGGCCGCCCGGGCGGTCACGGGTGGGGCGAGCCGATCGCTGCCAGGAAGCCCCCTCCGACCAGCCCGAGGACGGCCACCGAGGCAGCCGTCACGGCGACGGTCCGCCAGCCGAGGGCCCGCCCGACCATGGCCATGGACGGGAGGCTGATGGCCGGCAGGGTGATCAGCAGGGCACCCAGGGCGGCCGGGGCCACCCCGAGGGCGGCCAGCCCGAGCAGGACCGGGATCTCGCCGGCCGTCGGGATGACGATGAGCACCCCGGCCACCGCCGCCACCAGGACAGCCAGGAACCCCCAGTGGAGGGTGTCGGCCCCGAGCGGGGCCAGCCAGCCCCGGAAGGCCCCGATGAGGAGGACCACGGCGAAGTACTCCGGCACCAGGGTGATCCCCAGCCGGCCCACCGCCTTGACGAAACGGACGGGCGCGTGCCCCAGGTCGAACGGCTCGACCTTTGCCGTGGCCGGCTCCAGCGGCCGGGACGTGGCGGCCGACCGGTCACCGTCCGGGCCGCCCAACCGGGTGGCCACCAGCGGGACGGCCACGACCACCACCATCCCCACCACGATCCGGGTCAGCACCCACTGCCAGGGGGCCACGATCGCCATGAAGGCCAGCACGGCCGGGTTGAGCACCGGGTTCGCCAGCCACCACCCGAGCGCCGACGCCGCCGGCGCCCCGTTCCGGCGCAGGGTCACCGTGAGGGGGGCGCTGCAACAGGTGCACATCATGGCCGGAACGGCGCACAGCCCTGCCACGATCGTCCCCGCCACCGTGGTCCGCCGGTCCAGCAGCCCCGCCACCCGACCCGGTGGGATGAGCGCCTCCATGGCTGCCGAGATCCCGATGGCCGCCACCAGGGCCACCCAGATGTCCGTCCCGTAGGCCACCGTGAACGACCAGGCGGCGTGCCAGCTCGGACCCGACGTGGCCGCCACCCCGCCCGCCGTCAGGATGGACGACCCCTTCCACAGGTGGCTCCCCACCAGGGTGGCCAGCTTGTGGGCGTACGGGTCCCACTTGGCCCACGTCACCCCGGCCACCGCCACGGCGAAGAACAGCACCGCCGCCCCCACCATCGCGCCCCTTGTCGCCCCCCGCCCGGCCGCCCCCCGCCCGCCCGGCGGGCCCCCTGCCGTCGCCAGGACCCCGCTGCCGGCCGGCACGGCGGCAGCTCCTCCCGCTCCCGCCCCTGCCGCTGCCGGGGTCCCTCCGCCGCCCGCCGCCGCCATTGCTCGCCTCGGTGGTCTGATCGGCTCCATCTCGTTCCTCCCCATCGGGGACGGCCGACGACGACCGGTCGCTGGACGCTCGTCCGCTGCGGTTGCTGCCCTTGCTCGACGTGGAGGCCGTCACCCGGCTGCCGAAGTGCCGGGTGCCCGATGGTGGCCGGCGGGCGCGAGACGGGACCGGCTGCCTGACGGAGGCCGGCGGCTGCCGGCGGCCGTCAGTGGCGGGCGGTCGTCCTCGACGGTGTCGAAGGGGGCGTACGAGCGCTCGCTCCGCTGCCGCCCGACCGGGCGGCAAGGGGGCGGGCTCAGCGACGGTGCCGCATGCCGCCCCCCTTCGTCCGCTCGACCGGCGCGACCTGCACCGGCCGGACGAGCCTGACAAAGCGACGGCCTCGGCGCAACCGGGCAGCTGGCGGCGCCCGATGGTGGCCGGCGGCGCCCGGTGACAGCCAGCGGCGCCCGGTGACAGCCGGCGGCCGGTGACAGCCAGCGGTGACCGGTGACAGCCGGCGGCGCCCGATGACAGCCGGCGGCGCCCGGTGGTGGCAGGTCGTTTGCCCCTACTGTGGCGGCGGCCCGTCGGGCACGTTGAGAAGCAGCGGTAGCTCTCCGAGTTGCAGGCGGGGCGATGAGACCGACAGGGCGCTCCTCGAACGTGGATGGCCGGTTGGCCGAGCCCGGCGACCATCTGGTCGGGGAGCCGTCTGCCACCACGTCGCGGCCGGTCGGCACCGAGGCAGCTCCTGCCGGCGTCCGGCGGTGGCTCGCCCCGCTCGGCCACGACCGGGTCGGGCTGCACGGCCACGACCTGCTGGACAACCCGCCCGGGCGGCACGTCCACCCAGCCGACGCCGTTCCCGGCGACGGGCAGCACCCGACCGTCGGCGACCGCATCCGGTTGGGTCCCGGCCGGGCGCTCGACCTTCCCGACGGGCCCGCGCCCGCGCCGGCGACCGCACGCGCCCCCGCGCCCGCGCCCTCCGCTCCCGCTGCCCCGCACGGTTGGCCACCGCTGCCGTGGATCCGTTCAGTTGGCTCATCACTCGCAAGATGTTGCTCGGCCTCGAGGTGCGGACAGAGGGCGCCGGTCGGGTGAACGAGGAGGGCGTGGTGGCCGGCAAGCGGGCAGTTGGCGGTCGGGTGGCCGGCGGGATCGGCTCCGACGGGGGCGACCCCGGCGGGTTGGCGTGAAGGAAGGGAGCGGGTGATGGAGATGGAGGCAAACGTGGTGGCCTATCCGGCTCGTCTTGACGGGCGGATCGAGGAGCCGATGAACCGGCTGCTGTGGCTGGTCAAGTGGGTACTGCTGATCCCGCACTTCTTGTGCCTGATCGGGCTGTGGCTGGCGCTGAGCCTGCTGACGATCGTGGCGGGACTGTCCATCCTGGTCACGGGGCGGTACCCGAGGTCGATGTTCGAGTTCAACGTGGGGGTGCTCCGGTGGACGTGGCGGGTGCAGTTCTACGGGATCAGCGCCTTTGCCACCGACCGGTACCCTCCGTTCAGCCTGCGGCCCGACCCGACCTATC
The DNA here is from genome assembly GCA_021809425.1 of Actinomycetes bacterium. Lineage (GTDB taxonomy): Bacteria > Actinomycetota > Acidimicrobiia > Acidimicrobiales > Bog-793 > JAKBAA01. Next base: position 14,583 of record JAKBAA010000065.1, on the reverse strand, counting down.
CGGCCGACTTCTCCGTCGACTACCCCGAGCGGCTGTCGCGTGGGCTGGTGCTGGTCAAGTGGTGGCTGTTGGCCATCCCGCAGTACCTGATCGTGGCCGTCCTGGCCGGCGGGCTGGGGCTCAACGCCGACGGGGTCTGGCGGATCGTCGGGGGCGGTGGGGTGATCGCCGTCCTGGCCGTCGCCTCGGCCGTCGTGCTGGCCTTCACCGGCAGCTACCCGCGGCAGCTGTTCGACGTGACGATGGGGCTCAACCGGTGGTGCTACCGGGTGGTGGCCTACGTGGCGCTTCTGCGTGACGAGTACCCGCCGTTCCGCTACGACGGCGGCGGGACCGACCCGGGGAGCGTGCCGCCGGCGCCCGACAAGCTGTCGGTCGCTGCATAGGCAATGCACCGGGCAACGGCCCACCGGCAGCGGGTGTCCCGGTCAGTGGCGGACGTCGACGGCGAGCCGGTAGGGCTGGCGCAAGGTGACCACCCGGAAGGGGTGGCGCTCGTGAAGCCCGATGACGTAGGTCACCACCGCCTCGAACTCGCCGGCCTTGCGCACCTGGACCACCTCGTCGAGCCGGGTCGCCAAGGTTGTGCGTAGGGCGGTCGGCCGTCCGGGGGCGGCCGCCGTCGTGGTCGAGCGCAGGACCACCTCGAGGAAGGCCCGTCCGCGGACGGCCAGCGGCAGCCCGCTCGGGTCGGCTGTCGGATGGGCCACATAGAGGACCGCGTACGCCGACCGGCCGAGCCGCTCGTCGAACACCACCCGGTCGAACGCTCCGTCGTCACCGGTGCGGATCCGCCACAGCTGCACGGTGCGTGCTGGTGCCGCCGCCTTCCCCGACTTGGCGGCCATGCTGAACGCCGTCGTGGTGGCGCCAGCCGTCCCCGCCGTCGTGGTGATGGCACCCCCTACGCCGACGGCGGCCGAGGCGACCAAGGCGGCCGAGGCGGCCGAGGCGGCTGAGGCGACCACGGCGACCGCAGCGATGGCCGCTGCCGTCGTGTGCCGTTGCCGGTGCCGGACGACCTGGTCGGTGCGATGCCGGTGCTGCAACCTGTCCATCGCGCCTCCTTCGGCTGGCGGGTTCGGTGGCGACCTGGCCGGGTGGGTGGCGCGACCGACCGCCGCCCGCTCCCATGGTGCGCCGCTGCGGCCGGTCGGCGCAGGGTCGTTTGGCAGGTGGAGGTTGGACGGGCTCCGGGTTGATCATGGCCAACAGGCCGTCGCGGCGATGTGACAGCAGCCGGCTGGCGCGCCCGGCGGGCGGCCGACCCGGTCAGGGGGTGCCGGGTACGGGCGGTTGCCGAAGGGGCGCGTGCGAGCGCTTGGTCGGCTGCCGCCCGACTGGGCGGCGAGGGGGCGGGCTCGGCGAGCCGGCCGCCGAACGGCCGGCTGGTTGATCGCCGGTAGGCGACGGGCGGGCGGAAGGGAGCGGCGGGGCGCCGTAAGGGGAGGAGACGGCGTGCCATACGTCGTTGTCGAGGCCGTCCGACACGATCGCCTGTACCTGGGAAAGGGAGGCGAGGAGGTCGTCGAGGGAGACGCGCTGTGCCACCGTCGACACGCTGATGGCCCCGTCCGGCCTGGTGGTGGAGGTGATGAAGACGGGGAGGGCAAGGCAGTTGATGCCGGGCTCGTTCTCGCTGCAGGCGAGGGCGAAGCCCCGCGAGCGGATGGTCTGGAGCTCCTGGTGGAGGGGGTCCACCTCGACGATGGAGTGCTCGGTCCGCCGCTCCAGGGGGCCGTGGGCGTCGACGAACAGCTGGACGGCGTGTCGGTCGGGGAGGAGGTGGGCGAGGAGGACCTTGCCCACCCCGGTGCAGTGGGCCGGGTTCCTGCCGCCGACCGCCGAGGTGAGCTGGAACTTGGCCTTGGCCGACTGGACCTTGGCCAGGTAGACCACCTCTGCACCGTCGAGGGCGGCGAAGTGGGCCGTCTCGCCGAAGGTCTCGGCAAGGCGGGCAAGGACGGGCCGGACGTGTGCCACCAGGTCGAGGCGCTCGTAGAAGGAGAAGGCGAGCCGCAGGAACTGCCAACCGAGCCGGTACAGGCCGTTGCTCCCCTGGGTGACGAGGCCGGCTCGCTGCAGGGTGGCCAGCCCCCGGTGGACGGTCGCCTTGGGGGCGTCCAACCGGCCGGCCAGCTCCTGGAGGCGCGCCCCGTGGGGGTAGTCGGCCATGACCACCAGCAGGGCCAGGATGCGGTCGGCGCCGGTGCGCCGGATGCCGTCGTCGAGTTGGGTGCTCGTCACTCGGTCACCTCGGGCCACTTGACATGCGCGACGGTAACCCGCCACCATGCCGCAGCAGTATATGGAACGAAGTTCCAACATGTGGAACAGACAGGGGTGGGAGATGGGGAAGACGGCCGCAAGGGGGCGTCGGTGGGCCCGGGGATGGACCAGGGGAGCGCTCCTTGGGGCGTCGGTCGTCTCGGCGGCGGTGGTCGGGGCGGGGAGCGCCTGGGGTGCGGCCAACGCCCACGGCGGTGGGTTGGCGGCGGCACCCCGTCGAGGGGGCACCCTGACGGTGCTGGAGAACAGCGACGTGGCGTGGTCAGGCGGCCTCAGCCCGTTCACCAACACGAGTGGCGGGGTCGACTACAGCTTGAACGACGCCATCTTCGGGGAGCTGTTCGAGCTGCAGGCGGGTGGCAAGGTGGTGGGCGACCTGGCGACCGGCTACAAGGTGAGCGACCGGGGCAAGACGTTGACGATCTACCTGCGCCACGGGGTGACGTTCAGCGACGGGACGCCGTTCGACGCAGCGGCGGTGGCGTTCAACTTCCGTAAGGACCTCACCACCACCTGCTCGTGCAAGCCGACCTGGACGGCGACCTCGATCGAGGCGCCCAGCCGGTACACGGTGGTGGTCCACCTGAAGGTGGCCGACGGGGCGGTGATCAACCAGTTCCAGGACTCGATCGTCAACTGGATGGCCTCGCCGACCGCCGTGCGCACGATGAGCGCCACCGCCTTCGCCAGCGCCCCGGTGGGGGCTGGCCCGTTCAAGGTGGTGAGCGACACCGAGAACTCCAGGCTGGTGCTCCGCCGTAACCCACGTTACTGGCAGCCCGGGCACCCGTACCTGAACGGGCTCATCTTCCAGACGACCGCCGACGACGAGTCGGCGCTCGAGGACCTGCGAGCCGGGGACGGGCAGGCGTACGAGGCGATGTCGACCCCGTCGCTGGTGTCGGCGTTCCGGTCGGCTGGGCTCACCGTCACGGCCGACCCGGCCACGGCCACGAGCGACGTGCAGCTCAACACCATGCAGCCGCCGTTCAACAACCTGAAGGCGCGAGAGGCTGTCTACTACGCCACCGATGCGGCCGCCCTGGACAAGGGGATCAACCTGGACACCTTCCCGGTCAGCCAGTCGTTCACCGGGCCGACCGGCCTTTTCTACGAGCCCAAGGTGCCCGGCTACCGGACCTACGACCTGGCGAAGGCCCAGGCGCTGGTTCACCAGCTCGGTGGTCTCAGCTTCACGCTGATGACCAACTCCGGTCCCCAGCAGCCCGAGATCGCCAGTGCCGTCCAGTCGATGTACCAAGCAGCCGGGATGCACGTCACCCTGCAGCTGGTCGACCTGGCCTCGCTGGTGCAGAACTACCTGGGGCACAACTGGAACGCCGCCGTCTCGACCGCCGGCTCGTTCGACCCTGCAGCGGCAACCGGCCTGGCCTTCCGCTACCTCGGGGGGACGCCGTTCAGCGGGGTGAACGACCCGCACCTCAATGCCCTGATCGAGGCGGCAGCCTCCATCCGGAACGCGAGCGGGCGGGCCAAGATCTACGCCTCGATCGCCGCCTATCTGAACAAGATGGCCTACAGCCCGTTCCTGTACTCGGTGGCGGTATGGAACGTGGCCGCCAAGGGAGTGACCGGTCCGGGGCTGACCACACAGCTGCCCGAGGCCATCCGCAGCCCGACGATCCTCTGGGAGGACGTCGCCATGGCGGCCAAGCCGTAGGGAGGCCTGACCTGGTCACCCTGCCCGGAAGACCGGGCGGGGTGACCAGGAGCGGTGTCGAGGACGATCGGGGGGTTACGGGGCGGGAGGGCACGGCGCCGCCACGGGCAACCGGAAGGAAGGATGGCGATGGCCGGCAAGACAATTGCGGAGAAGGCCCTGTCGAGGAACAGCACGTCGGGCGAGAGCGTCGCGGCCGGTGACCTGGTGGACGCCCGGGTGGACGGGCTGCTGGCGATCAACTACCTGCACGTCGGTGGGACATATCGCCAGATGGGGTTCCCGGACGGCCCCCCGACCGTGTTCGACCCGGAGCGGGTGTACCTGATGGACGACCACGTCCAGCCGCCCCGGTCGGTCGAGGTGGCGAGGGCCAACCGGGAGTCGGCAGGAGTGGCGGCGAGGCTGCGGCTCGGCCACTACCGCTCGGAGATGGGAATCGGGCACCAGATCATGCTGGAGAGCGGCTACGTGCGACCGGGGGAGCTGGTGGTGGGCAACGACTCCCACACGATCGCCTACGGGGCGGTCAACGCCGTGTCGACCGGGGTGGGGACGGACGAGGCGGCCTATGTATGGGCCTTCGGCGATCTGTACTTCACGGTGCCGGAGACCATCAAGGTCACCTTGCGAGGGGAGCGGCGGCCGTACCCGTTCGCCAAGGACGTGATCCTGTACCTTGCCGGCCGGTATGGCGACTCGTTCGCCCAGGACCACGCCATCGAGTTCGACGGGCCGTTCTGCCATGCCCTGGACATGTCGAGCCGGGTGACCATCGCCGACCACGCCGTGGAGGTAGGGGCGACGTTCGGGATCTTCCCGTTCGACGAGACCACCGACCGGTTCGTCGCCGCCAGCGGTGGCGACGGCAGGTCGTACGAGCCGCTGGAAGCCGATCCGGGGGCGGTGTACGCGACGCAGGTCGAGGTGGACTGCGATTCGGTCGACTTCCAGGTGGCCAAGCCGTTCCGCTTCGACAACGTGGTCCCGGTGGGCGAGGTGGCCGGGAGGCGGATCGACCAGGCTCGGATCGGCTCGTGCGCCAACGGCCGGTTCGAGGACATCGAGATCGCTGCGAGGATGCTCCGGGGACGGCGGGTGGCGCCGCACGTCAGGTTCTACGTGTCGCCGGCGTCGCTGGCGGTGTACCGACAGTGCGCCCAGGCCGGGCTCATCGGCGACCTGCTGGAGGCGGGGGTCCAGGTGGACAGCCCGGGCTGCGCGATCTGTCAGAGCCCGGGGATCGTGCTCAACGAGGAGGTGTGCATCAGCTCGACCACCCGCAACTACCACGGGCGGTTCGGCGGTGCCACCTGTGCCGATGCCGAGGTGTACCTGGCAGGGCCTGCCACCGTGACCGCAGCGGCGATCGCCGGCGAGATCGTCGACCCGCGGGACTACCTCGGTGGGTAGCCTCGAGCAGGTGGTGGAGGGCCGGGTGTGGAAGCTCGGCGACTCGATCGACACCAACCAGCTGGCCGGCGGCGGGCTGCAGGGGGGCGACCCGGCGAGCACGCTGCGGATCAACTGCCTGCGAGGGTTGCGGCCGGACTTCACCGACCAGGTGGCCCCCGGGGACATCGTGGTGGCGGGGACCAACTTCGGGTGCGGCTCCAGCCGCCAGACGGCGGTGGAGGCGCTCCAGCTGTGCGGGGTGGTCGCCGTCCTGGCCGACACGGTGGCAGGGATCTTCCGGCGCAACAGCATCGCCCTGGCCCTCCCGACGTTCGCCGTGCCGGGTGTATCGGGGCTTGTCGAGGACGGGGAGGTGCTCCGGGTGGACTACCCGGCCCGGGTGGTGGTGAACGTGACGACGGGTGCCCGGGGCGAGCTGGCGTCGCTTCCGGCGAGCGTCGAGGCCATCTACCGGGCGGGCGGCCTCCGCCAGGTGATCCTGGCGCGCCTGGCCGCCCAGGGGATCGCCCCGGCGCCGTGACGGGCGGAGGGGCGAGCAGGGGAGCGGTGGTGCAACGGGCGGCGAGGGCTGGCGTTGGGGAGAGGAAGATGGGATGAGCGACGACCAGGCAAGACCACTGATCGACAGCCCGCTGCGCCGCCGGATCGATGCCGGAGAGGTGGCGCTCGGCATCAACGTGCGGCTGGCGTGGGCGGGAGAGATCGCACGGATCGCCAGGGCGACCGGGCACGACTTCATCTACATCGACGCCCAGCACGGGGTGCTCAACGTCGAGTCGATCGCGCTGATGATCCAAGGTGCCCTGCTGGCCGGCGTCGCCCCGGTGGTTCGGGTGCGGTCGTCGACCGATCCCGACATCTCACGTCACCTGGATGCCGGGGCGTTGGGCATCGTGGTGCCCGATGTCGACAGCCCTGGGTCGGCCCGACGGGCGGTGGAGGCGACCAAGTACCTCCCGGTGGGCAAGCGGTCGATCGGGGGGATGTCGGTCCACCTCGACTACCGGACCATGATGACCCAGGAGTTCACCGACGCCTCCAACGCAGCGACGCTGCTGATCTGCATGATCGAGTCGCAGGAGGGGCTGGCCAACGTCGAGGAGATCGGGGCCGTCGAGGGGGTGGATGGGCTGTACCTGGGCATGGGGGACATGCTGCTCACCTCACCTGGCTACGGCGGCCGGGTGGACTCGCCGGCGATGCTGGCCGACCTCGAGCGGGTGATCGACGTGGCGCGGCGTAACGGCAAGTTCGCCGGGTGCGGCGGCCCGAGCACGGTGGAGCAGCAGGTCGACTTCATCCGGCGGGGTGTCCGGTTCCTTTCGACCCAGAGCGACCTCGCGGCGGTGCTCCAGGCGATGTCGGCACGGATCGGCCAGATTCGCCAGCTGTTGTAGCGGGCAGCCGGGCAGCCGGCGGGCAGGCAGTCGGGTCATCCGGCGGGTCAGGCGGCGGGCAGGCGGCGGGCAGGCGGGTCAGCCGGGCAGGCGGGTCAGCCGGCTGGCCCGGCGACGGCCACGTCGGCCCGACCGGACCGACGGAGCGCCTCGGCGACGAAGCCGGAGGCCTTGAGCTGCTCCACCAGCCGAGCGAGGAACCGGACGGCGTCGGCGCTCCGGTCCGCTGGGGTGCCGACGGCCTGGTGGATGTCCATGAAGCTCGGTTGGAGCAGCCGGAGGTCGCCTCGATGGGCGGCAAGCTGGGCCATCGGCCCCCGGATGCCGGCGACGACCTCGAGGTGGTGTTCAAGGAAGATCGCCACCGCCTCGTCGCCACGGACCACCGAGGCGTGCTGGAGGGTGCGTGACAGGTGCAGGTCGTAGGCGGAGCCACTTGTCACGGCGATCCGGACCCCGGCACGATCCACGTCGCCGGTGGCGACGATCGGCGAGGCGAGGGGGACGGCGAAGGCCCCTTCGATGACGGCATAGGGCGCCGTGAACGCCACCGAGCGCTGGCGGGCGGGATCGACGGCCAGGAAGCACAGGTCGGACAGCCCGCGCTCCATCGACTCGAACGAGTGGCGTGCCGACGGGAAGCAGTGGAGCTGCAACGGGACGCCCAGCCGGCCGGCAACCTCGCCAGCGATGTCCACCGTCACCCCGGTCGGTGCCGCTGCGTCACCCTGCACCAGGACCGGGTTGCCCAAGTTGATCGACACCCGGAGCACGCCGGTGGGGGCGAGGTCGTGGCGGACGGTCACGGCGACCATCCTCCCATGCCGGCATCCGGCACCGGCGGGCCACACGGGCGCGCTGCTTTCGCGGGGAGGACCGTCGTGGGGATGCCGGGTGGGCACGTCCGGTGGCAGAGCGGTCGGGTCGGGGCACTGTCACAGCCGGGTGGTGGACTGCTCCCATGTCGCTGGCCGCCCTGACCGACGCCGTCGAGGCCCTCGTGGCCTGCGACGTCGCCGAGCTGTCCGGCGGGGAGGAGCTGGTGGCGCTCGAGGAGCTGTCGAGCCGGCTCGAGGCGGTGGTGGCGCGGGCCGTCGAGCGGTTCTCCCGGGACGGGGGCTACGTGGCAGACGGGGCGGCGAGCGCTGTGGCCTGGCTGGCCGCCCGGACGAGGCGCCCGAAGCGCGAGGTGCAGGCCCAGCTGCACCTGGCGCGGTTGGTGCGGGTGCTGCCGGTGCTCGGCGAGGGAGTGCTGCAGGGCGAGGTGAACACGGCCCAGCTGCGCTGTGTCGGACGGCGCCTTGCGGCCCGTCACCCCGAGGGCGTCGGCGAGGCCGAGCAGCTCCTTCGCGAGCAGAGCGGTGAGCTCCCCTACCGGGCCTTCGAGCAGGTGGTGGCCTACCTCGCCCAGCAGCTCGACCCGGACGGCTGCGAGCAGGAGGCGCTGAAGCGCCGGGCGGGGCGCGACGTGTGGCTCGTGGCGAGCCTCGAGGGTGCCTACCAGGGGCGGATCGAGCTGGACCCGCTGGCCGGGGCGATCGTGGCGAACGAGCTCGACCGGCTGGCGAGATGCGGCTACGAGCACGACGTTGCCGAGGCCCGTGGCCGTCTCGGGCGGGACCCGGTGGCCGGCGAGCTCCACCGCACCCCGGCACAGCGCCGGGCGGACGCGCTGGTCGAGATGGCACGGCGCTCGGCCGGCTGCCCTGACGACGCCCGCCGGCCCGCGCCGCTGTTGTCGGTGCTCGTCGACTTCCCGACCCTTTCGGGACGGGTGTGCGAGCTGTCGAACGGGATGGTCGTCACCCCGGGGAGCCTGCTCGCCTACCTGGACGAGGCGCTGGTCGAGCGGGCCGTGTGGCGGGGGCCGACGCGCGTCGAGGTGGGGGCGAGGACGCGCCTGTTCCAGGGGGCCACCCGACGGGCGGTGGAGCTTCGGGACCGTCAGTGCCAGCACCCGTACTGCGAGGTGCCGCTCGAGCGCTGCCAGGTGGACCACATCGTCCCGGCACGGGACGGCGGACCGACGACCCAGGAGAACGGCCGGCTGCTCTGTCCGCGCCACAACCGACTGCGGAACAGCGTGCCCGATCTTCCCGACCCGCCGCGACGTGCCGGGACGGCCCGGCCACCGGGGGGACGGCCACCGGGGGCGGCGCCCGCGGGTCACGGGGTGTTCTGGCGACGCAGCGCCAGCAGTAGCAGCGACGACCATGACGACGACCGGCGACGCCCGTCGGGGCGGTCAGGGCGGTCAGGGCGGTCGGGGCCGGTCAGGCGGAGCGTGCGCCGGCGGCGGCGGGGGCGAGGGCGCCAACGACGTCGTCGGTGAGGACGACCCGGCCGAAGTGGCCGTCGATGTTGGCAAGGGTGGCGTTGTGGGTCTGGTCGGACAGGGCGGCGGTGGCGTCGGCGACGAAGCGGACGCGGTAGTCCATCTGCATGGCGTCCCGGGCGGTGGACTCGCAGCAGACGTTGGTGAGGGTGCCGGTGATGAAGAGCGTGTCGATGCCGCGGCCGGAGAGCTCGTCGTGCAGCCGGGAGGCACCGGGGATGAAGGCGCTGAAGCGGCACTTGTCGACGACGAGGTCGTCGCCGGTGACCTCGAGGTCGTCCCAGAGGTCGAACTCGGGGGCGCCCGGGGAGAAGGCGGCGATGACGAGGTCGCGGTCGGAGCGAGCGCCGAGGTGGTCGATGTAGTCGCGCCAGCGGGCGGTGGCATCGGTGGCCAGGTTCATGCGAAGGAACACGTTGACCCCGCCGGCTGCCCGAAGGGCTGCCGAGATGCGGTTGACGTTGGCGACGATGTGGCGGGCCTCGGGCACCTCGACGGGCGCTCCGGGGGCCATGAAGCCGCGCTGCAGGTCGACCACCAGGTGGGCGGTCCGCCGGGGATCCAGCTGGGCAAGGGTCGCACGCCCGTCCGGGCGCGCCCCGCGTTCGGCCGTCTCGGCAATGAAGGCGATCCGGTGCATCTCCACCCCCCTCGTGGGGGCGCCGGCCCCCTCAGGGGTAGCGTAGGCCGCTGTCCTGGCGCACGACGAACTGGTCGCGCCGTGCCAGGAACTCGGCCACCGTCCCGGCGAACGCCTCCGGCCGGTCCCGGTCGAGGGCGTGGGCGGCGTCGTAGAGAAGGACGAGCTGGGCGTTGGGGAGGAGCCGGCGGTAGTGCCGGCCGAGCTCGGGCGGGGTGATGGTGTCCTCGGTGCCGAACAGGACGAGGGTGGGGGTGGCGAGGCCGGCCATGGCTGCCTCGAGCTGGGCGTCCCGGGCCGGTCCGATCAGCCGGGCAGTGAGCGCCCGCTGCTGGTCGAGCACCTGGGAGGAGAGGGGCGGCTCGGTGGGGACCCGGTCGGGGTGGGCGTAGAGGGCTCGTACCAGGGCCGGGCCGTCCGGGAGGGGTCGCCCGTCGCGGATGGCGGCCGGGGCGGCCAGGACGAGGGCGTCGACCAGCTGGGGGTGGTCGAGGGCACACCACAAGGCCAGCTTTCCCCCGAACGAGGTGCCCCACAGGCTGGTGGTGTGCAGCCCGATGGCCTCGATGGCACGGGCCATGGTCCGGCCGAGCTGTCGGAGGGTGTCGGTGCGGTCGTTGACCGGCGACCGGCCGAACCCGGGCAGCTCGAAGGCGACCACCCGGTGGGAGGCGGCCAGCAGCTCATGGCTGCGGGACAGCTGGAGGCCGCCGGCCCCGTGGAAGCAGCACAGGGCCGGTCCGTCGCCACCGTCCAGGTAGCGGATGGCGAACCCGTCCGCCTCGAGGTGGCGCTCGGTGAAGCCGGCCCCGACGGGGGCGGTCACCATGGCCGGATGGCCGGCAGCACGTGCTCGCCGAGCAGCGCCAGGGTGCGCCTCGCCTGGTCCCGGGTGGGGGAGGCCGGGATCACCTCGATGATGCCGGCCCCGAGCTGGTCGTGGATGGAGCGGATCTGCTCGACCACCAGCTTGGGCGACCCGGCCAGCAGGCGCCCGTCGTCGAGGCGGTCTCGCAGGTCGCCCCCCAGGTGGAGCCGGCCCCGCTGGTGCTCGACGTCCCGGCCGTAGTAGCCGGCTCGAGCGGCCGCCTCGTCGACCGCCTGGTTGGAGGTCGAGTACGCCCCCGACCGCCGCCGGGCGGCCGCCTCGGCCAGGTCGTCGAACGCCTGGTCGTCGGTGTCGGCCAGGTGGACCGGCACCCGGTACAGGATCTGGTCCGGCCCCACCTCCCAGCCGGCCCGCCGGGCGGCCTCCCGGTAGAGGTCGGCCGACCCCTTGGCCAGGGGGACGCTGGTGACGGCGAACCCGGCGTTGATCCGGTAGCGGGCGGCCAGCTCGGCCATCTCGGGGGAGGAGATGGACATGAAGATGGGCGGGTACGGCTGCTGGACGGGCCTCGGCCAGATGGAGACGGTCCGGTACTCGTAGTAGCGGCCGATCCAGCCGAACGGCTCCGGCTCGGTCCAGGCCCGGACGATCAGCTGGAGGGCCTCGACGAACCGCTCGCGAGACTCGGCCGGGTTGACCCCGTAGGTGACGTACTCGTTGGAGGTCCCCCGGAGCATCCCTGCCACGATGCGCCCGCCGGTGAGGGTGTCGAGCATGGCGAACTCCTCGGCCACCCGCACCGGGTTCTGGATGGGGATGTTGGAGCCGAGCAGGGCGATCTTGGCCCGCTTGACCCGCTGGGAGAGCGCCCCGGCCATCACCATGGGGTTGGGGGTGAGCGACATCGGGGCGTAGTGGTGCTCGGCCACCGACACCCAGTCGAACCCCAGCTCGTCGGCCGTGGTGGCCTGCTCCAGGGCCCATGCCATCGAGTCCTGGGCCAGCTCGGCCTCGTACTCGGTGACCGGCACCGGCCACCCCTGCCGCTGCACTGCCCCGGTGTACGGCACCGGGCAGAAGAGCGCCCCCTGCATGGGCCGCATCGTACCCGTCGACGCTTCGCCGTGCGAAGGAATCCATCCGGTGCACCGCTCGCAAAATTGCAGAGCGAGAAAAGATGTAGAGTACGCACCATGATGACGTCGCAGCGGGCCCTTCGTGCCGGTGGCCACGGCCCGGGCGGCCCGGGCGGCCCAGGCGGCCCAGGCGGGCCAGGCGGGCCAGGCGGCCCGGGTGAGCCGGAGCCGGGGATGGTCGCCGAGCCGCCGGGACGGCGGGAGCGGAAGAAGCGGGCCACCTACCTGGCGCTGCGGGCCGCCGCCCTGGACCTGGTGTCGGAGCGGGGCTTCTGCAACGTGACCGTCGAGGAGATCGCCGAGGCCGGGGACGTGTCGGTGCGGACGTTCTTCAACTACTTCTCATCCAAGGAGGATGCCCTGGTCGGTGACGACGCCCAGGGTCGGGAGGCGATGCGGGCGGAGCTGCTGGCCCTGCCTGGCGAGGTGGCCCCGCTGGAGGCGCTGCGTGCCGTCGTGCTCGGCCGGCTCCGGGCGATCGCTGCCGATCTGGACCTGTCGGGGGAGGACCACGACGCCTGGGCCCGCCGGTTCGCCGCCGTGCACGCCCAGCCGGAGGTGCAGCTGGCCTACGCCAAGCACCTGACGGTGGTCGAACAGCTGGTGACCGACGCCCTGGTCGAGCGGATGGGCGGTGAGGCCCACCGCCAGGCGGCCGCCGTGGTGACGGCGGCGGCCATGGCGGTGATGCGGGCGGTCATGCGGACCACCGTCCAGCGCGACGGCGAGGGCGCCATCGAGGCGGTCGTGGAGGGGACGGCGGCCGCCTTCGACCTGATGGCGTCCGGCTTCCACCTGCCGACGGCCGGCCCGCACAACCACCCGGCCGGCCAGGCTGGCGACCGCCACACCGACAGCGACACCGACCGCCACACCCACAGCGACACCAACACCGACAGCGACACCGACAGCGACAGCGACAGCGACACCAACAGGGACAGCGACAGCGACAGCACGGAACGTGCGCACGACGAGATGAGCGAGATGCGAGCGATGAGCCAGATGAGCCTGCAGGGCGAAGGGGACGGGCGATGAGCGGCGACACGGCAGCGATGCCGTCGGGCGCAGCAACCGGGGCCCCGGGAACGGCAGGAATGGGTGGCGGGGCGGGGTTGGTGCTGTCGCACCGGCGGGTGCTGGTGATCATCGGGGCGCTGATGCTGGGGATGCTGCTGGCGGCGCTGGACCAGACGATCGTGTCGACGGCGCTGCCGACGATCGTGGCCGACCTGCACGGCGGGTCGCACATCGCCTGGGTGGTGACGTCGTACCTGCTGGCGTCGACCGTGTCGACGCCGCTGTGGGGGAAGCTGGGCGACCAGTACGGCCGGAAGGGGTTCTTCCAGGCGGCGATCGTGCTGTTCCTGGCAGGGTCGGTGCTGTCGGGGGTGAGCAGCTCGATGCTGATGCTGATCGGGTTCCGTGCCGTGCAGGGGCTGGGGGCGGGCGGGCTGATGGTGGGGGCCCAGGCGATCGTGGGGGACGTGGTGCCGCCGCGCGAGCGCGGCCGGTACCAGGGGCTGTTCGGGGCGGTGTTCGGGGTGGCGAGCGTGGTGGGGCCGGTGCTGGGCGGGGTGCTGGTGACCGACCTGTCGTGGCGGTGGATCTTCTACGTGAACGTGCCGGTGGGGGCGGTGGCGCTGCTGGTGATCGCCAGCCGGGTGCCCGGGCACCTGCGGCGGGTGCACCACGAGATCGACTACGTGGGGATCGTGCTGCTGAGCGCCGGGGTGGCGGCGCTGGTGCTGCTGACGAGCCTGGGCGGGACCACCTACGCCTGGGGGTCGCTGCCGATCATCCTGCTGGGGGTGCTCGGGGTGGTGCTGCTGGTGGTGTTCGCCCTGGTGGAGCGGGCGGCAAGGGAGCCGGTGCTGCCGTTGCACCTGTTCTCGAACCGGGCGTTCTCGATGACCAGCCTGGTGGGGTTCATCGTGGGGTTCGCCATGTTCGGGGCGATCACGTTCCTGCCGCTGTTCTACCAGGACACGCTGGGGGCCAGCCCGACCAGCTCGGGGCTGCGGCTGCTGCCGGTGATGCTGGGGCTGCTGGTGACGTCGATCGCTTCCGGCCAGGTGATCGCCCGGACGGGGAGGTACCGGGCGTTCCCGATCGTGGGGACGGCGATCATGGCGGTCGCCCTGTACCTGCTGTCGCTGCTCACCCCGACCACCCCGCAGGTGGTCCAGTACCTGTACCTGCTCATCCTGGGGATCGGGCTGGGGTGCGTGATGCAGGTGCTGGTGCTGGTGGCCCAGAACGCCGTGCCCCAGCGGGAGCTGGGGGTGGCGACGTCCGGGGCGACGTTCTTCCGGTCGATCGGCGGGTCGTTCGGGGCGGCCATCTTCGGGGCGATCTTCTCGAACGTGCTGGTGGGCAAGCTGGCCGCCCAGTTCCACGGGCTGGCCATCCCTTCGTCGCTGTCCGGGTCGAGCATCACCCCGGCGGAGATCTCCAAGCTGCCGCCGGCGATCCACCACGGGTTCATCTCCGCCTACGCCAGCTCGCTCCAGGAGGTGTTCCTGATCGCCGTCCCGGTGGGCGGGCTGGCCTTCCTGGCGTCGTTCCTACTGCCCAAGGTGGAGTTCCGCCGGTCGCTGTCGCCGGCGTCGGCCATGGTGGAGGGGGCCGAGGCCGCCCTCGAGGAGGGTTCCCCGGGGGGCTCCCCGGCAGGGGTCGCCGAGGGGGCAGCCGGGGACCGTGCTGCCGAGCGCCGTCAGGTCGGGTTCGACCGGGTCCACGCCGGACACGCCGGCCGGTCCCAGCCGGCGGTGGCCCCGGCGGTGGTCCCCCCGCGGAGCGACCCGCCCCGCCCGCCGGCCTGATCCGGCTGCCGCCCGGCCGGCCACGCCCGGTCGCCCAC
>JAKBAA010000064.1 GCA_021809425.1 Actinomycetes bacterium | reverse complement strand
CGGGTCGGCCCGGGGACGCTCATGGGCGACCTGCTCCGCCGGTACTGGACCCCGGCCCTGCTGTCGGCCGAGGTGCCCGAGGCCGGTGGCCCCCCGGTGCGGGTCCGGCTGCTCGGCGAGGCGCTCGTCGCCTTCCGTGACACCTCCGGGGCGGTCGGGCTGCTCCAGGAGCACTGCCCCCATCGCGGGGCGTCCCTGTTCTACGGGCGCAACGAGGACTGCTCGCTGCGCTGCGTCTACCACGGGTGGGCCTTCGACCGGGACGGCCGCTGCAGCGACATGCCGAGCGAGCCGCGCCCCTTCGCCGAGCGGATCACGGCGCGGGCCTACCCGACCCACGAGTCGGGCGGGATCGTCTGGACCTACATGGGCCCGAAGGACACCATGACGCCGTTCCGGGACTTCGGGACCGACGGGCTGCCGGACGGTGCGGTACGTGCCGGGAAGCAGTACTCGAGCTGCAACTTCATCCAGGCCATGGAGGGCAACCTCGACTCGGCGCACATCTCGTTCCTCCACCAGTTCGATGCGATCGACGACATCCCCGACGACGGCACCGACCGGCCGGGCTACCCGTCGAACGGCTACTCCATGAAGATCTGGCGCCACGACCGGGCACCCCGGTTCGAGCTGAACGAGGAGTGGTACGGCTACCGGTATGCGGCGATGCGCACGACCCCGAAGGGCCACCGGCACGTGCGTATCAACTGCTACGTGTACCCGTTCAATACCTGCGTGGCCAACGTCCCCTACGGGGGAGGCCAGGGGATCTTCGTCCCGATCGACGACACGTCGTGCTGGCGGTACCTCGTGTCGACCCACGAGCCCAACCCGCACGGGCTGGGCGGTCCGCCGTTCTTCGCCGTGCCCCAGTACCCGTACAAGCCGATGCCCAACAACCAGCTGCCGGGCGGCCTGACGGCACGGGAGCTGACGGCCGAGAACGACTACGGGATCGACCGTGAGGCGCAGCGTACGACGAGCTTCAGCGGCGTCGGCGACTTCGTCAGCCAGGACCTGATGGTGACCGAGTCGATGGGGCCGATCTGCGACCGCGCCGAGGAGCACCTCGGAACGACCGACGTCGCCGTGATCCGGATGCGGGCCATGCTGCTCAAGGCGGCGAAGGACCTGGCAGAGGGGAGGGAGCCGCCGGCGATCGCCGGCGGGCTGCCGTACGCCTCGATCCGTTCGGCCGAGAAGATCCTCGAGCCCGGCGAGGACTGGCGGGTCCTCGGCACCGAGGACGACCCGCTGGTCCAGAAGGAGCGGGAGGTCCGGGCCGGGGGCGCAGCGCTGGTCGATTGACCGTGCCGGCGGCAGGCGCCGGCGGTAGCAAGGGGGAGCCCGGATGGGGGCAGGGATCGGGGGATTCGTCGCGCGCGGTCTTGGGTCGGCCGGCGCGCGGCCCGTGCGGGGCGGAGCTTCGCAGCGGCAGCCGTGGCGGCGGCTCGTGGCGGTCGTCGGCGCAGTGGTCGTCGGGTCGGGGGCTGTGACCGGTGCAGCCGCCGCCGCCCGATTGTCGGCTCGTGCGTCGACCCGCCGGTCGGTCTCGGGACCGCACCGTGGTGGCAGCCTGACGGTGCTGGAGGCGAGCGGGTTCGCCGGCGACTGGCCGCAGGGGCTGGACCCGGCGACAGATGGCGATGCGCTGGCCAACTCGACGATGATGGACGCCATCTACGGCGGCCTGTTCCAGGTCGGCAGCGGAGGTGCTGTCGTGGACGACCTGGCGTCCGGCTACCGATTGAGCGACGGGTCGCGCGTGCTCACCGTCGACCTGCGGCCCGGCGTCCGCTTCAGCGACGGGTCGCGCCTCGACGCCGGCGTGGTGGTGTGGAACTGGAAGCGGGACTTGGCGGCGAGGTCGCCGAGCAACCCGGCCTGGCCGGCCGTCGTGTCGATGACGGCGGCCAACCCGACGACGGTCCGGGTGCGGTTCCAGGCGCCCGATGGGGCGGCCGTCAACCAGCTGCAGGACACCAACTTCGACTGGATCATCTCCCAGGCTGCCTTCGGGAAGGTCGGCGAGAAGCGGTTCCGCTTCTACCCGGTCGGTGCCGGCCCGTTCCAGGTGGTGAGCGACGTCTTCAACAACAAGCTCGTGCTGCGGCGCAACCCGCACTACTGGGAGCCCGGCCGGCCGTACCTCGACCAGCTGGTGTTCCAGGACGTCGCAGGTGACGAGGCGGCGCTCGAGGACCTTCGCTCCGGTCAGGCCCAGGCCTACGAGTTCATGGGCACGCCGCAGCTCGTCGGCGCCTTTCGCAAGGCGGGGTTCACCGTCACCGAGCAGCCGGGCACGGCGGCGACCGACGTCAAGCTCAACACGGCCGTGGCGCCCTTCAACAACAAGCTGGCCCGCGAGGCCATCTACGACGCCACCGACGCGGCGGCGATCGACAAGTACATCTACGACGGGAGCTGCCCGCTGTCCGAGTCGTTCACCGGCCCGGGCGGCCTGTTCTACGAGCCGAAGGTGCCCAACTACCGCACCTACGACCTCGCCAAGGCGAAAGCGATCGTGCACCAGCTCGGCGGGCTGAGCTTCACGCTGTTCTACACCGCGAACACGCCGATCCAGCAGGACACCGCGACGGCCCTGCAGACCATGTACCAGGCGGCCGGCATGAAGGTGACCCTGCTCGCCACGACGGGGCTCCCCGCCTACATCCAGCAGTACGTGTCCGGCAAGTGGCAGCTCGACCCGGCCGGCATCGGCTCGTGGGACCCGGCGGGTGGCATCGGCGTGGCGTTCGACCTGGCGTCCCACGCGCCCTTCAGCGGGGTCCACGACCCGAAGGTGGACCAGCTGATCGCGCAGGGAGAGGCGAACCAGGACCCGGCGATCCGGGCGAAGTACTACGCGCAGCTGGCCGAGTACCTCAACCAGCAGGCGTACACCCCGTTCATCTGCGCCCCGGCCAGCTGGGACATCACCGCGAAGGGCGTCAGGGGCGTCGGGCTGACGACGCCTACGGCCAGCTTCGTGTCCGGCTCGATCGTGCAATGGCAGGACGTCTCGGTCGGCGGCTGATCGACGCGCGATCGCCGACTGGGGAGGCTGTTCCCCTGGGGACGGCCATGCCACCGCCGCCCGGGCCCGCGGCCCCGTGCCGCCGACCCGGGGTGGCTACGCCTGGCCGAAGGCGGCCTGGAGGGCGCGGCAGGAGGTCTCGAGGAGCACCCCGGCGGCCGGGATGAGCTCGGTCAGGTTGAGGGCGCCGTGGATCATTCCGGGGACCTGGACATGCTCCACCGCCACGCCGGCGTCCCGGAGGCGCTCGGCGAAGGCATTGCCCTCGTCGCGGAGTGGGTCGTACTCGCAGGTGAGCACCACGGCAGGTGCCACCCCGGCGAGGTCGGGGGCCAGAAGCGGCGATGCCCGCCAGTCGGTGGGGTCCGGGGAGTAGTGACGCTCGAACCACTCCATCGCTTCCGGGGTTAGGACGTAGCCGGCGTTCTCGGCGAGCGAGGGCCGGCGCGCCGAGAAGTCGGTGCCGGGGTAGACGAGGAGCTGGAGGCGTAGCGCCAGCCCGGCGTCGCGCGCCCGCAGGGCGGTGACGGCGGCGAGGTTGCCGCCGGCGCTGTCGCCGCCGACGGCCAGGTTCGCCGGGTCTGCCCCGAGCTCGCCGGCGTGGTCACGCGCCCACCGCAGCGCCGCCCAGGCGTCGTCGACGCCGCACGGGAACGGGTGCTCGGGGGCCAGCCGGTAGTCGACGGCGAGGACGGCGGCCTGGGATCCGGAGGCGAGGGCCCGGCAGACGGCGTCGTGGCTCTCGAGGTCGCCGAGCACGAACCCGCCACCGTGGAAATAGATGAGGAGCCCCCTGTCGGCGCTTCCGCCGCTCGGGAGGTAGTGGCGGGCGCCGATCGCCCCGTCGGCGCCGGCGACGACCAGGTCACGCGTGGATAGCGTGCCGTCGTGGCGCGCCGGCGGTCGCCGACGTTCGCCCTCGGCCCTCACGGCCGCCGGCGTCCGGTTCGGGTCGAATGCGGGCATCTGGGCGAGCAGTGCGGCGACGTCCGGGTCGAGCGGCACGACGACCGCCTCCTTTCGGGTGGGTGCGGGGCTGCCGCAGGGTACCGGGCGGGGACGGTGGGATGCCCGGCGGCCGGCGTGGTACAGAGAGGTCCGATCCGGGCGACCCGCCCGCGACCGGCCACGAGGAGGCAGTGGGACGATGTCGCGCATCCGCAAGGTCACCGTCGAGCGGCTCGGCCGACTGCCGGCGTTCTGCCACGCAACGGTCGTCGATGGTCAGGTGCTCGTGTCGGGCACCCTCGGAACGGCCCCCGGAGGGATGGCGCTGGTCGAGGGCGGCGTCGGCGCGCAGACGAGGCAGGCGCTCCGCAACATCGGCGAGATCCTGGCGGCCTGCGGGTGCAGCTTCGAGGATGTGGCAAAGGTGCAGGTGTACCTCACCGACATGGCGGCGTTCGCCGAGATGAACGCCGCCTACCTCGAGCTGGTGGGGGAGGACCCGCCGGCGCGCATCACGGTGGGGTGCGCCGCGCTGGCGCTCGGGGCCGCCGTCGAGATCGACTGCGTCGCGTTCGTCCCGTAACGGCCGTGGCCGGCGGCCGTGCCGGCGTGACGGCCCTTCTTTGGGGCGACGCACGGGAATCGCTTGCAATTCGGTGAGCGGCGACCTACACAAGGGGTGAACGGCAATCTGTGTCAGCTGCGGGGGCAAGGGGGGGCAGCGATGGGCAGATGGTTCCGGTCCTCGGTCGCGTCGGCGCGCAGTTGGCGCCGACCGGTTGGCGGCGCCGGCGGGAGACGACCGCGACTGCTCGCCGGCGCGGCCGGCCTGCTGACGCTGTCGGTCGTCGTGCCGACGAGCGTGGTGGCGTCGGCGCAAGGGACGCGCCACCCGCTGCGCCATGCCAAGGTCGCGAGCGGGGGCACGCTCACCGTGTTGGAGGGGGCCGCCTTCCTCGGCAACGACCCGGGCGGGCTCGACCCTGCGACGAGCCCGACGGTCCTGGCCAACGCCTCGTTCCTCGACGCCGTGTACGGAGCGCTGTTCGAGGTCGGCTCTGGTGGCAAGGTGATCCCGGACCTGGCGACGGGGTACCAGTTCAGCGACGGTGCCCGCACGCTCACGATCGACCTCCGGCGAGGGACGACCTTCAGCGACGGGACACCGTTCAACGCCGCAGCGGTCGTGTTCAACTTCAAGCGTGATCTCGGGACGAAGACCAGTGGGTCGAACCCGCCCTGGCCGGCCAACCCGACGATCACGGCCCCCAACGCCTCGACGGTCGTCGTCCATTTCTCGACGCCGGACGGGGCGGCGCTGAACGAGCTGCTCGACACCAACCTCACCTGGATGGTCTCGCCGACCGCACTTGCGAAGCTCGGCGAGAAGAAGTTCCGTGTGTACCCGGTCGGTGCGGGTCCGTTCGAGGTGGTGAGCGACACGCTCAGCACGAAGCTCGTGCTGAAGCGGAACCCGCACTACTGGCAGGCGGGGCATCCCTATCTGTCGGGGCTCGTGTTCGAGAACGTCTCGAGCGACGAGTCGGCCCTCGAGACGCTGAAGTCTGGCGGGGCGCAGGCCTACGAGTACATGACGACGCCGCAGCTGGTGAGCGCCTTCAAGTCGTCCGGGCTCACCGTCACGGCCGATCCAGGCGTCTCGACGCTCGACGTCCAGATCGAGACGATCCCGCCGTTCAACAACCTGAAGGCGCGCGAGGCGCTGTACTACGCCACCGACTCGGTGGCCATCGACCAGAAGATCTTCGACGGGACATGCCCGATCAGCCAGTCGTTCACGGGCCCGGGCGGCCTGTTCTACGAGCCGAAGGTGCCTGGCTACCGGACGTACGACCTGGCGAAGGCCAAGGCGCTCGTGAAGAGCGTCGGCGGCCTGAGCTTCACCATGTACTACCCGGCGGGGGGCTACAACCAGAACGAGGCGGTGGCCCTTCAGACGATGTTCAAGGCTGCCGGGATGCAGGTGACCATCAAGCAGGACCCCGACCTGTCGTCGTTCGTGGCCGAGTACAACACGCACAAGTGGACGGTGATCCCGGCGAGCATCGGCTCCTTCGATCCGGCCGGCGGCATCGGGGTGTCGTTCCGGCTCGCCTCGACCGGGCCCTTCACCGGGATCCACGACCTGACGGTCGACAAGTACATCGACGCCGGGGCTGCGGGCGCAACGACGAGCGTTCGGGCGGCCGCCTACGCCAAGCTCGCCTCGTACCTCAATCAGCAGGCCTACACCCCCTTCATCTGCACGCCGACCAGCTGGGACGTCGTCGCAAAGGGCGTGACCGGACCCGGGCTCACGACGGCGACCGGCGGGTTCGGCGAGGGACCGCTCGTGCGGTGGGAGGCGGTCTCCCTGGGCAACCGCTGAAGAAGGCGCCGCGCCGGCCGGGACCGGCCGGCCGGTCGGCGTGCGCCAGCGTACGTCGACCGCCGCGTGGGACGATCGTGGGGAGCGGTCGCGAGGCGACGAAGCGGGCAGGGAGCGGGAGATGGGTGAGACGACCTTCGTGGTGCCGGCAGACATCGTCGAGCGGGTCAACATGGCCCGGGAGCGGGCGCGCCCTGTGGTGATCGGCTACGTGGCCGAGGACGGCCAGCCGGTGCTGTCGCTGCGAGGGTCGGTGCACTTCCACTCCGGCGACGAGCTGGCCATGTGGATCCGCCACGCCAAGGGCGACCTCGTCACGTCGATCCGGCAGCACCCGAAGGTCGCCTTGCTGTACCGCGACAACGAGGACCTCACCACCTACACGTTCATCGGCGAAGCCCGCGTGTGCGAGGACGAGCCGACGCGTGCCCGGGTGTTCGAGGCGTCGCCGACCGCCGAGCGCGACCACGACCCGGAGCGGGCCGGCGCCGCCGTCGTTGTCCGGCTGAACGTGGTCGAGGGTGGCAGCCTGTCGGGGGAGAAGCCGCGGGTATGCGTGCGGCGCGACGGGGCTCGGGTGTGGTCGCCGCTGTACTGGCGTGAGGAGGCCTGACGGCGCCTCGAGGGACGGGCTGCCGGCGACGGGCTCGGCAGCGGGGGGTGGCGACGGCTACGGTGAGCCGGCATGCCGGCTGGCCCGGCGGCTTCCGCCACGTCCGGTGGCGGGCGGGTGCGCTGCGAGGGAGGGGAACGTGAGCGCGTCGGGTTCGACCAGCACGTCGGGCGTCCGGTCGGTGCGGGCAGCGGTGAACTACGTGGCGGACACGTCCGAGCGGGGCGTTTACCAGATCTACGACAACGAGCGGTCGCGCCTGCCGCTCCAGCCGGAGACCATCGAGATCCGGGATGCCCGCACCGCCCCGGTGGCGCCGACGCTCGACCGCGAGGGCTTCGCTCTGCTCGACGCCCCCTCGTCGCTGACCGACTTCTCGGACTGGGAAGAGGTGCAGTCGGTCTACCTGCCCGAGCTGGCCGGGACGGTGCAGGAGGCCTACGGGGCCGCCCACGTGTGGCTCCAGGCGGGACACGTGATCCGCACGACCGATGCCGCGGCGCGCCGCGCCGGCCACAACCCGGACGCGGCGCGGTTCCTCCACCTCGACTACTCGGGCGCCTCGGCGCGCTGGTTCTTCGAGCAGACCGTCGGCTACGACGAGGAGATCGCCAAGCGCTTCCCGAAGGTGTTCGCCGTCAACACCTGGCGCTGCCTGACGCCCCCGCCGCAGGACGTGCCGCTGGCGGTGTGCGACATGAGGACGTCGAGCCTGGACGACCTCGTGGTGGCCGACGCCCGCCACGACGGGGGCGAGGTGTCGTTCGAGTTCGAGATCAGCCTGGTCCGCCACAACCCGGCGCACGCCTGGTGGTACTTCTCGGACATGCAGCCGAACGAGCTGCTCGTGTTCAAGGGGTGGGACCTTTCGCCGAGCCCGACCTCGTGCGCGTTCCACGGGGCGTTTGTCGACCCGTCGTGCCCGGCGGAGGCCCCGTTGCGGACGAGCATCGAGGCTCGGGTGTTCGCCGTCCTCGAGGGCTGAACGGCCGGCCTCGCCGCCTCCCGTGACCGGCGTGACGACCGGTCAGACGACAAGCAGGTCCTGCCCGACGAGCACGGTCCCGGAGTAGCCACGCCGAGCCGCCTCGAGCCACTGCAGGTCCGGCATGACCGCCGGGTTCGGGGGCGAGAGGTGGGAGAGGACGAGCGTGCCGACACCGGCCCGCTCGGCGATCGCCCCGACGTCGTCGACCGAGGTGTGCGAGGCGAGAAGGTGGGCGAGGACGGTGCGCCCGTTGTTGCCCTCGACCAGCTTCTCCATGGCTGGCGGGTAGATGACCTCGTGGACGAGGACGTCGGCGCCACGCGCCAGGTCGACGAGGGCGTCGCAGGGGCGGGTGTCGCCCGAGATGACGATCGACCGGTCGGCAGTCTCGATGCGGTAGGCGAAGGCCGGCTCGACGGGTGGGTGGTCGACGAGGGCGGCGCGCACCTCGACCTTGTCGTCCTGGTAGACGACGCCGCCACGGTCGATCTCCCGGGGGAGGAGGAAGTCGGCCAGCGGGGGGCGCCCCTCGTCGGCCATGCGGATCTCCAGGTCGTACCGGCTCATCTCGAGGAAGTGGCGCACCATCGAGACGAGGGGTGGGGGGGCGACCACGGGCACCGGCCGGCGGAGGTAGGGCCAGCTGAGGAGGAACAGGGTGCCGAGGTCGGCATTGTGGTCGGAGTGGTGGTGCGTGATGAACACGCCGCGGAGCGCCGAGGGGGCGACGCCGGCCTGGTGCAGCTGGTGGGCGACGCCGTTGCCGCAGTCGATCACGTAGGCGTCACCGTCCACCAGGACCACCTGGGAGGCGGAGTGGCGGGCGCTACGGGGCGTCGGTCCACCTGCGGTGCCGAGGAGGATGAGCTGCGTCGACAAGGAGGGCGCCCTTTCTTGCAGGAGGACGCCAGATGGGGCGGCCAGGTGGGTGGCGTCGAGCCCTAATCGTGCGCTGTGGGCGTGGCGTTGACCAATAGAAATGCGTGCACCCTGCCGATAGGCAACGTCTATGGGTTGCGTGGCTGCAGCGTGTGGCGATCGAGGATCGGCTCGCAGGCGGCGACCGGGTCGGGCGGCGGGGGGGCGATCAGCTGGCGCATCGCCGCCGCTGCGGGCGAGAGCGGCGCCCTGCGGTGCAGGAGGTAGGTGGTGCGCCGGAACGGGGGCCGCAGGGAGGCGACGACGCCACCCTGGGCACGGCCGAGCTCGGCGAGCGACGCCGGGAGGATGGCGGCGCCTGCGCCGGCGAGCACCAGGTAGAGGGCGCCGCCCCGCAGCTCGACCTCGACGGCCGGGGTGAAGGTGTGACCCATCCGGCGGGCCTGGTGCACCAGCAGGTCGCGCACCTCGCTGCCCGGGGGGCCGGTCACGACCTGCATGGCGACGAGCGCCTCCAGGGGCACGACCCCGTCGGGCGGGCTGTCGCTGCCCGGGGGGAGGAGCACCTTGAAGTCCTGGTCCGAGACGACGGAGGTGGCGAGCGGTCCGTGCACCTCGGCAGGGTCGTTGGTGAGGCCGAGCTCGGCGGTGCCGGCGTTGACGGCTTCGTGGAGCTCGGCGGCGCTCTCGGCGTGGCGGATCTTGAGGAGGACCCCCGGGTGACGTGCCCGGAACGGGCCGACCAGGGCGGGGAGCGGGTCGAGGAGAAGGCCCGGAAGGACCACCAGGTCGAGGTTGCCGCTGACGACGTTGCCGACCGCCTGAACCTGCGCGCGGGCGCGGTCGAACTCCTGCAGGATGCGCCGGGCAGACGTGGCGAACACCTCGCCGGCGGGGGTGAGGCGGACGCCACGGGCGAGCCGGTGGAACAGCAGGGCGCCGACGTCTGCCTCGAGCGACTTGATCGAATGGGAGAGGGACGGCTGGGAGATGAACAGGGCGTCGGCCGCTGCGGTGAAGCTGCCGTGGTCGAGGATCGCAACGAAATGCTCGACCTGCCGTCGCTCCACCGCCCCCCCCGACGTATAGACGCCTTCTATCACGCTAGTCGCCATCTTGGTATTGGTCGGGCGCAGCGCCCGTTCGTAGGCTGCAGCTGATCTCACCGAGCGATCTCGGCGATGCCACCTCGGCACGAGGTGGGGAAGGGGGCATCGATGCATCCGAACGTGGGCTTGATCCGACGCGCCAGGCGGGCGGCAGCGGGACGGGTCGCCGTGGGCGGGGCGCTCGCCGGGGCGCTCGGTCTGGCGGCGCTGTCGGGCGCCGGGGTGGCACCGGCGGCCGGGGCGAGCCGCTCGCCGCGGGCCGGCCGGACCACGACGTTGACGGTGGCGTCGCTGGCCGCAGGCGACTGGTCGGTCGTCGAGCTGGGCCTTTCCAAGGGCTATTTCGCCCAGCAGGGACTGAAGCTGAGCTTCGTCCCGATGAACTCGTTGCCGCAGGAGATCCCGCTGATGGTGAGCGGTCACCTCGACGTCGGCTACGGAGGGGACCTCGCCGCGCTGGAGGCCGTCGGGCACGGCATCAAGCTGAACATCATCGGGGCGCTCGAGCGTGACGTGCAGCGGCCCCAGGGGTCGGCGGCCGAGATCGTGGTGAGGCGGAGCAGCGGGATCAGCTCGTTCAAGCAGCTGACCGGCAAGACCGTCGCCGTCAACGCCCTCGGGACGCCGTTCGAGTTCTGGGCGAAGGCGGCGATCGACGCCGCCGGCGGGGACAGCGCGAAGACGAGCTTCATCGCCATCCCGTTCACGGCACAGGCGCACGCGCTGGCGAGCGGCCAGGTGGACGCCATCTCGACGGGCCAGCCGTTCGCCTCGGAGGCGGTGGCCGGTGGCGGGCGCAACCTGGGCGACCCGTTCATGAAGGCGGCAGGGACGAAGAGCCCCGTGTACACGTACTGGCTGGCGACCCCGTCGTTCGTGTCCACCCACCGGTCGGCGCTCGCCGGGTTCATGACGGCGATGAACAAGGCGTACGCCTTCGCCAACAGCCACCCGTCGGTTGCCCGCCACTTCATGGCGGAGGTGACCAAGCTGCCGCTGTCGACGGTGAACGCCGACCTGCCGCTGCCGCTGTGGTCCGGGACGGTCGTGCGGCAGACGATCGCCGTCGACAACTCGATCCTGGTCCACTACCACGCCATCCCGGCGCCGGTGAACCTGAGCAGCGTCATCGCCCACCTGTAGGACGGGCACGGTACGAAGCGGCCGCCTGGCGATGGGACGTGACGCGAAGGCGAGCGTGGTGGTCGCCCGGGCGGCGCCGCTCGTCACGGTGGCGGCGGCGCTCGCCGCGTGGGAGGCGCTCGGGCACGGCTCGCTGGCGAGCACGCTGCCGCCGTTCTCCAAGGTTGCCCGCTGGATGGTCGGTGCGGCAGGAACGGCACCGTTCTGGTCGGGGATCGGCCACACGATGCTGCAGTGGCTGATCGGCCTGTTGCTGGGCTGCGCCGTCGGGATCGGGCTGGGGCTGCTGACGGGGTTCTCGGAGCGGCTCCGGTTGCTGCTCGACGTGGTGGTGGAGTTCCTCCGCCCCATCCCGGCGGTGGTGTACCTCCCACTGCTCATCCTGTTCTACGGGAACACCGACACGCTCGCCGTGCTGAACGTGGCGGTCGGGGTGGTGTGGATCCTGCTGTTCCAGACCTACTACGGCGTGCGTGACCTGGACCCGCTGGTGGTCGACACCGGTCGCGTCTTCGGGCTCTCCCGCCGCCAGCGGCTGTCACGGATCGTGCTGCCGAGCGTGGCCCCGTACGTGGCGACGGGGCTCCGCATCGCCTGCTCGACGGCCTTCCTGGTCGCCGTGTCGGTCGAGCTCATCGGTGGCTCGCCCGGGCTGGGGCTGGACATCGGCAACGCCCAGTCGAACGGGCTGTACGAGCCGATGTACGGCTACGTGTTCGTCACCGGACTGCTCGCCGTGGCGGTGAACGTGCTCCTCGTGCGCCTCGAGCGGGCGGTGCTCGGCCACCGGTCGGCGACCCTGGCGAGGCTGCGGTGATGCGGGTGGTGTACCCCTCCCGGCGCAGCCTGGCGCGGCTCGGTGTCCGGGCGGTCGTCCCGGCGGTGGTGCTCGTGGTGTGGTGGTTCGGGTCGGCCCACAGCCGGTCGCCGTACTTCCCGCCGCTGCGGACCATCCTGTCCACGTTCCGCCAGATGTGGCTGTTCGCCGACGTCGGCCCGGACCTCGTGCCGAGCCTCGAGCGGATGCTGCTCGGCTACGGGATCGCCGTGGTCGTCGGGGTCGCCGGGGGCGTGCTGCTCGGGAGGGTGGAGCTGCTGCGGCGCGCGTTCGACCCGCTCGTCCAGTTCGGCCGCTCGGTGCCGGGAACGGCGCTGGTGCCGATCGCCGTGGTGGTGCTCGGGATCGGCAACACGGCCAAGGTGACCCTGATCGCCTTCGTCTGCCTGTTCCCGATCCTGCTCAACACGATCGACGGGGTGCATGCCGTCGAGCCGATCCAGCTCGACGTGGCGCGTAGCTTCCAGCTGACCCGGGCCCAGACCCCGCGCAGGGTGCTGTTGCCGGGGACGGCGCCGCAGGTGGCCACGGGCATGCGGATCTCGCTCGGTGCCGCCTTCGTGATGATGGTGGTGACCGAGATGGTGGCGGCGACGAACGGGATCGGGTACGTGACCCTGGCCGCCGAGCAGCAGCTGCAGATCCCGCAGATGTGGGCGGGGATGCTCCTGCTCGGGGTGCTCGGGTACGCCCTGAACCTGCTGTTCGTGGCCGCCGAGCACCGGGTGCTGGGCTGGCACCGCGGACAGCGCGCCCACCAGGGCGCCGGACGGGTCCTGTGATCGGAGAGGGGCGGGGATGCTGAAGGTGGAGGGGATCGGCCGCCACTTCGATCTGGTGGGAGGACGGCTCGAGGTGATGCGCGACGTCAGCTTCGAGGTGCGGGCCGGCGAGCTCGTCACGATCGTGGGCCCTTCGGGGGTCGGCAAGACGACGTTGCTTCGGATGCTGTCGGGGTTGTCGGCCCCGTCGACCGGACGTGCGCTGCTCGCCGGCCGGGAGATCGTCGGGCCGCCGCCGCAGATGGCGGTGGTGTTCCAGGACTACAGCCGCTCCCTCATGCCGTGGCTGACGGTCGGTGGAAACGTGGCGCTGCCGCTCATCAACAGGGCGGGCTGCTCGCGGGCGGAGAAGGAGCGGATCGTCGAGCGGGCGCTCGCCGAGGTGGGGCTGGAGGGTGTGGCCAAGCGGCATCCGTGGCAGCTGTCGGGCGGGATGCAGCAGCGGGTGGCCATCGCCCGGGCCCTCGCCTACCAGCCGCAGGTGCTGCTGATGGACGAGCCGTTCGCGTCGGTGGACGCCCAGACGCGGTCGGACCTCGAGGACCTGACCCTGGCGGTCCGGCGCGACCTCGACCTGACGGTGGTGGTGGTCACCCACGACATCGACGAGGCGGTGTACCTGGCCGACCGGGTGATCGTCCTGTCGGGTCGACCGGCGACCGTCACCGAAGAGGTCGAGGTCGGCCTGCCGCGCCCGCGGGACCAGGTGACGACGAAGAGCCTGGAGGAGTACGCCCGGCTGCGCAGCCACGTGCTGGGGCTGATCCGGCGGGCCCGGGCGACCTCGACCGCCTGACGGCTGCCGCAGCACCGGACGGTCCGAGCCGGTCGCGGCCGGTCAGCCCTCGAGCTCGAGGACCGGGGGGACGGCGCGGCGCATGGCAGGCGCTGCGTCGCTGTCCCGGACGAGCAGGGCGACGGCACCCCCCACCATCGCGAGGAGCATGGTGGTCCGGAACACCCAGTGGAACGCCGTCACGGGCGGCCGGCCGTGCAGCACGTCGCCGCCGGCGAGGGCGAGGACGGTGGAGAGGAGGGCCACCCCGATCGACATGGCGGCCCGTTGGCACGTGTTGAAGATGGCCGAGGCGTGGCCGGTGGCGGCCGGGGAGATGCGGGCGAAGGCGGCGGCCTGGGTCGACAGCATGATGCAGGCGAGCGAGCAGCCGAGGAAGAAGGTGAGGCCGCGTACCGTCCACAGGCTGGCCGTCAGGCCGAGCTGGCTGAGCAGGAAGGCGGCAGCGGCGATGCCGGCAAAGCCGACCATGAGCAGGCGGCGCGGGCCGAAGCGGTGGAACGCCCGGGCGACCGGGCCGCTCGCGAGGCCGATGGCGACCGCCTCCGGGAAGGTCGACAGCCCCGAGTCGAGCGGCGACACGCCGCGGGCCTCCTGCAGGTAGAGGGCCGTGAAGACGAGCGAGCCGAAGAAGGCCATCGTGGAGAACACGTTGGCGACGCTGCACCATCGGAGCAGCCGGTCGCCGAGGAGGCGGAGGTCGAGCATGGGCTGGGGGCGGGCGAGCTCGGTCCGGACGAAGCCGGCCAGGCTGGCGACGGCCGTGGCGCCCGCTACCAGGACGACCGGCGAGCCCCACCCGTCGGTCGGGCCGGATCCGACGGCGTAGAGCAGGAGCCCGAGGCCGGCCCCGCCGAGGAGGGCGCCGGCGGCGTCGAAGGCGCCGGCGTCCAGCTCACGGTGCTCGTCGAGGAGGAGCCCGACCGCCGCCACGGCGACGCCGATCGGGACGTTGATGAGGAAGATCCACCGCCACGATGCCCAGGTGACGAGCGCCCCGCCGATCATCGGAGCGGTGGCAGGGGCGACGACCATGACGCGGGTGATGAGGCGGGCCACCCCGACGCGGGCGTCCGGCGGGTAGGCGCGGTAGAGCATGGTCATGCCGACCGGGACCATGATGCCGCTGCCCACCCCCTGGAGGACGCGCATGGCGACGAGCTCGGGGAAGGCCGCTGCCGTGGCGCACAGGGCGGAGGCCACGGTGAACACGGCGAGGGCGCCGAGGTAGGCGCGCCGCGTGCCGAACCGGTCGCCGAGCCAGCCGGAGGCGGGAACGAGGACGGCCATGCTCATGAGGTAGGCGGTGACGACCCATTGGACGGAGGCAGTCGTCACGTGGAATTGCCGGCCGAGCGTGGGAAGGGCGACGTTGACGATCTGGGTGTCCATGATGGTCATGAACATGGACACGGCGTAGACGACGGCGGTGAGCTTGGCGTGCGGCAGGCCCCGCAGCGCCCCGGCCCGCATGTGACCGAGCCTACCCGAGGCCCGACATGCCGGTGACGGAGCGTGGCAACGCGACCGCA
Organism: Actinomycetes bacterium; assembly: GCA_021809425.1. Classification (GTDB taxonomy): domain Bacteria; phylum Actinomycetota; class Acidimicrobiia; order Acidimicrobiales; family Bog-793; genus JAKBAA01. Next base: position 3,630 of record JAKBAA010000064.1, on the reverse strand, counting down.
ATGCGTGCGAGCAAGTGCAATTAGATTCGCCGCCCGCTACCATCGCCGCCCACCGGTACGAAGGAGCGAGAGCGTGGGCAAGGCGAGCTCGGCGAGGATCGGCCGCCGGCCGACCTGCGAAGGGAGTGGGACGGCAGGCAGCGGGCGCTGGAGGCGCCGTGCCGCCGCCGGGCTCGCTGCGCTGCTGCCAGGCGTGGCGGTGGTCGTCGCCGGTGGCATCGCCGGTGGCATCGCTGGGGCCTCGGCCCCTTCGGTGCAGGTGGACCAGCCGTGCACGGCGAGCGCCCTGTCGGCGGATCTGGCGGCGGCCGCTGCCACCCCGGCGGTGCCGGTGACCATCGAGCTGGCGGCCGGCTGCAGCTACGCCGTCACGGCCCTCGGCCCGAACGGCGCCAACGGTACTGATGCGTTCCCGGTGATCGTCAGCGGCGAGAGCGTCACGATCGACGGGGCCGGAGCGTCCATCTCGATGGCGAGCGGCCTGGCGCAGCGGTTCTTCGAGGTCGATGCGGGCGGCTCGCTCGCATTGCAGGAAGTGACGCTGACGGGCGGAGACGACACGTCGAACGCGGGCGGTGGGGCCGTCCTCAGCGGAGGGACCCTGGACGTGGGCGGATCCACGCTGTCGGACGACACGACGAGCACCGAGGGCGGCGCCATCGTGAGCAGCGGCAGCCTCCAGGTGAGCGGGTCGACGTTCAGTGACGACACGGCGGTGTACGACGGCGGCGCCGTGGCGAACGGGGTGGGCAACGGCCCGGCGACGGCGACCATCACCACCTCGACGTTCACGAACGACCAGGTTGCATCGAAGGTCGAGTTCGGCGCCGGCGGCGCGATCGACAACGGCGACGGCGGTGCCGTGGGGACGCTGGCGGTGATCGACAGCACCTTCCAGAACGACTCGGTCGGTGCGAAGGGCGCGCCGGGGACGTTCACCGGGGGGGCCATCGCCGACGGCACCAACGGAACGGGAGTGCTGACGGTGACCGGCAGCACGTTCGACGGCGACCGGTCGGGCGGCGTCGGGGGCGCCATCGGCGGCGGTGGTGGCGACGGCGGCTCGGGCTCGGTCACGGTGACCGTGAGCACCTTCCAAGGCAACACGGCGGGCGACGGGGCGGCGGTGTCGGACATGCTGCCAGGGGCGATCGTGGCGTCGACGTTCGCCGGCAACGTGGCGACCGCGAGCGCCTCGTCCGGCACGTTGCTGCTGAGCGGCACCATCCAGTCGAGCTGGCCGACGCTTGCCGCCGACCTGATCGCAGGGGTCCCGGCGGGGTCGCCGCCAGGCGGTGTGGCGTGCCACTTCGGGGGCGTCACGGCCCCGGCGTCCGTCGACGGTGGGTACGACCTGGCGTTCGACACGAGCTGCGGGCTGGCGGCGAGCTCGGACGGGGTCGTCCCCGGCCTGGCGGGCGACCTCGGGACGCTGGCCGACAACCGCGGCGGGGCGACCGACACGATGGCGCTCGTGACGAACGGTGCCGACCCGGCCGTCGGGGTGATCCCGTCGGGCACGGCCGACCCGGCGGGGATCGCCGGCTACCCGGACCTGTGCGGGCGGACGGACCAGACGGGCTACACGAGCCCGGCGGGCGCGGGGTGCGCCGTCGGGGCCTACGAGCCGGGCGTGTCGGTCTTTGCCCCGCCCCCGCCCCCGCCCCCGCCGCCGGGCGGTGGCGGGTCGCCACTTCCGCCGGCGTTCAACGTACCGGTGGTCAACCCGCCGACGGTCGCCGTGCCGCTCGTCACCCCGACGCTCGAGGTCGTGGCGCCGACGGTGACCGTTCCGTACGGTTCGGCGCTCCCGGCGCTGCTGCCGAGCTACACCGGGTTCGTCGGCGGCGACACGGCGGCCTCGCTCACCTCGCCGGCCAGCTGCACCACGACGGCGACCGTGGGCAGCCCGGTCGGCACCTACCCGGTGACGTGCAGCGGCGCCAGCGACCCGCGGTACACGATCCAGTACCGGCCCGGTTCCGTCCAGATCACGCCGGTGCCGCTCGTGGTACAGGCGCCGAGTGCCACCGAGCGGTACGGGTCGGCGCCGGCGACCCGATGGCCGGCGCGCTACGAGGGGCTGGTCGGCAGCGACACCGCCGCCTCGCTCACCTCGCCGGCCAGCTGCTCGACACCGGTGGGGCGCTCGAGCGGGGTTGGCGGCTACCCGGTGACCTGCGGCGGTGCGGCCGATGCCAACTACGTCGTCAGCTACCGCCCCGGGCGGGTGCGGGTGGAGCCGGCGATGGTGACGGTGGTGGCGCCCGACGTGACCGTCCGGTACGGGACGTCGCCGGGCCTGTTGGTGGCGACCTATCGGGGCGTCGTCGACGGCGCCGGGCCGTCGACGTTGACGCGACCGGCCACCTGCCAGGCGCCGGCGACGGCGTTCCGCCACGTAGGGGTGGCGGCGGTTCGATGCCACGGGGCGGCGAGCCGGGACTACCGGTTCCGGTACGTGCCGGGTCGTGTGGTGGTGACGTCGGCGCCGCTGGTGGTGCACGGCCCGGTGGCACGGGGGCGGGCCGGCACGCCCCTGCCGCCGCTCCCGGCGAGCTATCGCGGGTTCGTTGCCGGCCAGTCGCCGGCCAGCCTTGCCTCCCCGGCGCGCTGCTCGGCGCTGGCCACCGGCCACAGCCCGGCCGGCAGCTACCCAGTGACCTGTACCGGGGCCCGTGACGCCGACTACGTGATCCGGTACGTGCCCGGGCGGCTGACCCTGTCGGCGCCCCCCGCACCGGCGCCGGCGCCGGCGCCGATCCCGCACGCCGTCATCGCCGGGTCGGCGGGTCTGGCGGCGACCGGGCCCGGGCTGCCGCTCCCGTCCTCGGCGGTCGACGCCGGCCGGCTGCCCCTGGGGTCGGCGCTGGCAGTGGTGCCCCGCACCGGGCTGCCCGGGCAGGGCGCGTCGACGACCGTGCGTGCCGCAGCAGCACCGCCCGTGCGGGTGGCGATGGCGAGCATCGGGTTGGACGTACCGGTCCGGGCGGTGGGTGCTCCCGGCGGGGTGCTGTACCCGCCGACCGACATCCAGACGGTCGGCTGGTGGAGCGGCGGGCCGGTGCCGGGATCGGCGAGCGGGACGAGCGTCCTGGTCGGTCACGTGGACGGCCGGAACGCTGCCGGCGTGCCGGTGGTCGGAGCGCTCTTCTACCTGGACCGTGCCCCGCTCGGCTCGACCGTGGTCGTCCGGCCGGCGACCGGACGACCGCTCCGGTACGTGCTCGTCGCCCGCCGGCTCTACCCGAAGGCGGAGCTTCCGGTGGGACGGATCTTCACCCGCTCCGGACCCCCCCGCCTCGACATGATCACCTGCGGCGGCCCCTTCGACCAGGTGACCCGCCACTACGCTGACAACGTGGTCGCCTATCTCGTCCCGGCGGGCTGACCCTCCACACGGTCGCCCCGGCGGCTGCAACGGTCGTGCGTGTCCCGCGCCGCTCCCGGTCGCCCTGAGCGCCCCGAGCACCCAGTGGGACTGCGATTGCCGATGCTCCTGGCTCGGATTTTCCGTCGGGGCGTCGGCGGGTGGCGTCGGCGGACGAGGCGGGACCACCGGGCAGGGAGACGTTCGGGGCGGTGCCCGGGCGGTGATGGCTGCCGGGGGCGGCCGGTTCGCTCAACTCT